>CAWVYJ010000020.1:0-31734 GCA_963934365.1 uncultured Dehalococcoidales bacterium | reverse complement strand
GCGCCAACCTTAGTGCCATTCCCGCTACCAACATACCCTGACGGCGTTTTGGAAGTTCACGGTGATAATGGATGGCTCAATTCTGAACCGTTCAAAATTGCCGATCAAACTGCCGATAACAAAGTCGTCCTCGTCGATTTCTGGACCTACACCTGCGTCAACTGCCTACGAACACTGCCATTTCTTAAGGAATGGCATACAAAGTACTCCGAGAATGGCTTGGTTATTCTCGGAGTACACACGCCAGAGTTCGAGTTCGAAGAGCGGAGTGAAAATGTCGAATCAGCGATCGCTCGTGAAGGAATCGAGTGGGCTGTTGTCCTCGACAACGAGTTCGAAACCTGGAGGTCTTTCGACAACCAATACTGGCCGGCAAAATATCTGATCGGTATCGATGGACAGCTCACCTACCAACATTTCGGTGAAGGTTCTTACGTCGAAACCGAAAACGCCATTCGTGAAGCATTAACTGAAGCAGGCTGGGACGTTTCGAGCATTCCGATAGGCAGCATCAACTCTTCGGACCGCGACCCAGTTGCCGATCGAGTCACACGTGAGCTTTACTGCGGCTATGAACGCAATTACACACAGTCAGGGCTTTACGCAGGTCAAGAGCAGTACTACATCGAACCAGATTCCACACGTGAATACATCGACGATAAAAACTACACTCCTCAACAGTGGTATCTGCAAGGATTATGGACCAACGGACCTGAATCCATCACTCACGCCCGTTCTACCAACAACCTAGAAGACCACATAGCATTTAAATTCGTTGGTAGAAGCGCCAACGTAGTAGTCACTACATCAGGAACAGATCCGTACGACGTCTACATAGAAATCGACGGACGCCCGCTCAAATCTGATGAGGCTGGAATGGATGTAATTTTCGACAAAGACGGTCGTTCTTATTTCACAGTCATAGAACCGCGCTTATACGCATTTCTCGAAACACCCGTATTCGGTGAACACATCGTCAAACTCTCATCCGATTCCGATAACTTCGCAATTTTCGCGTTCACCTTCGGTGTTAATGAAGGTGGGATTTAGTGGAATCACCGAAAATCTCTCCTTTTCGGTCGCTTGTTGTAGCGTTAACTGGAGTGGCAGTATTCCTTTTAGTAGGTTGTGGATCGTCAAAGAATTACGAAGTCGACCCTAATGGCTTTATGCAAACGCCGGTTCAAGAATCAGGGTTGCCAAATCAACTATCGATTTTCGCTGAACCAGAACCAAGCTGGATAGTCATCTCCGAAGAAATCGATCTCGAACTCGCTACTCCCGATCTAGGATTAGGAGTCCAGCGATTCGGCATCGTACTCAGCGATGATTTCGGTCTCATCAAGTTCCCGATCGTAAAGCTGACAGCAAATCACTTCCCGAACGGTTATGACGCTGAATCCAACGCCGAAATCGAAACCTCCGCATTGGCTAGATTCTTCCTGTTCCCGTTCGGAACGCGCGGAATTTACTCGACCAATCTCGAATTCGACCGCTCTGGTCTTTGGTCAGTATCCGCAGATATACCTCGCCCCGACGGATCAAGCGCACACGTCGAAGTTCGATTCCCAGTCGCTGAAAAAGCGAATTCGGTAACAGTCGGGCAAGCTGCACCGGCAAGTAAAAGTCGAACAATCGCAAGCACTGGCGATATTGCAACTCTCACGACCGGTAGTCATCGAGATCCTTATCTCTATCAGCACTCAATAGCAGAAGCGCTCGAACGCGAGCGCCCACTATTGATCGTATTTGCCAGTCCGGCGTTTTGTACAAACGCTGTGTGCGGGCCACAAGTCGAAATAGCTAGCGAACTACAATATGTCTACGGAGAACAAATCGATTTCGTACACGTAGATCTCTACGAGAACCCTCACGAAATACAAGGCGACCTCAACAAAGGTCGATTTTCACCAGTTCTCGATGAATGGGGACTTTCTTCTCAGGAATGGACGTTCATCGTCGGGGCAGACGGTATCGTCACTCACAGATTCGAAAACTTCGCACCAAAACCAGAACTCATCAACGCTCTAGATCAAACTTTAGCGAATAGCTAACGAATGCTCCAGAAGTAGATAAAACGTCCCAGAGTCAACTCTCGAAGCCTACAATCCGTTCATCTGAAACATCTGAACGGACTGGATCCTAAATTGACTGACTGGCTCGCACTCGCCAATTCGCAAAATACCGAGCTATTTGATCTCATAGAACAACTCGTAATGATCGAAACTCCAACAAGCGATAAACTCGCCAATGACCGTATTTCGACCTTTACCGCCGATCTCCTGAAATCAATCGGCGGGGACATAACAGTTCATACTCAGAAAAAATTTGGCGATCACATAACCGCCGACTGGGTAGCTGATTCGGACGACGCAGCTACCCAGCATGCCCTCATCGTCGGTCATCTCGACACCGTATGGCCGTTCGGAACACTCGATCGAATGGGTTATAGAGAAAAAGACGGTCGACTTTACGGACCCGGCGTACTCGACATGAAGGCCGGAATAGCTACAACAATCATCGGACTCCGCACTCTTAGGGAACAAGGTCTATGGCCGAATCGCCCAATAAAAGTCCTATTCAACACCGATGAAGAAGTTGGAAGTCCGTCTTCACGATCGCTTGTGGAAGAATCAGCCAAAGGAGCCGAGTACGCGCTAGTCATGGAACCGGGTCAAGCCGGAGCGGGAGCTTTGAAAACTCAACGAAAGGGGCTTGGCGAGTTCCGACTCTTAGTCGAAGGTAAAGCTAGTCACGCTGGGGCATTTCCAGAGCGCGGGGCTTCATCAATCCACGAACTCGCCCACAGGATCATTGAACTCCAAGCGATGAACGACTGGCCGAACGGAATTACGATCAACACCGGCATCATTTCAGGTGGATCTGCCCGCAATACGATTCCCGCAAAATCCGAAGCAGTAATCGATGTTCGAGTCCGAACCAACGAACAGGCTACGGAGATCGAGTCTAAAATCCGAGCGCTGACACCGACTATCGAGGGGACAACTCTCACAATAACCGGTAGTTTCCACCGCCCGCCGATGGAACGCACGCCCGAACTTGCTGAACTCGCAGCTAAGCTCATCGGGTGGTCCAACGATTTCGGATTCGAGCTCACAGAAGAATCGACCGGTGGCGGAAGCGACGCCAATCTCACCGCTGCTATGGGCGTACCGTCTGCCGACGGTATGGGCTCTAAAGGCCTTAATCCTCACGCTGAAGACGAAAACATACAAATCGGAGAACAAGTCAATCGTCTTGCATTGTTTATGAAAGCGATAAACTCGCTGTAATAGAGCAACGATGACTCAACAGCCAGATTCGACTACACGGACTCAAGATGACATCCGGCGACTTGCCGTAGGTCGTGGAGTCGCGCTAAATCTCAATCGAATCCTCGCTCCGTTGAACGGCTATCGACGATCAGAACAAATCTTGCCGTTCTCATCAATGCTCGCCGATTGGTTCGATGGTGAAACCACCTTATTTCATACACTCCCACCGACTCACCCAGCTCGTGGTGCGCGTCCGGGACAAGTTCATTACCCCGATGCACCGCACGACCGAGGAGCATCACTAGCAGCTGCCTATCTGGAAGAAGTCGTCAGCCGGCTCGGGCCCCACGGCGTGAAATCCCGATGGGGCATAGCAACTGGCGATCCATCTCGGATGATCTCATCACGCTCAGCAACAAGCTCATTTGGAATGGTGGCAATTGCAGCCACCGCTCGGTCGCGACCACATCGAATCTTTTCACCCGGTTTGCTCGATAATCTGTGGCGAACAACATCGGTGCCGCTGCTTATTGTCAATCCGCACCACGCCACGCTAAATGGCACACCACCTCATCCACCGAAAACTATCATCGTACCGTGCCGCCTAAATGCGGCTGACTCAGCGTTGCCGTTCGCAAGCGCAATCGCTGGAGCAAGTAAGTCGACTGTCGTCGTACTTACGAAATCTGCGGCTTCCGTAGAACTGGAAGGCGAATTGATAAACAAGTTCACCAACGACGATGTTCGAATTGAAATTGAACATGTTTCCGGCAACCTCGTGCAACAGGTACTCGGAGTCCAGTCGGAGAATAATGGATCTTGGATTGTTTCTAGTTCTAGAATGCGATCAGGGATAATCAGCTCCGTACTAGGAAGCTTTGCCGACTCGATTGCCCGTGATGCCCTTGGTCCAGTAGTTATAGTGCCCGATGCAAAGGTCATGCGGCAGCGAGAACGCGCCGCTCACGAACTGACTCGTAATCTTCCATCTTCGCTATAACGAATTGACCCTGAGCAACTTTTTTACACCGCTACATTTAGCTCTCGGATTGTTATTCCTGATTTCGGCGAATGTAGTGACCACCTAGCGCCCCGACGGTAACCCCAAACCAAGTGTACGGAATGAACATCACTGCCAAAACCATAACTAAAGTTATCGGAAGAGTAAAAATCTGTTCCATACCCACTACGAATTTCAATACTAATACTAGGAAGGCAGGGATGAACATCAACAAGGCAACCAAAGCTCCAAATTTGATAATTCCGTCCTGATCTATCTTCGCCACGCCACTGCCTATAAACCCTGCGATAAATGGACTTAAGGGGGCAGCAACGTAGTGCACGACCGGAATTACAAGAGAGGCGATCATTATCCCGAACCCGACCAGAACACCATTCAGCATTTAGATTCCCCTTATAAAATTCGATCTCTACCGTTAATTACGGCTGTTGTATCAAAGGCAGGGCGGTCAACCCTTCTCGCAAATAGCCGCGCACATCTAACCGGTGCTGACTGGCAAGCCGCGTTGTCTCGTTAAACACATGAGTAGCTACGAGAGTTTTGCGCACCGGACAACGAGTCGAAATATCCTACAACCGATCGATCTACGTTTGGTTGAGATCGCTGTGTAAAACCCAATCTATCGTGAAATGCACTACGAACCCACCCACACCCTCGGCATTCGCCACATCGTCAGCGTGAACTCGATAATGTTGAATATCCACATCCACTCGATCAACCGGTCATCACTTGCATCGTGAGTACAACAGCAAAGTCATCACCAGTACCTGACGGATCGTCCGCTATCCAAGCATGTCCCTGCTTCACCCCTAAACGGAATGTTCATAACATTTTCGACCGACATTCTTGCCATTTAGAGTCTCATAGACCACGTCCGTATCGATTCAATCGGCACAATCCGCTATGTTCAACATCGCAAGTATCTTCCAATCTGTTGTAGCAACCCGTACGGTACACACCATCCTGAAATCTTGCTATTTGCGCACCCAAGAAGCGCACTTCCCTTTAAAATTTTAAATCATGCCC
The DNA here is from genome assembly GCA_963934365.1 of uncultured Dehalococcoidales bacterium. Lineage (GTDB taxonomy): Bacteria > Chloroflexota > Dehalococcoidia > Lucifugimonadales > Lucifugimonadaceae > Lucifugimonas. The sequence continues at coordinate 26,412 of CAWVYJ010000020.1, read as the reverse complement.
AACCAAGATCGCTCTCTCACCAACTCGGACAAGATCACTTTTACACAACTGCTCAACAGAATCGTTCCGGTCGACGACCCAAAAATCGGAGCTGGAGCGCTAGGTTTACGAGACCTTATCGAAGAGCGATCTAAAGGAAACCCATCATCTCACTCGGCGATGCTCAGGGTCATCGAAGCACTGTCCCTCGACATGATGGCACACGCCGTTGGTGGATTCGTGGCGCTGACTGATGATGAACAGAATTCTGCAATTCACAATGTCGAAACGACTCTTCATGCAGAATTCAAAATCGTCCTAGGTATTACGCGAGACGTTTACTACGAAGACGACCGAACCCCTGATCGCCCAACGAGCTTCGATGGAGATAATGAAATTTTCGGTAAGGTCATAATTGATATTGAACGCTCAAAACCAAGGCAATACAGTCGGAAATTACGAGCCTAGCAACAGACTTCTTCACACTACTGAAAACCATCTGAGAAACAATTGAATAACGATACGATAAAAGTTCTTCTTGATACGGATATCGGCTCCGACATCGATGACGCTGTGGCTCTGGCCTACCTTCTAGCTCAACCCCGATGCGATTTGCTTGGAATCACCACTGTCTCCGGTCAACCTACCGAACGCGCCAAACTTGCAAGCGCAATCTGTAAAACGGCCGGAGTCGATATACCGATCATCCCCGGACATGAAGACCGGCTCGACGGTTCAACTCGCCAACCCACAGTCCCCCAAGCGTCGGTGCTACCAACTTGGGAACATGACACACAATTCAGCGATCAAGGCGCAGTCGAATTCATGGCTGAAACCATCAGAAATAATCCGAATGAGATAGCCCTACTAGCTGTCGGACCAATGACGAACATTGCACGGCTATTCAACGAACACCCTGATACGGCCTCGCTTCTGAAATCTCTTCACATGATGATCGGCAGGTTTTCCAACAGCCCCAATCTTCCAGCATCAGAGTGGAATGCCCACTGTGACCCTGCCGCAGCCGATGTCATCTACTCGACTTCCTCATCTCACCACACATCGTTAGGACTCGACGTAACTCATCAGGTCGTGATGAATTCAGAGCAAGTCAAAGAGCATTTTCAACACCCATTGCTAAAACCCGTTTACGAAATGTCTGAAGTATGGTTCTCGACAAGACCTGATCTGAAATTTCACGACCCACTAGCTGCCGTCACACTCTTCGACGAACACGTGTGCGAATATGAACAAGGCACTGCAACGGTGAAACGCACAGATGATCGCGCCGATGGCGAAACAATTTGGAGAGCAGACGCGAAAGGACCGCATCGTGTCGGAAAGACAGTAGATGCGGCCCGTTTATTCGATTCTTATTTCAGCGTATTCGACTAAGCCAGATTGAAAATGATCTCAAACTCAGCGCAAATATCACGGAACCACTCGACTACCTCAGGGTGCAAGGGAACGCCATTCTCTCGTCGTTCGAGTCTCACTTCGTGCTCAGGCAATCCCGCGTAGTAAACCCGCTCTTCGCCCGGCATAGGTTTGGTAGCAGCTAAGCCCTTCAACATGCCGTCCATGTTCTCCTTGAACTCGTCCACATCACCAAATGCATCGACCGAGTACGCAGCAACGAAGTGGGCACGGCGTTGTTGGGCAAGAGTTCCGAATCCAGGTGCGAACGAAAGCTGGCCGCACAGAATATCTACGATCACGCCAAGACCGTAGCCCTTATGCGATCCGAGTTCCCGAGTTGAGCCCATCGGAAGTTGCATTCGTGTAGTACCCAGAGTTAGTTCCGTGAACTGACCACCATCCATATCAGGGGTTCCATCGTCATTGGCGACCCAGCCCGGTGACATCTCCTTGCCCATTCGAGCTGCAAGACCGATCTTGTTTCCAGCGATCGAAGTCATCGCAGCATCGAACATGAACGTTGGCTCATTGTTACCCGGTGCTGCAAACGCAATCGGATTCGTTCCCAACTGCGGCTCGGCGCCAAACGTCGGAACCATCGATTTGCCACCGGCTGTCATACACCAGCCGATCATGTCATTGTCGGCTGCCATCATCGCGTGATATCCGGCAGCACCTAAGTGCCCTGAATTACGAACTGCCACAACACCAGTTCCAACCGCTTTGGCTTTCTCTATGGCGATCTCCATAGCCTTTGGAGCAATCATCAAACCAAGCCCGCCATCACCATCGATCGTCGCTGTCGAAGGCGTCTCTTTGATGATCTTCATTTCGGGCGCAGCATTCAACGCGTCCGACGTGTAGCCCGCCACGTACGACCGCAGCATGTTCGACACGCCGTGAGTGTCAATACCGCTCTCATCTGCAAACAGAAGAACGTCAGCACCCAGTTTGGCTTCCGACTCAGGAACACCACATTTCATAAACACCTGCTCGGTAGCAGAACGTAGCTTGTCGACGTCCACTCGGACGGCAATATCATCAGGCACCTGAAAGTGCTTTAGCAACTCGAACCTCGCAATACGATTAATAGCGCGCTATGGGAAGCTTCCCGTCCCATAACTCTGTGAAACAGATTATCTCAAAGTAGTCGCCACTCGTTGCCGTTAATTTCTGGTACTCACCAAAAATAGGAAAGCAAACATTTTCACCGCCGGCTGTTGGGACGGCAAAATTGAGTGTCAATCCTGAAAAACCACATCGCCAGACCGTACGTGTTTTGAACGATAGCGAACTACTTGCCGTTGAAAGCAGCGGCCTGCTTGCTTATTCGAGCACCGTGGTCATCAGCGAATCGTTTCACTGCGCCAAAGATCGAATCCTTGTCGAGATGAGCTTCCTTTATAACGTCACCTTCGGTACCGCCGCTCAACCACTGGTTGTCCCAGTCGGAAGTCAGTGAGTATTCATCAGTCAACGGTCCAACACCGGTCACAGGCCATACTCGGCGAGTTCCCGTGGTTACGACCATCAGATTGAACTTCTCGGCATCCGAGATAACGCTCTGCTTGTACTCTTCAGACTGCCGATCGAACAGTTCTTCACTGATCGCAGCAACAACCTTCACGTTTACTCCAGCGTCTTCGAGTTTGGCCAACGAGTCCACCAAGTTCACAGTCGAACTTGAACCCTGCGAAAGTACAACACCATGCTTAGGCTTGCTCTCATCGTAATCACGGATCACGTAGAAGCCCTTAGCCGCAGCGTTAATGTCGGTGTTGGCAAATTTTGAACGGTCTGCAACAGCGAAGTCAGGTCGTGCAACTTCCATAACAATCACGCCGACCTTCGGGTCTCGTGCAGCAATTTCTGCAGCGGCGAAGTAACCCGGAGCAACGTCGTTGTAATCCCAGAAGCTAAGAACGATTACCTGTCCCTTAGGGAACAGCTTCCACACTTGAGGCGAGAAGATTCCGAAGTGAGTTCGTGCATCAGCAGCAGTTTCAGGACCCGAGTGACCAGCAAGAATGTGTGCAACACCCATTCGGAATGGTGAATCTTGATTTTGCTGGCTCCAAACGCGAAGCGGAAGGTACATCAGCGGAGTGAAAGCACCGTACGTACCTGATATCGACCAGACACCATTGAACTTCTTAGGGTCCTTGGAAAGTGATTGGCTAGTAAATCCAACAGCTGTAAGTGCATTTCCGGCTTCCTGAATCGGAGCCTTCAAACGAGTACCAGCCTGGTTTTCGATCGGATCGTAGTGCCCCCACAACGATCCAGCGTTCACGTTGATAGATTCAGCAAGGTCGGCTGCAACAATCACGAAACGGTTTTCCGTAACGTAGTTCGCCCACTTAATAATTTCAGAAATCGCTCGACGAGTTCCCTTGATCTGTCCCGGCTGTTCGTACAGCTTGATCGCAACGTCCTTGGTTTCGCCAGTAACGTGATTCTTAGCAGTTACCGTCGTTGGCTCGATTGGCAGGTTCTTTACACGAAGTCGATCGTCTTGGAACGGATCTACATCGGTCTGAACGCTCAAAGGAAGATCGTCATTGACCTGGTCACCAATCGTTACCAAACGATCAGCAAGCCAATCACCAAGACCATGTGACTCAAGAACCGACATCGCAATATCGATGTTGGTCTTCAGCTGAACAAGCTTTTCCTTAGGATCGCTTACAGCACCATCTCGGATGCCTTCGAACTTCACACCGAATTTTTCTTCAAATGTTGAAGCCAGACCCTGGAAGTATTCACCGTTCATAGGCATTCCGTAAGCGTGACTAGCGTGATCTTTTACCTGAGGAACGCCGCCCGGCAGATCTTCTCCATCCGGAGCGCCAGGCCAGTACCCCTTGACCGTCTTACCAATAACGATAATCGGTCTACGATCGGACTCGTCTGCTTCTTCCATCGTCTTCAAAGCAGCAACAACCTGATCATAATCAGTTGCGTTGTCGACTCGAATTACGTTCCAACCGTATGATGACCACTGGTTTTCAATATCGTAGGTGTCTTCTTTCACAACACTACCGATGAGTTCGTCATCGATACCGGCATTGTTGTACGACATCAACACGCGTAGACGCTTACCGACTCGGTTGGCAACCGCCTGAGTTTTGAATTCCTGCGAATGACCCGAAGTCAAAGCAAATTCACCTTCGACAGCGAAAATCTTCAGCGAGTCGTCGGCACCCATCATGTCCCAGAACGCAGCTTTACCAGCAGCAGTAGCAATACCGATACCAGAAGGCCCACCGTTCACATCGTTCGTTAGGTCTGTAGATTCTGAGTGACCCGAAAGCGATCGAATTCCACGAATCTTTGCCTGAGCAAATGCAGGATGATCGGTAAGGCCGTTCTCTTCAAGAATGTTTGCAAGCGCACCTGCGCCTCGGCGGAAACCAAGAGCATCGATCGCCAGCATAGAAGATTCTGCGTCAGCCTTGTATTTATCGTCACCGGTTGCCTTGTGCTTGCGGTCGAGCGCCTCGCCCATCAGCATCCACATTGCGTAAGTAACGGGAGCGTTGTGCCCACCAGCAAGCATGAACTTATCTGAGAACGGGTGCTTCGGCTCTCGATAGTCGAAGGTCATACCACCGTTTTCAGGACCGGCAAGGTGAGTAGAAATCACGTAAGGCGTATAAGCCGTGCCACCACCGAAGTGACCCGTCTGATGATAGTTGCACATCAAAACAAAAGTCATGTTTGTCAGGAAGCCAATCTGTTCCAGACGTTCCTTATCGTAGTCAGGAACCTGAACCGAATTATCGGTAATGACCTGATCAGTTGACGAGCTGTGAATCGTGACGGTTGCACTACCGCTAGGTGACATACGCTCAATTACTCCAATAAAAATTCAAATCTATGCGAAATGTCCGCGCAATTCCTTATCAGAACGCTCGAAATCTTCACGGCGTCAGAATATCTGCCAAACGCATATTTCGCCAGCCCGAAAGAGGTATAACCGGGTACTATCGCACCGAGATATTTGCGAATATCTCACACGAGCAGAATCGACAGCCAAGTTATCGAACGCCAATTCACCGGGCAGAGACCACAATCATGACCGAAAAATCATCTTCACGAACCCACCAGAATTTCATCGGTGGAAAATGGCAAGACTCTATCTCGGGACAGGTATACCCGGTTATGAATCCAGCTCACACATCACAAGTTATTGGCAGATTCCAGTCCAGCCTTCCGCAAGACGCCGAAAACGCCATCGCTGCAGCAGATGCAGCGTCGAAAGGATGGGCGGGAACGCCAGCGCCGCAACGTGGAGCAATTCTTTATAAAGCCCTCGACATCATGGGTCGACGCGCCAAAGAGATGGCTGAAGCGATAACGATCGAAGAAGGCAAGCCGATCGCCGATTCCACCGGTGAAGTAAAGCGGGCGATGAACATCATCGAATACGCCGCCGGTGAAGGACGTCGATTGTTCGGGTACACGACTCCGTCTGAACTTCCCGACACTGTTGCCTACACAGTGAAACGACCGCTGGGCGTTGTGGCGCTTATTACTCCGTGGAATTTCCCACTTGCCATCCCGGCATGGAAGTTAGCACCGTGCCTTATCGCCGGAAACACCGTCGTATACAAGCCAGCTTCTGCAACTCCGCTTTCCGCTGTGATTCTTGTTGAAATATTCGAAGAAGCAGGACTTCCAGCCGGTGTTTTGAACCTTGTGACGGGTCCCGGTGGCTCGGTCGGAAACACGCTGGTTGAGGATCCACGTGTAGCCGGAATTTCGTTCACGGGATCAACCGAAGTTGGGACTGCGATTACGGCTCGTGGATCTGAATTGCTGAAGAAGATGCAATGCGAAATGGGCGGAAAGAACGCTGCTATCATCATGAACGATGCCGATCTAGCGAAGGCGATTCCGGGTGTCGTGCAAGGAGCGTTTGGCTCGACGGGTCAACGCTGCACCGCAACTTCACGGGCGATCGTCGAAGACGGTATTTACGATGAATTTATGTCTAACTTGATCGCTCAAACCTCGGCTTTGACGATAGGTGATGGCATGGACGAGACGAAGGACGTTGCGCCGCTTTCTTCGAAGAATCAGCTCGATACGGTGCTTCAGTACATCGGTATTGGAACTGAAGAGGGTGCCAAGCTAACGCTTGGGGGGCATCACCTTCAGGATGGCGAGTTTGCTGAGGGTTACTACGTTGATCCGACGATTTTCGAAGATGTGACGAGCAAAATGCGTATTGCCCAAGAGGAGATTTTTGGACCAGTACTAAGTGTTTTCAAGGCCTCCGATTTGCAGGACGCTATTCGGATTAATAACGATGTTGAGTTCGGACTGTCGTCGTCGATTTACACACGTGATTTGGTGCAGGCGCACGAGTACATCAACACTTCGCACAACGGCATGGTTCACGTGAACGCTCCGACACTTGGCGGTGAGGTTCACTTGCCGTTTGGCGGACTCGGTTCGTCGGGCATTGGTCAACGTGAGCAAGGGACTGAAGGGTTTGAATTCTTCTCAGAAACGGTTACTGTTTACATCGACCACTCGGCTGGTACGAAGGAGAGGTCACGGTTTATATAAACCTGCAGCCAAAGTCTCATGACAGAAGAGTTCCCAATCGACATAGGTGCTTTCGTCTCGTTTTCCAAAACGGTTAGTGAATCGGACGTGTACGGATTCGCCGGGATCACCGGCGACTTCGCTCCGAATCACGTGAACGAAGAATACATGCGTAAAAGCGGCTACGGAGCCCGAATCGCACATGGCGCCCTAATGGTCGGCTACATGTCGACCGCTTCATCAGCGATTCTCGACAAGTACGCCCGACCAACCCCTAATGAAACAGCCGTTTCGCTCGGATATGATCGTATTCGATTTCTTGGCGCTGTGTACTTCGGTGACACGATCACCGTTACATACGCAGTCACCGAAATAGATGAAGAACGCCGGCGTTCTTCAGCAACAATTAAAGTGGTCAATCAAAAGGGCGATGTAGTAGCTATCGCTACCCACATCCTGAAATGGGTTTCGAATACCAAATGACAAACCTAGCAGCCCAAGGACTATCGGCACACATACCTAAAAAGCCAAAGCCGTTCATGCCCTTCGCTGAAATACGCACCAACGTCATCTCCGGAATCGTCGTTAGAGTCGCCGCTATACCACTCTCTATCGCACTCGCAATTGCCGTCGGCGCACCTCCAATCGCAGGTCTTTACACATCAGCTTTCGCTGGTTGATTTGCATCTTTATTCGGCGGCTCTCAATACACCATTTTTGAAAACCATCCTGAAGAAATTCGGCGTGCTCGAATTGGTCGGCGAAGAGAACGTGTACGACGGAACTGCACTAGCAATTTCAAGTGTGACATTTAATCCCATCCGGACCGTCGATTCTGCCAGTAATGATGAAACGATGTTCACATCAGAAAACCAACCTACTTAACCACCTAAACATAGATTTTTTGGTGACACCCATCAATTTTTCGCGTTAATACGTAACGGTTAGTTAACCATTGAGTCGGGGCTACGTGTACAAAAGAATGCTGTTTGAAAAATATTTCACAGCCAGTTAGTTACCCATGCAAGAGCTTTCCATTCCGGCCCGAATTCGAGTAGAAACACTCGCGGGGCTAACAGTCTCACTTGCACTGGTTCCTGAAGCCGTAGCCTTCGCCTTCGTGGCGGGAGTCGACCCACTCGTCGGCCTCTACGCAGCCTTCATAGTCGGACTCGTTACATCGGTAACGGGCGGGCGCCCCGGAATGATTTCGGGAGCAACTGGTGCATTAGCCGTCGTAATGGTCGTTCTTGTGAAGGAACACGGTGTCGAATACCTGTTCATCACCGTGATTCTCATGGGAATCATCCAAATGGCGGTCGGGGCCTTCAAACAAGGCAGGCTCATCAAGATGGTTCCGTATCCGGTCATGCTCGGATTCGTAAACGGACTCGCCATCGTCATCTTCCTAGCTCAACTCGAAAGTTTCAAAGTCACCGGCCCTGATGGACACGAATCCTGGCTCGCCAGTAGCGACCTCGTAATCATGCTTGGACTCATCGCAGTTGCGATGGGCGTCATATACCTAATACCGAAACTCACAACTAAGTTCCCATCGGCTCTTGCTGGAATTCTGGTTGTTTCAGGAATCGTTATATTCGGAGGAGTTAATACTCAAACCGTCGGCGACCTATCAAGCATTTCAGGTAGCCTGCCAACTTTCAGCGTGCCAGACGTTCCTCTCAATCTCGAAACTCTATGGATCATCCTGCCGCACGCATTCATTCTTGCTGCGATTGGCCTGATCGAATCTCTTCTAACCGTTTCGCTTATTGATGGCATTACAGATACAAAGGGTCAAAACAACCGAGAATGTATGTCGCAAGGTGCAGCAAACATCCTTACTGGCTTCTTCGGCGGGATGGGCGGATGTGCAATGATCGGCCAGAGCATGATCAATATGAAGTCCGGAGCTCGATGGCGACTCTCAGGCGCAATCGCTGCCATCCTTCTCCTCGTATACATCTTGGTCGGTTCTTCTCTAATCGAACGAATCCCAATCGCCGCCCTAGTTGGTGTTATGTTCGTCGTCGTAATAGGTACATTCTCTTGGTCTAGCCTACGTATCATCCGTAAGGTCCCAGTATCGGACGCCTTCGTTATGATCCTCGTATCTGCAGTAACCGTGGCCACCGATCTCGCTATCGCCGTAATCGTCGGAGTTATCGTCTCAGCACTAGTGTTCGCATGGAACACAGCCCGGTCGATCTATGTTGAGGAAAGCGCTGACAGCGTACCCGACCGCAAGGTTTACACCCTTCATGGCCAGCTGTTCTTTGCTTCGATTACGTCGTTCCGAGATCTGTTCCACCCGCCGCACGATCCTAAAGAAGTCGTTATAGACTTTCAGCACTCAAGGGTTTGGGATCACTCGGGCATTGAAGCAATTGTTGATCTGGCACGCCGATACGAAGCTACCGATCGTAAACTCCACCTGCTCCACCTGAGTGAGAACTGCCAGCGAATTCTAAGCAAGGCAAATGTCATCATCGATAGCGATCCAGATGTCGACCCTTCCTACCGCGTAACCGTCTCAGGGCTCGGAAGCGGCGACGGTGGACACTAAGGCCACTTCTTGTACCCGTATAGCATTTAACACCCGTCTCAAATTCGGCATGCTCGAATTGATCTTCAGCAGTCGATCAGGCTGACGCACGGTCTCACTCTACGTAAAAGCTAACCAGTTAAACAAAAAACGGTGACGTAAATGCCTGCCGTCTTTTTTATTCTTGTCATCGGGTCAGACGGACCACCTATCTGATTTGGTTATCACTTTGTATTGCAATCGCTACACATCTGTGTGGCAGCGATTTCCAGCTTATATGTCTAGATCGATCGCCAACTCGGTGATCACTTTGTGCTACCGCTAAGCTATCTGCCACAGCGGCTCTATGAGCAGATATGTACACCCATCAGGACCTGTATGATTTCCACACACACACCTTCAATCACGAATCAGGGTCACCGCCGCCTTGATTTGGCATTAACCAAATCTGGCTCATTTAAGTGCGTTTAGATGTGAATGACGCGTGAAAATTTCGGCGCCTATTTGCGATACTCTGACACGCAGGACAGAACTCAGCAGGACCAGCATGAAGTCGATCAAAATGACCAAATCCGCGATTCTCGCTTTCTTAGTGGCCATTTCGATCACGGCATGCGGCTCTACAGCACCAGCAGACCAATCAATCGTTGATGACGATTCAGCAGCTATCTCTGTTGTTCTAGCCGACCAACTCTTCACACCCGGATCGTTTATTACCGCGGGATGGAAGAAGTCTAAGCAGTACGAAACTGCAACTGTTCCTGAATCAATAGAAATTTGGTACGGATTCTTCCAACAAAAAGATATTGAAATTCGCTTCTACGCATCACATGAAGACGCGATCGAGCACGGTGTACCGGCAGCCGAAGGGTCAATCGAAGGCGCAGTAAAACGATCCAAAGGCGGCAAACTACTCGATGTCAGTGGCGGATCGTTCACTGGATATTCCGACTTCTTAGTGGCAGGAAATGCCGTCCTCCTGTGCGAATTTGACCGAACAAAATGCGATGTACTAGTCTCCGCATTGAAATAATCAGCACCCAGCTCCAGCAACAACTTCACATTTGGACAAAATAAGCCTACGAACTAGAAACCACCAAAATGGGCTATGACTTTCCATCGTCCGATGGGCACAATTCGAAGATGTTGGAGTAAGGCAATGACGCATACAGAACGATCCCTAATGCCATTGCTACGACTCTAAGTGCACAGGGTCCGTAATAACGGACATTACCTGCCCCATTCCCATTTCAGGATCACTTGTCGATCAGTTCCCTTTTTGAATCTTTGATGTTGAGTTCGGATTAAATGAAAACACCCCGGCGAACCGAGGCGCAATGCTGACAGGAGGCTTCGATTTCTTCACCGAAACGATTAGCTTCCATATCCAACCGAAAATCTATTGCCCAATACCATCGACCAGACTCTGGCAGTCTTCAATTTTAATCTCACACAGCATAATCAAATTACCGACAATCGCATACGTCAAGTAACTAGTCCGTGTGCTGGTTTGTGCATTAGTGATTGCACCTGAGTCAATCATCGAACTCGGCTTGCGTCGGCCAGTCGCCTTATCCGCTAGCTCCTGACCTAAGCTAATGGCTTCACTTTGCGATTCGTACACGCGTACTTCGACATCGCGCTGTTGATAGAACCCGTACCAAACACTAGTTGCGCCCGGCAAAGTTTCAACAGAAAATTCTTTGGATTTTTTCCATCCCACAGCAGCTACATCGTCGACGGTAAACACGCCGTCTGGCTGTGTAATTTGTACACCGTCACCGGTATCTTCATCGCTAGAAACGGATTCATCTACACTCGATGATCCACAGCCGACAACTGATATTGATATAGCAGCTAAAACCACGAGAAGGAATGAGAATTTAATTTTGTGCATTTTGGCATTTTAGAGCAAACCATACGGCGGCACAACAGAATACGGACGGTTCGGTTCAATTTGAATTAAAATCACAAATCAGTTAGCTAGATTGCAGTCCAGCAGCGCCTTGGTCACGAGGCTATCACAGTTGTATAGCCTCTCCATGTTGGCGGCATCAGTAGGTGTCGGCATTCAAAGATTTCAAGATAAGATTTAGTCATAAATGTATCCGACCAATGACTCATATTAGGGATATATCAAATTGAACAGAACCACAGTGAAGAACGATTTGACAAGTGATAAAGCCGATCAGGGCGCCTCAGTCCGATATTACGGACTGGATGCACTTAGAGCCGTGGCAATGGCATTAGGGATCGTTCTCCATGCGTCATTGCCTTACTTCAACACCTACGAAATATGGCCATCGGACGATGGAGAGTCATTAGCCATTTGGGTGGTGTTTGAATTCATTCACATTTGGCGTATGCCTCTATTTTTCATTCTCGGAGGATTTTTTGGTGCACTTGTCGTGCAAAGGCGATCCTGGAAATCGTACCGAAACCAACGATGGAGGCGAATCGGCTTGCCACTTATCGTTTTCCTTCCACTCATAGCATTAGTAATGCCATATATCTGGCTGTACGGACTGCAAGGATCAATTAAGGGTGGTGTTGAAATTGAGTCCTACTTCAATCCTTGGCATCTGTGGTTTCTTTTTCACCTACTGATATTTGTGATTTTGATGGCAATGTGGAATCTGAGTGGTCAACTCTTCTCAAAACTTATTCCGTCGAACACGGTCCGTATCGTTTGGCAATCTTCAGCCAGGGCGTTATCACGAGTTATTTACTTTCCCGTACCCTTTGCCATAAGCGTGATACTCATGATGGTTCTTATCCCATCTGGGGCTGAACTAATTGGTAATCCACTCGCCAGTTTTACTTATTTTCTATTTGGTTATGGATTGTTTCATAGTGAAAGTCTGATGAGATCTATCAAGAACTATTGGGTTGCCTACATAGTGTCTGGATCTGTGGGATTCATGGTGTACTTATGGACAGCTCCTCAGGTAACGGATATCTACAATTCGGGAGGTGAAAATGACGGTCTGGGACTCCTTTACATCGGACTAAAGATGATCTGTGCCGTTACTTTTAGCCTTGGTTTGATTGGATTTTCTGAACAGCATTTAACCACCTATAGCTCTAGATGGCGTTGGTTGGCAGATTCTTCATATTGGGTGTATCTATCACATTTACCTATAGTCACCTTTGTAACTTTCTTAATGTTTAACATCTCAGCCCCGCATGAGGTTAAGTTTTTGGTTGCAATATTTACAACTTCGCTTATAACGCTAGTTACATATAAATTTTTTGTACGCCGAACGTTTGTTAGTGTCCTTTTAAATGGTCGTAGTTATGAGTAGAAAGATTCCTCACCTATAACCGCAGAAGGCTCCATTTGTTGACTGTACGAACACCGTAAGTCGTAAACGCCCTAGGCTTCCCATTTATTGCTAATGAGAGAAGTGCTAGTGAGGCTTACAGCTGATTAACGAGTTCTCTGAGAGATAGTCTAAGTTTCTCTTACCTGGTTAGTATTTTCGTCAGCATGTAAACACTTAGCCTTTACAAAGTGTTTACAAATCACCAATATCAACCGTCTATATAGGCTCAAATTTTTGTGATTTGAACTTAGAATAGATACCCATGCCCCTGTAGCTCAGTGGATAGAGCAATGGTTTCCTAAACCATGTGCCGCGTGTTCGATTCACGCCAGGGGTACCACTGAAAACAAGTTCAAGTCGGCATGTTCAGGTAAGCACTGGACTGCCGACTTGTCGCGTGTGACAGCCACGTTGAAAGCCACATGCTCCAAATTCCTTAGTTGTAACGATACTTACTGGCATCAGAGAATTCGATTTTTGAGCTGGACGTCAGACACACCAAGTCCGACAACCCGAGGGGCATGCCTCGTCAATGTCGCCTCCGGTCTATACTGAGGCTAACCGAATGGGCTGAAGATAATCTGTGCTTAGAGAAAATAGAGGTAATTCCGTAATGAAAATGTACATCAACGGCGAGTGGACTTCAGGCGCATCCCAAATGGAAGTGCGAAACCCGTATACAGGGGAAGCTTTCGATACCGTACCTGCCGGCACGGTTGAAGATGTGAACACAGCGATGGCAAGCGCCGAACGTGGGGCTAAAGCCATGCGCAAGCTCAGCGCATTCGACCGCTACGAAATTTTGACCCGAGTTGTCACACTACTAAACGAGCGACAGCAAGATCTCGGAGAAACGATCACTCGCGAAGAAGGCAAAGTACTCAGCGAAGGACTTCTCGAGGTCGACCGCTGTATCCAGACCATGACATGGTCGGCTGAAGAGGCAAAGCGTCTGTTCGGCGAAACAATTCCGCTAGATGCCGCACCTGATAACCAGATGAAATTTGGCTTCTCGGTACGAGTTCCAGTGGGAGTAGTGGCAGCGGTAACCCCATTCAACTTCCCGCTAAACCTTGTCGCCCACAAAGTCGGACCAGCGATCGCAGGCGGCAACTCAGTAGTCATTAAACCAGCCAGCGACACTCCACTTTCAGCATTGAAACTGACAGAAATCCTCCTCGATGCCGGAATGCCATCAGAAGCAATCCAGTGCGTAACTGGTTCAGGTTCCGTCATTGGAGATGCCGTTGTATCTCACAGCGCAGTTCGAAAAGTTACCTTTACCGGCAGTCAAGAAGTCGGCGAACAGATCATGCGAACCGCCGGTCTCAAGAAAGTAACGATGGAACTCGGTTCAAACTCTCCACTGATCGTTCTGCCCGATGCCGATATCGAAAAAGTTGCGCTCGCCACAGTTCAAAACGGCTATGCGAACGCGGGGCAGGCATGTATCTCTACTCAGAGGGTCTATGTCGATAAAATAATATATGCAGACTATCTCGACGCCCTCAAACCGATGGTTGCAGCATTGCCGTCTGGAGACCCGATGGCAGACGCTATCAAGGTCGGACCAATGGTGCGAGAAAGCGACGCACAACGAGTCGAAAGCTGGATCAATGAGGCGGTCGGAGCCGGGGCACGATTGATAGAAGGTGGTGGTAGAAATGGCGCTGTTCTTGCGCCTTCGATCCTCGCCGATGTGCATCCCGACATGAAGGTATCTCGCGAAGAACTTTTCGGTCCCGCAGTCGGCGTAACCCCGATCGAAGGCATCGATGAAGCTATCAAGTACGCAAACGACACCCGATACGGACTATCGGCTGCGATTTTCACCGAGAACATCGACAATGCATTGAAGTTCGCACTTGAAGTCGAATCCGGGAACATCAACATCAATGGAGGCACCCAATTCCGAGCCGACATGATGCCATATGGTGGTCTCAAAGACAGTGGAATGGGCAAAGAAGGTCCTCGCTACGCCGTCGAGGAAATGACCGAACTCAAGATGGTAATCGTGCATCGATCGTAGATAGTTCAACCAAACATTTCCAAAAGCTGACTGAACAGGATCAGGCAACGTCCCCGAGAAGATCTATTGTCCATTAATTAGAAAATCCCACTGGATATTTACCGGTGGGATTTTCTAATTCGATCCGTTAAGGTCAATGAAACACGGACTATTTTCCGTTTGCCTTTTTCCATTCTTCGTACTCAGGTCGAGCTTCGTCCGATAGTGGGTAGTAAAGTCGAAGATCTCCGCCATTTTCCAACTTCTGTCGGCTGAACTCTTCCCACTCTGCATGAACTTCACCGGCCTCGGCAAGCTGCTCGGCAAGGTGAATCGGAACAACTACCACACCATCATCGTCCGCGATGATTATGTCGCCAGGAGCAACGTATGTGCCCCCAACCGCAATTGGAACATTCACTGCATACGGAAAGATTTCGGTCTGTGTGTGGAAGTTAGGTGTTACACCCTTCAACCACAGTCCCAGTTCTTCAGGAGCTTCGGGGTAGTCACGAATGCAGCCGTCAACTACTACACCAATACCACCGGCACCCTGGAAGTAAGTAAGCATCATGTTCCCAAATACACCACTGGTCATACTGCCTCTTGCATCGACAACGACAACGTCTCCTTCTTGCGTGCCGTACAAAACATGACGGTGAAGCTGTAATTCAGGGTCGGTGTACTCACCATCGACGTAAACGTCGTCACGTTTTGGCATGAACTGAAGCGTCGCAGCCGGGCCAACAATCTTCTTGCCGGGAGTGTAAGGAGTAGGACCGGGGATGAAGCAGTTTGAAACGCCAAGCTTATTCAGGTCACCAGCAGCAGTTGCCGAGCTTACGTGCTCGTAGAGCTTAGCGATCAACTCTTTAGAAGGTCGCTTAATGTCTTGGATGTCTTTGGGATCTTGCATCTAAAAAAATAGTTCCTTGTTATTTGTGAAATACCGCATTAATTCGATTACGTCATATCTTTCCGATTCGGTTGGAAAATTGCCCAGCCATGCTGTAAGAACTAGACCACTTACATAAATAAAGAAAGTTAGATGACTGAACACTAAACACCGATCCGCCTCGCCGCAAGTGAGAGTCGAAAACTCGTATGCCCTGACAACGATTAAAAAGTCCGCTATCGGGACATACGACCCGTTGAAATTCTGGATCAAACCAGAAATTTACCAGCCAGGTTCGACTTCGCAACCAAGTTGAAGAATCCGCAATGCATTTCGATACGACATCGCCAAGTCACGCCCACACAGCGTCACTACTCCCTTGCCTGTGTTGTGTGCTTCGAGCATCACCAGAGATGCATCAGCAGTCGACATTTCGGGAATCGTCTTGAGCAGCGCCCAGATCACATAGTCCATTGAATGATGATCGTCATCTAACAACACAACTGCCCAACGATCTGATCTGCCAGACGATGTTTCATGAACCTCTGCTGGTGTGGTTCTTTGACTCGTTTCTCTCTCCATCGTCATGGTCGGTCGGTGATTGCTGCTGCCTGCTCCAAACTGAATGCTCTTGACACCGGCCGTCAATGAGAACAATCTTTTTCGGCAATAACCATTTCGCGAATAATTTCTCACTTCATACAAAGGCTCTTCATTAATGCGAATTACCGACATCAAACCGTTCCCAGTATGGGTTGGTACACGAAACCAAATGCTGGTCAAAGTGGAAACAGATGAAGGCATATACGGCTGGGGTGAGTCAGGGCTCTCTAGTCGAGAAATGGGTGTAAAAGGCATCGTCGAACACTACAGAGAGTTCCTAATAGGCAAAGACCCTATGGCACGGGGTGCTCTCTGGCAGGAAATGTATCGTAGCCAGTATTTCGAAGGTGGTCGAACTCTTACCGCAGCAATTTCAGCAATTGATATCGCCCTTTACGATATCGTCGGCAAAAAACTCGGAGTTCCAGTTTACGAACTACTCGGCGGCAAACACCGTGACTATGTTCCGACATTCGCTACTGGCGGCGGCAATTCACCTGAAGAAATGGTCAACATCGCTCAGAAGATGATCGCCGAAGGATTCGACTGCTTCCGACTTCACCGAGGGTACGAACCTGAATCTGAGGGAATCTTTGAACCGCGTGAAGCAATCGCCAATGCTGCAGAAGGATTAATCAAAGCACGTGAAGTTCTCGGCCTCCGCCCAGTTATTGGATACGACTTTCACCACAGGCTCTCGGTCGCAGAAACTGCTTCGTTCTGCCAAATGATGCCAGAACACACTCTAGATTTCCTCGAAGAGCCGATTCGTGATGAATCCCCCGAAGCCTACGAATCTCTGCGAACGTTGACCAACATGCCGTTCGCACTCGGTGAAGAATTCGCTTCAAAATGGCAGTTCCTCCCCTACATCGAAAAGGGACTAGCCAACTACATTCGAGTCGATATCTGCAACGTCGGCGGAATAACTGAGGCGATGAAAGTTGTCGGATGGTCGGAAGCTCATTACATCGATCTTATGCCACACAATCCGCTCGGGCCAATCTGCGTCGCCGCTACGGCTCATATGGGCATGGCAGCAGCTAACTTCTCCTGGCTTGAGATAAGAGAATCGGCCGGTGAAGACAACGGCTTCTACTCGAAAGAGGTCTTCCCTGTTCAACCTGATATCGTCTCCGGTAAAGTAACCGTTCTCGACAAACCCGGACTCGGCGTCGAAGTAGATGAACAATCACTAACCGAACCGTTCCGATACTCAGAAATGCCTCACCTCAAACGAAACGATGGTTCCCACACCAACTGGTAAAAGCTAATATTCACCGAACTTCACAAATCAATCTCTCTTTCCTTCGGGAAGGGGCTAAGGAAAGGGTTCCGGGGCCGATCAGTCACGTTAGTGTCACCTGGAGCTAATCACGCATGAAAATTACAGATGTAAAACCATTCGCAGTCTGGGTCGGTCGACGAAACCAGATGCTAGTCAAAGTCGAAACCGATGAAGGCATATACGGATGGGGTGAATCCGGCTTCTCTGGTCGAGAGCTAGGCGTAAAAGGAATCATGGAGCACTACCGGGAATTCCTCATTGGAAAAGATCCAATGGCACGCGGTGCTCTCTGGCAAGAGATGTACAGAAGCCAGTACTTTGAAGGTGGGCGCACGCTAACTGCTGCAATCTCCGCTCTCGACCTAGCGCTCCACGACATCGTCGGCAAAAAGCTTGGGGTACCCGTATACGAACTCCTAGGAGGCAAGCACCGCCACAGCGTTCCTGTATTCGCCACCACTGCCGGTCCTTACGGTCCCGACATGATCGAACAAGCGAAAGAGTTCATGGCCAGAGGAATAAATGCTTTCCGCCTATCGTATGACAACATGGACATCCAGAGCAGCGGACTCTTTGAGCCTCGTGAGTCGATTGCAAACTCGGCTGAATGGCTTATCAAGACACGTGAAACGCTTGGAAATCAGGCTATTCTCGGAGTCGACTATCACCACCGATTGTCGCCAGCAGAAACAGCAAGCTTCTGCCAGATGATGCCTTCACACACGCTCGACTTCCTGGAAGAGCCAATTCGTGATGAATCGCCAGAAGCATACGAAGCACTTCGTAAGCTAACCGACGTTCCCTTCGCCATTGGTGAAGAATTCGCCTCGAAGTGGCAGTTCCTGCCTTACATCGAGCGAGGCATTACTCAGTACGTACGAGTCGACATATGCAACGTCGGTGGATTCACCGAATCTATGAAGGTTGCGGGATGGGCAGAAGCTCACTACATTGACCTGATGCCTCACAACCCACTAGGGCCAATCTGCACCGCAGCATCTGTACACCTTGCAGCCGCGGTTCCGAACTTTGCGTGGCTTGAAGTGAACATGGAACGTGCTGAAGACCCCGATCGCAGCATCTTCACCGAGCAGGTCGAATTCAACGGCAACGGCTATGTCGTGAACGATAGGCCGGGACTCGGTGTTGAAGTGGATGAAAGCAAACTGACAGAGCCGTTCAAATTCTGGGAAGCTCCGCACCCACACCGCGCCGACGGTTCACACACGAACTGGTAAGCGGATTTCGTAAAACTAATCGAGTAAAATTGATGATATGGCTGGCGGTTGAAAGCAATTTCAATCGCCAGTCTTTTTTTCGCCTGTTACATTTGGTTCATCCAAATTGACCGGCTAGTTTTGTGAGCGGAAGGCGAAGCAGCAGCAATGGCAGTACATATCGATCTCAAAGGCAAACGTGGTGTCATATGGGGCGTTGCCAACCAGCGCAGCATCGCATGGGCAATCTCTGAGAGACTTGCAGAAGCAGGCGCCGAGCTTGCCTTCACATATCTAAACGAGCGACTGAAAGCACCGGTTGAAAAAGCCACAGCCAGTCTCGGCAATCCGATGCTGCTCGAATGCGACGCCACAGACGATACGAAAGTTCAGTCTGTTTACGATCGAATCAAGAGTGAATGGGGCGAGATAGATTTCGTAGTACACTGCATCGCCTTTGCCGATCGAGACGACCTAGGTGGAAATTTCTCCGACACTAATCTCCAAGGATTCCGAACTGCTCTCGAAACCAGCGCGTACACACTCATGCCAGTCGTCGGTAAGGCAGCTCCACTGTTTGGAGAATCTGGTGGATCAGCCATCACGCTAACGTTCGATGCTTCACAGCGCGTATACCCTGGATACAACATCATGGGCACGGCGAAAGCTGCTCTTGAAAACGAAGCTCGCCAACTTGCCGTAGAGTTTGGACCTAGTAATATTCGTGTGAACGCAATTTCAGCAGGCCCACTGCCAACGCTCGCTGCTCGAAGCATTCCAGGTTTCCGCGATATGACTAAGGCACACCGCGAACGTTCACCGCTCGGGCGCAATATCAACCACAAGGAAGTTGCCGACACCGCTTTGTTCCTGCTTAGCGATATGTCATCAGGCATCACCGGATCGATCATTCCAGTCGACGCCGGTTACGGCATCATCGCTCTGTAACAATCGGTGGACCAACGTACACATGCCGCAGACTCTAGATAGCCTCAAACTTGGGCTCTCCGCTACAAGATCACTCGTAGTCGAGGGCAGTCATCTCTATAGCCCCACCGGTAAAGCTGAACATTGCGTTCTCTCAAGCCCGGCGATGATTATGGAGATGGAGATCGCCTGTGTTGAAGCGACTAAAGGGTTCGTTGAAGCATCAGTTGGGTTCCATGTGGACGTGAAACACATTGCGCCAACACCGGCTGGTGAATCAGTTAAGACCACAGCGACACTGATCGAAATCGATGGCAAGAAACTGCGTTTTAAAGTCGAAACGAAGTACGGCAAAACTCTTGTAGGCGTTGGGACCCACCGCCGCGCCATCATCCACCTCTAGCCTTTCATACCATTTGACTAGCGTAATTCCTACTCGATCGTTAATACGAACATTTCCCTCGATACGTGGGTCGACGAACAAGGCCTAGGAATCACAATCAACGACGAAGGCCTCGGCATACCTCACGACGAACGTGATCGAGTGTTTTAGCCGTACAGCCAGATCAACAATCCCAACATTCCTTAAACCGGAATTGGACTCGCCATCGTCAGGCAAATAGTCGAACTACACCACGGTAAAGTCTGGGCAGAAGACGGTGTCGGCGGCGGTACGCCTTTCGCTATATGGCTTCCTGAAGCCGTTTATAATAGCTAAAGCGACCTGCTAGACCGACGTTCCAGTATCAGTCGAGTCAATCTTTTCGTTTGCTCCTCGAAATTCCAAAAGCGCCCGAACAATATCTTCTCGGGCCACAATGCCAACCACGTAATCGTTATCCATTACGACTAGTTGGTTCACGTGATGACGGTCCATAGAACCTAGTGCTTCTCGAACTGATTCGTCTTTAGAAATTGCCCGTAGGCTGTCCGGGTTCATCAGCTCGCCGATAGATGTCTCACCTTGGCGTTCGAGCGGTACTGCATCAATATCCTGACGAACAACGAACCCAACCAACTCGCCCTGCCTAGCCACCGGTACCGATGCGAGTGGGTTTTCTGGTAACCATTGACCTGTGACCTGCTCGACCGACCAGCTACCCTCCAGCATCGCAGGCATAGGACGTGTCACTATACCCACAGTGAACTCTAATCCTTTAACCGATCCTGCTTCATCTGTAGACTTCTTGGCCCGATTCGCCCGTTCACCATCGACTTCGCTGCGACCCGACGACATCAAGAACCAGCCGATCATAGCGATCCATATTCCGCCGAATATATCGCCATTTAAAATCTGCCATGCACCCCAGCCGATCAATACGAAAAATACCGCTCTACCCACAAGGTAGGCAACTCTGGTCGCCCGCGCTGTATCGCCAGTAAAGCTCCACACGGCAGAACGTAGAATTCGCCCACCGTCCATCGGGTATCCGGGCAACATGTTGAAACCGGCGACCATGATATTCATCCAGCCTGTGAAAAATATGACTCCCTTGAACAATGTCACATCTTTCTCGTATACAGGCCCATACATCACCCACCATCCGACCAGCGCAATGCCAATAACAAGAGAAACCGCAGGGCCAGCGAACGCTATTAAGAATTCGTTACGCGGTCTAGTCGCATCGCCTTCAATTCTGGAAACTCCACCGAATAACAGCAGCGTGATCCCACGAACTTTAAGTCCCTGCGACAACGCCACTAGGGAGTGCCCCAGCTCATGCGCCAAAACCGATGTAAACAGCAATAACGTGGTGAGCATTCCGGCGATCCAGTACTGGGTAGTCGACCAAAAGCTGAAAAATGAAGGATAGG
Organism: uncultured Dehalococcoidales bacterium; assembly: GCA_963934365.1. Lineage (GTDB taxonomy): Bacteria > Chloroflexota > Dehalococcoidia > Lucifugimonadales > Lucifugimonadaceae > Lucifugimonas. The sequence continues at coordinate 4,834 of CAWVYJ010000020.1, read as the reverse complement.
CAGCGGTTGCCAGCGACCAAGTGATAATTGCGACCGCGATTAACCAAGTCGGATTAATTTCGACCGGAATTCCAAAAATTGTGAAAAGTTTTACTGAACCACGCAATAGATTAAAGATGTCCTAAAAAACGAAAAACTCTAGCTGGTCTAAATATAACCCTATACGCACACGCCAAATTCGGTCGAACGCTGCGATACAACTTACGAGAATAACTTGAGTTCTATCGTTATTCATTCCGCAGTACCCCGGGACGGGACTATCATGCACGAGTCATCCACTATCGAGAAAATAACCCGAACGCCTCGTATGCTCTTCCAGCCCACTAAGATCGAACTAGCCCGATGAAATCGTTCAAGCAACCTTTTTACGGGTGGTGGATCGTCGGAGCGGGTGGAATGGTCCAGTGGTACACATCTGCCATCTTCTGGCGCGGATTCCAAGCGTTCGTCCCTCCAATATTAGAAACATTCGGTTGGAGTAGGGGTGTAACCGGAGCAGCCATATCGATCCAACGCGGCGAGAGCGGATTGATATCACCGTTTGTCGGCGTAATTCTAGACAAATACGGTCCACGTAAAGCGATGGCATTCGGTGTACTTCTCACCGGCGGTGGTTTCGTCTATATGAGCCAAATGCAATCGCTTTGGCAGTTCTACGTAGCCATCGGACTACTCACACTTGGGATGTCATTCGGGACATTCATCGTATTTGTAGTCACCGTCGCCAATTGGTTTGTACGGAAGCGTGCACGAGCGCTGGCCATATTGATGTCGTTCTCGGCAATTGGCGGAATTACTCTTCCGCTCCTAGTCGCATCAATCGATACCTTCGGCTGGCGAGAGGTGATGCTGGCGTGCGGAATCGGATTCTGGTTGATTGGATTCCCAGCAACCCTTGTGATGCGAAAACAACCAGAAGACTACGGAATGGTTCCAGATGGCGGACCAGATGATGAGAGCTTGGCCTCTGGTAAAGCAAGTCAAGTTGGTAGAATTCGAGAGCAAGCCATTACGATGCGACAAGCCATCAAGCTACGTTTCTTCTGGCAACTCGCAATTGTCACCAGCCTTGGTCAGCTCGTCAGTTCAACCAATCTGTTCCACTTCGCTGCCCTCTTGGACTACGGCATGACTGCAGCACTAGCAGCTGCAGCGGCGGGTGCAGTTGCTATTGGCGATCTAAGTGGCCGAGCCGGTATCGCTGTGATTGGCGACCGATTCGACAAACGCAAAATGCTCACCATTGCAATGATTATGCAAACCATCGGGGTAGCGGGACTCGCCGGTATCAACGCTGATGTATTCGGAATCAACCTCGGACTGTGGCCACTGCCTTTGTTCGTCGTGTTCTTCGGATTAGGATTCGGATCGTCGATACCCCTTAGACTCTCTATACTTGGAGATTATTTCGGCAGAACAAGCTACGGATCTATTGTAGGACTAACCAGTTCTGTAAACGCTGTTTTTGGTGCAGCAGGGCCCGCTCTGGTCGGCTTTATATACGACGGAACCGACAGCTACCGGCTAGGATTCACGACACTCGCAATCATGCTGGTAATCTCAATTCCCTTAGCACTTGGATTAGAACCAGCAGGTCGGGTCGCAGCAAAAGCTCGACAGCTAACACGACGAACATATCGTGAAAGAAATCGTTTCGAATCGTCCAATTAGCAACGCTTAATTCATCTCAATCGATAAACAAGCGTTTATATTCGAATAGATCTAACGTCCAGACTTACTAATAGACCGGGCGACAAACGACCCGTCTGCCTTACTGATCAGCACAGCCACTACGACCTCGCCTACTTCTGGTTCTCTTCCACGGAACGTTGTGGCCTGATTCACGGTAAATACTCGGCCGTTGATTACCCAACTGTTGCCCTCAATCGCCGCGATAACCCCAGACACACTCAGCTCAACAGTATTCTGCTGCCCAGAATTGGTTATCGACGACTCGCCTTCAGACTTGGTCTGGAATTTGATCGAAATAATCAGACCCTGATTCGAATCGATAGAGTCTCTTATAAACAGCACTTCAGGCACCAAAGTACTTATGTCGACTCCACGTTCTTGTGCCTCCGCAATTAAATCAATAACTGGCCTAAACGACTGAATCCGTTGACCGTTCAACTGAATGGAGGTTTGGCGTCCTATCCAAAGATCGAACTCCCTACCGTCCGACAAGTTCACAACCGCATATCGACCGTTGGGTACAATGTCGACCAGAGTTCCACGTGATTGAACGAAGTTGTCCGAAACAACCGAAAGCTTCTGAATAACCCCAGAATCTAGGACATAGAAAACTATATCGACACGATCACCACGCTCAATATCCAACAGCGATCTTATTGGCACGCCATCTTTGATCAAATTTTGACCGAGCGGAGATTCAGGCATCTGGAGTTTGATCACCTTCGTATTGGTAGATTTTCCAGAAATAACGGTCAGTCTGCCTTGGTTGAAATTCACGCTGGTGATAACTCCAGATGCCTTGCCAACTTTCGGTGATTCAATAGAAATAATCGTTCCAACGTTATAGAATATCCCGCCGCGACCAGTAACCGAATACACCCCGTTGACGATATTCATCCCGGCGACAACCGAGCTAAATTTCACTCGTCGTTCATCAACAATCACCCAGGTATCGTCCGTAACTAAAACGTTAAGCGTCTTTCCGTTAGCGCCCGTTACCTGAAGTCGATCAGGTTCACGCCCGATGCCCGTGACAGTTCCAGAAAATTTCACGTTCTTACGAGCCACCACAACCAAACTCATAAGTTCGTTAGATTCGGTATCTAGACGAGTAGCATCAACCACCAAATCACCGATCTTAACTTCACTGATAACCGCAGCATTACCGCCACGAACAATATGCACATCGTCGCCAACCGTTAATCGAATCAGCGGACCGTCAGTCGGCCGAATTGTGATGCCAGCACCATAAGCTTCTATCGATTCGACTATTCCGGAAATATGGTCTTCTTCCGACGGTGCACTTGAACGTGCGCGAATTGCAAGTGCACGAAGCGTGACGTCAGATCCGGTAATATCTGAAATCGAGTCGGCAGTCGAAGATTCGAATTGAATATCGACAGCTTGACCAGCATCCAGAGATGAAATAGCAGATGAACGTCCATTGAGAGTTATTTCAGTCTCACCAGTAACCTTCGCAGCGACTTTCACGCCCTGCTTCTCATTCGTGGCAATGACCACGCCAAGCGCATCCGCAAGTGGCACGTCAATTTCCACGAGAGTAATCACACCATTGAATGCTCGAAGTGACTCATGAGCTAAAACGGCCTCTAACTCACTCACCAGCCTTGGCTCACGCACCTTGATCGAAACAGCAGTACGCACACCGTCCTCGATCGAATACTTAACTACGAGCTCACTAGACGGGTCGATAAATTGTCGGACGTCGGTCAAACTTTGTGGATTCGATGCATCGTCGGAAATTTTCTTTAGTAGATCATTGGGCAGATCAACACTCGTCTCTTCTAGGTCGTAACTGAACTTGACTGAAAACGGATTAGCGTCCTGCACCCTGTTCGGAACTATCGTGAACGATGAAAATCCAATGTCATCAACCAGACCACCCGATATTTTCAGCAGCGGTTGAACTTCGCCGCGAGTTCGTGCAGCAGTTTTATATATACGCTGGAGCTCTTCAAAACGACGTTGAATCGCTTGGTACTGGACAGCTGTCTTATCGAGTACTGCCTGATCCTCAAGATCTGAATCAAGTACCCGTTTTAACGCTCTAGCTGCATCGTCCAAAGAAGAAAGATGTTGGGTCCTAGCGTCGATAGCAATCTGGGCTAGGCGAGCAGACTCTGCATTGTCTGCGGATCTATCCTGAGCATCTTGAATTCGCTCGACAGTCGAGCTTGTTAGCTCGAAACCAACTGCTGTCAAAATACCGCTAGAACTATCTAGACGGGCGACCATGGTTATACCATCGCCGACGGATGGAGCATCGATTCCCGCCGGTATCAGCACATTCACGACGCCACTATTGCGAGTCTGAATAGAAAGCTCATCATCAGAAGCACTACTAACAACACCTACAACGTGCTTTGTAGCCGGCTGAGTGTTGGCGACACGGACGAGAGTTCTAAGCGCTACAAGATCATCGCTAGCATTTCTCGTTGCAGTCGAAACCACTCGGTCACCTTCTCCTATTTCTTCGACCAGCGCCTTGTTTGAACCAATCCGTAATTCAGAGTCAGCGTCAAAGGTTAGAGTGAAAATACCCGAGTTTGAAGCGATCACAATGGCAGTTGGTGGACGAACTTCAACGGCCGTACCGAAAACAGCCTCAATATCGGCCGATTTCACTTCAGCTTTAACGCTCTGACTACCAAATGCGAATAAAACCGCGACCAACGCGAGTACAAGCACCATCTGTGGGCGAATGGTGCGAACGATAATATTTTCGGTCGGCGGGTGCATTGTTACAAATTGTCGGGCAGATCGTATTGACTCCCAACTGAATAACTCTGAGGTCAATGCAATTACGCTTTTGTTACTTGTTAATACTCTAGAATCATCTTGGAGCCGCCGTTCAGGGTGGAAAGTCATGGAGCAACCTCGGGCGGAATAGAAATAATCGCCAAGGATGAACTATGGGAACTGCCGTCCAAATTACTAGCGACAACGTCGACGAAATTGGGACCAGCCACCAAAACAATCGTTAGTTCGAACGTACCATCAGCTTGAACTTCAACAATCACATCGTTCACGCTCACGATCGCATCAGCCGATGTGATTCCACGCAGCAAAACCGTATCGCCTCGGACGATACTTTCATCTCCGATACCCTCAAAATTCAAAG
>CAWVYJ010000019.1:0-31805 GCA_963934365.1 uncultured Dehalococcoidales bacterium | reverse complement strand
AAGCACAAACACAACCAAAACTGCCGAAGTAATGCAGTATTGGCAGGCGGCTTTGATTACGAAGAATTCAATGGTGGTCAGGTAAATCGACGCTAGTACGCCAACCCCAGCCGTCAGGGCGACAACGCTACGGCTGCGCAGATCGTTGGTTGGGGACTGATAAGCGTGCAACGCACCGAGCAGGATGATTGAATAGGTCGCCATTCCAAATGCCGACACCGGGACGCCCAGAATCTTCGACCACTTGCTGCCAAGTACGGTGTCACAGCCGCTTATGCTGCACCCGACTTCAGTGTGAGACAACGCGCTTGAAGTCAGGTAAGTCGTCACTGCGAGTCCAGAGATTCCGAGTATTGCAACGAACAGCCATAGATTCGATGGATGATCTTTGAATACGACCACTTTACTATCTGAATCTAGAGAATCTGAACCGTTATCCAACGTCTAGCCGCCTACTTTGGCTAGAGCCTCTTCGATCTTGACCCGATAGTATCCGTAGTCGTCAGGTCCGGTGATATTTTCACCGTTCAAGAAGAATGTGGGTGTGGATTTCACGCCTGCGTCGATAGCTTCTTGGCGATCAGATTCGACTTTGGGGAGATACTTGTTGGTGTCCATACACTCGTCGAATTGTTTCAGTAACAACCCAGTCATTTTGCCAAAAGTACGAAGATTGGCGTCCGAGTAATTACCTTTGTTTGTATCATTCCAGTTCACAAAAATGGTTTCCTGATAGACATGGAAACGATCTTGCTCAGCAGCACATTCCGATGCTTCAGCTGCTCGCCAGGACTCGTCGCCGATGAACGGAAAGTGCTTGTAGAGAATATTTACGCGCCCGGTGTTCACGTACTCACGAATAATCTGTTGCCCTGTCCCGAGGGCAAAATTAGCGCAGTGCGATCACTGAAAGTCCCCGAATTCGACAAGGGTAACCGGGGCATTGGGATCGCCAATCAGTGAGCTAGTCGACAACACAACGGCAGCGTCATTATCATCTAAGGCGATTGTCTCTTCTGGCGAAAATCTGACATACGCCACAATAGCGATTGCGACGATTACAACGGTAACTCCGCCCATCATCATCCAGTTTTTCTGGCCTGTAACCTTGGGTGGCTTTGACTGGTTTTGACTTCGTTCTTTTTTTAAGGTCAATCTTGATCTCTAGATCTGATAGTTACGAGAGTGATTATCTGTACTTAGGTAAGAATAACAGCCTATGTTTTGCGACCGGTGAATATCACGTGACGAATTCCACCTTTCCCTTTGTGCGCCTGAATCAGGTGCTTCTCGGCCCGGAATCCGTTTCGCTTCATTCGAGATATGAATCTAGGCTCGTCATCAGCCGACCATATGGCGATTCGTCCACCGTTTTTAAGAGCGCCTCTAATGGCCTGCAGACCGTGATCGGTGTATAGCCAAGCGTTGCGTTCGCTGACAAGGGGCGAAGGACCATTGTCGACATCGAGCATGATCGAATCGTACTCATTTCGTGCGCCACGTATAGCCTTCGCAACGTCACCTTGAACTAGTTCAGATCGTTTGTCATCGAGTGGATTACCCGCGAACGGAGCGAGCGGACCTTTGTTCCATTCGATTACTTCAGGAACCAGTTCGACTTGTACTGCCTTGCCGTCTTTGGGAAGTAGGTCGAGAGCCGCACGGAGGGTGTAGCCGAGTCCGAGTCCGCCGACCATGACTTTGGCGCCAGATCGGAGTTTATTGCAGACGAGCCGGGCAAGTTCGATTTCAGAGAAGTGCATGCGAGTCGACATCAGTGGTAGATCGTCAGCTCTGATGATGTATTCACCATCGTGCTCTACAAGTTCAAGTCGAGTGCCATCGGGCGAAAGCGCTTCGCCAACGGTGTTCCAAGGTTTCATGGGATTAAGTTTATTGCCTATTGACCAGAGTTGGTTTCACATTCTCTTAAGCCTAGGAGATCAAGCAGCACGTCCCCACACAAAAATCCCCAGTTGTACTCGATAACAGATGCCGCTATCGTAAACTTTGGCTTAGGTTAAATGATCTATTCAACCGGGTAAACGGGTTCCTCAAATGGATAGAGTGGGACTCGGCGACTCTTAAATTCGAACGTACCTAGATCGGCAGAGGTTACGCCCGGACTGTTCACAATGATGATTTCGGCGGCAATCGGCTGGTATGCCGGCCTTGGTGAACTGACCCCTTTAGCGACGACAATTCTGTAATCCTCAGGGTTGATTCCCATTGAGTACATTTGCTCTCGAGCGGTGTTTCCGCTTCGCCGTGAAGTCAAGAGTATCGTCATGCCATCGGCAGTGTTGAAAAGTACACGCTTGCCATCGTTATAGAACCTGGTACCGCCGTGTGTAGGCCTCGTTTCTTCATAAGGTCCATCGTCGATAACAGATACAGTTCCAACAACGTGGACCGGTTCACCGTGCATATCGTCGGTCTTGCCACCGACTTCAAGAGATATTTCAGCACCTGTTCCAGCGGCAACACAAGCTTCTACAGATTCAGGGTCGTAAAGGCTCTGTAAGAATCCTTCGATTCCCATTTCCTGAGCGACTTTCAAGATGTGGGTTGAGTCTGCCGATGACCCTCCACCGATGTTGTCTCCGACGTCCATGAGTACGATAGGACCGAGATGTGAGTGATCCGATTGCTCAGCTTCAGGCAGGGCCGATCCATCATCCGGTAGATAGTTTTCGACACCTTCAGGCTTTGGTCCAACATATCGTTCTTCTGCTTGTCTGAGGGCGTCCGGTATGTTGGGGACAGGCTTGTTGAGATCAACTCGCCTAGTCCACGCACTGGCGGCCAGGTCCTTCGATACCTTTTCTGCTAGATCGGGATCACCATCAGTGATGGCGATCCATGACATACCCATCTCTTGTACGTCGGAGTATGGGTAACCCTCGGAAATTGAGGTGTCGAGTACTTTAGGAATTTCGTTGGCCTCAACGCATTCGTCTACGAGGCTCTTCATGGGTTCCTGACCGGTAAACTGTTTGACGATATTGACCAGCATGGGAGGCATTTCTATGAACTGTACAGGGTTGATTTCACCCCTTACAGTTCGGTAGATCATCTCGGCGGTTTTTCGTCCTCTTAGTTTCGTATCGAGGTGTGGTGTTGTTCGCCAGACTACACAGACATCTGTGTTTGCAACGGTATCTTTAGAGATATTAGCGTGCATATCTAGCGTTATACCTACAGGTACCTGAGGTCCAACTATTTTGCGAACAGCGCGTGTAAATTCTGCGTCCATATCTGGAAATTCTTCGGATACTGCTGCCCCATGGTTGGCCAGTAGGACTGCGTCCCATGGCCCTTGGTCACGCAACATGCCGAGCATTTCGCTTGAAAGACGGTCATATGCGTCTTTGGTGATTGTGCCGATTGGTCCTGTTCGTGCGTGCATCAACAACACAGGTTCGAATCCAAGTTCTTCCGCAGCTTGTAAGTATCCGGCGATTGTGTATTCTGATGTTGCATACTGATCAGCGATTTCATCACCGCGCAAGATTTTACCGACGTGACCGCTACTGTTCTCAAACTCTCCATACGTCGCCGGTGTGATAGAAAAAGTGTTGGTCTCGTGAGAAATGCCTAGAATAGCTACTCTCAAATTAGCCTCCTGATTTTTGTCTATGGTGTGTAGTCGGGTTCTTCAAACGGATACAGAGGTATTCGTCGATTTTTGAATTCAAAAGTATCCAAGTCTGCAGACGTTACACCAGGGCTATTCACGATGATGATTTCAGCCGCAATCGGTTGGTAGGCGGGACGAGGTGAACTAACACCCTTCGCTACTACGACTCGGTAATCTTCAGGGTTGATGCCCATCGAGTACATCTGTGCTCGAGCCGTATTTCCACTACGTGCCGAAGTAAGCAGAATAGTCATGCCATCTACCGTGTTGAACAGCACTCGCTTGCCATCGTCATAAAAGCGATAGCCACCGTGAGTTGGTCGAGTTTCTTCATATGGCCCATCGTCTATCACCGACACTGTCCCAACAACGTGAACAGGTTCGCCGTGCATGTCGTCGGTCTTACCGCCAACATCGAGTGCCAGTTCGGCTCCGACTCCAGCGACGACACATGCTTCGACCGCATCAGGGTCATACAAGCTTTGAAGATATCCGGTTACACCCATTTCTTGAGCAACCTTCAGAATATGAGTTGAATCGGCGGAAGAACCGCCACCTATGTTGTCTCCAACGTCCATTAAAACGATTGGCCCCAAGTGCGAGTGGTCACTCTTCTCAGGTTCGGCAAGAGCAGATCCATCGCTTGGCATGAAGTTTTCGATGCCTTCGGGCTTGGGCCCAATGTAAAGCTCTTCAGCCTGAGTTAGGGCGTCTGGAATGCTGGAAACTGGCTTGTTGAGATCGACTCGCTTGGTCCATGCTGCAGCAGCAAGGTCTTTTGAAGTCTTTTCAGCGAGTTCTGCATCGCCGTCAGTGATCGTGATCCACGACATTCCCATTTCGTCGACGTCGGCGTATGGGTAGCCTTCGGCAATCGACGTGTCGAGCACGTTTTCGATTTCGTTGGCTGCTACACATTCATCGACAAGACTCAGCATTGGCTCTTGGCCAGTGAACTGCTTGACGATGTTTACGAGCATAGGAGGCATTTCGATGAACTGGGCAGGCTTGATTTCGCCCAGGGCAGTTCGGTAAATGAGTTCGGCTGTCTTGCGACCCCGCAGCTTGGTGTCGAGGTGCGGGCAGGTTCGCCAAACGATGCACACGTCGGTGTTAGCGACAGTGTCTTTTGAAATATTTGCGTGCATATCGAGCGTTACGCCGACTGGAACGTCGGGTCCGACAATTTCTCGAACGACTCGAGTAAATTCAGCGTCCATGTCAGGGAATTCTTCCGACACAGCAGCACCATGATTACTGATTAATACGCCGTCCCAAGGACCTTCATCACGCAGGAGCTGGTGCATTTCGTTCGAAAGACGGTCGTAGGCATCTTTGGTGATGGTTCCAATAGGTCCTGTGCTAGCGTACATGAGAGGCACAGCTTCGAATCCAAGTTCTTCTGCACCCTGAAGATAACCCGAAATGGTGTATTGAGATTCGGCAAACAGATCAACAATTTCTTGACCGCGAGCGATAATCCTCTTCTCAAATTCTTCGTAAGTTGCTGGGACCTTTGAAAAGGTATTGGTCTCGTGCGAAATGCCGAGAATGGCGAATCTCATTATTCTCTCTCAGTTTTATCGTGCCAGAAGGGTATTGGTCGACTCGGTCGTCGTTCAGACTGTTAGCTGTCTGCCGGTCGAGATGGTACCTCGACCCACATGGGTTTGAACCCCGCAGCGAGGGGAGTTCTCGACGAATCGGTTGTGTGGTCGAATGCTGATGGCACTCACTGTCGATTACCACCTGACTTGAGCGGGTCAAGCATGAAAGATTACATCCTTTATAGTTGAACAAACCCTCGTAAAACCCGGTTGCCGAGTCTTCATCTCAACGGTACCAATAAGATTTTGACTTGTGAAAGTTGTCGGTGATGGAATTAATAACTTCTAAACCGAGTTACTTAAGCGTGTTCGATAGTTCGCATGCGAACCGCTTTGCCAGCCCTATCGACTCCGTCAACCGTTATCAATAACGTTAATAGTGGCGTGCGCAATATTTGCTTAAAATACCGTCGAGAACCGCACGACGTTTATCGCTTATTTTTTGGTGGTCATCTGACATTAGTGGTTACTAATAAGGTCGGAGATTGCTGGCTCCAAATGACGGCTTTATCGTAAGCGTGAGCCAGTTGGAGAAGCGAAATATCGTCGTGAAGCCCACCTGTAAGCATTGCCCCAATCGGTATTCCCGCTTCCCCAAATCCAGCCGGCACGCTGATTGAGGGGTGCCCAGATATATTGAAAGGTGCCGTGTAGCAAGCGTTTATTCCACGGGAATGTTCGCCCGGGCGACGTGATCGCTCAGCTGTTGCAAACGGAGAAGTCGGCGTAGCGATCGCTTTAAGATTTAGATCATCCAATTTCTTAGAAAAATAGGCCTTGAACGCTCGCCCAACATCGCCTGCGTTGATTAAGTCGGTCGACGACATGAATGCGCCTTGAAGAAGGTTTACCCGCGATTGCGGTCCATAGGTGCGCCAGTCCTTCTTCACTGTTTTCTGGTGCCGCTGGTAAGAATTTGAAAAGAGAGTTAGGAACGTTGCAGCGCGGGCTTCAGCCATACCCTGAATGTCGAATTCGACTATCTCGCAGCCCAGTTGTTGGAGTTCCTTTAGGAAATCGGCAAAGCCTTCCAACACTTCAGATTCGTTTGGTACTGAATCGATAAATCCTCTCGGGACACCTATTCTCCACCCGTTAATATCGGTATCGATGTTTGCTGCATACTCAGGGACATCGCCTGCCCAACTTAGGTCATCGTTAGGTTCGTACCCAGCCATAGCTTCGAGCATCATCGCTGTGTCTAGGGCAGTCAACCCAAGTGGACATATCTCGCTATGTTCACTTCGCCCCACGCCGGTCCGGCTCACTAGCCCGTGAGTTGGTTTTATACCGTATAGATTGTGGGCCCCGGCTGGAAGTCGAACGCTTCCACCGCCATCGACACCGATTGTTCCGCTTGCCATTCGGGCAGCCAGCGCAGCACCGGATCCACTTGATGACCCGACAGACATTCGTTCTGGGTTCCACGGATTCCACGGTGGGGGATTTAAATCGAATTCAGTCGGTTTAGAGAAGAATTCATTTAGATTGGCTTTACCAATGATGATTGCTCCTGCCTTTTTTAGTCGAGCTATAACAGGTGCGTCATCTTCAGGCACTCGGTCTTCGAACAAACGAGAGTTGATCGTCCAGGGCATACCTCCCACAGGAACTGCGTCTTTTACACCCAGAGTCACACCGGCAAGTGGTCCAAGTTCTTCACCTTTAGCATGTGCAGCGTCGATCTCTCTGGCGTGCTTTAGCGCACCTTCGGGATCGACCGCAATTAGTGAGTTCAACTTCGGGTTGAGTTTTGAGATCTGATCGAGATGTGACTGAACCAACTCGACTGCGGTGAGAGAGCCTTCACGAATGAGGCGAGCTTGCTCGGAGAGGGACAGAAAGTGGGGGTTGGCGAACATTACGCGTCGCCATCCATATTTCGTGACATTTTTGTCACATCTATCTCACCACCAAGCTCAGGAATCAGAGTTTCCATTAAGTCACAATACTGTCTGACACCGTTAGCCAATATGATCAGTGGAGGCAGGTCATCGTCTGCCAGCGGTGCGATTTGTCGAGCTCGGGCAATAACCTGTTCATTGGTTCGGTATTCCATGCGTTCGTTAATCCTCTTATTATTTCAGGCGAAGCATACTCCCAGTAATATGGCACCAAAGATCTAAAGAATGCCTAATAAACAAGAGAAATAAAGATTTTACGAATCAGCTCGTTGATTGAAAGTCATGAAGTGATTTCCGTCCATTCTGTGATAGTTGGGCCACAACAAGTAACTGCCGCCGATGTGCAGAACGCAAATCACGCTTGGCATGATGTAGAGTGTTGGCGCTATCGAATACCATCACTCGCCTCCTGAAACCCATAAGGATCTGCCCTCATGCTCGAACGCTTTAAGGTTCCAGAACAGGACCGTGTTTATGTTCCACAAGAGCGGATGAGAGCCGTGACGGAGGCGATGTTCAGGCACAACGGTGTGTCGACTGAAGACGCCAGAGTATCAGCCGATGTGCTGATGAAGAACGATCTTCGCGGAAACGAATCACACGGCGTTTCCAACGGCATGCCTCGTTATGTGAGGGAGTACGGCACTGAGACGATTAACCCAACTCCCGAGTATAAGGTGCTTCGGGAATCGAAGACGACTATGACAGTTGACGCTGATGGAGCGCTCGGCACACATATTGGTCCATGGGCGATGCAGCAGGCGATAGACCGGGCGAAAGAATTCGGTATGGCAGCAGTAGCGGTGATCAATTCGGGTCATCTCGCGGGCTGCGGTTACTACGCGATGATGGCTGCAGATCAGGGAATGATCGGGCACTGCATGACGGCCGGTAACACCCTTTCAACGGTGCCGACTTTCGGGTCGAGACCAGTCATGGGTACGAATCCGGTTGCATGGGCTGCACCAGCACGAAAAATGCCGCCCTTTCTATTCGATATAGCAACAACACAAGTCGCTGGAAATAAACTCGCCCTCGCCCGCCGCACCGGGGCGAAAGTTGAGCCGGGCTGGATCACAGATTCCGAAGGCACACCGATCATGGAGCCGGTCGACACTCCTAGGCCAGGTGAGTACTTCATGCTGCCGTTCGGTGGTACCCGAGAGAATGGTTCGCACAAGGGCTACGGTCTGGCTCTGATGAACGAAATTATCTGCAATGAGCTATCAGGATTCGGTCCTGGACCGGTCCATGGAATACCGGGCGGTCATTTCTTCCAAGCTTATGATATCGAGGCGTTTTCGGATACCGAAAAGTTCCTCGACGACATGGATTCCTTGCTTCAGTACATCGTCGATGTCCCGCCCGCCAAAGGGCACGAACGAGTTTTGTATGCGGGTCTTAAAGAAGACGAAGAGGAGAAGTTACGCCTCAAAGATGGCATTCCGTATCACTTCGAGGTCATTGACTGGTTCGAGTCGTATTGCGTCGAAGCAGGCATCGATTGCGACCTGCGATAGGTCTTTTAAAGTAAAGTGTTGCGGCTGCAATATTGATAATTTCTGATCGCATTAATTTTCGTCTATAAATTATTCAGACAGCACTGTCGATACGTCATCTGTTGACCAAAAGGTATTACCCCAATGCTCGAACGCTTCAAAGTTCCCGAACAAGACCGCGTATACGTTGCTGTAGAACGCATTAGGACCGCAACCGAGGGAATCCTTCGACACAGCGGAGTGCCCGCCGACGAGGCTGCGAGTTCGGCAGATGTTCTAATAAAGAACGATCTGCGCGGTGTGGAATCCCACGGCGTTTCCAACGGACTACGTCGGTATGTCGCTGAGTACAGTGCTAAGACGTTAAACGCCACTCCAGATTTTAAAATTGAACGAGAGACAAAAACGACAATGACGGTCGACGCAGACGGTGCGCTTGGAATTCACGTGGGCCCGTGGGCAATGCAGCAGGCGATCGACAAAGCTAAAGAGTTTGGAATGGCGGCCGTTGCTGTGAAAAACTCGGGCCACCTCGCTGGCTGTGGCTACTACGCAATGATGGCAGCTGAGCAAGGCATGATTGGCCACTGTATGACTGCTGGAGGAGCTAACCAAACAGTTCCTACGTTTGGTTCAAAACCCGTTATGGGCACGAACCCCATAGCTTGGGCTGCGCCAGCTCGGAATATGCCACCGTTCCTATTCGATGTAGCGACTACTCAGGTTGCCAATAACAAGATCGGTCTTGCCCGACGAATCGGTGCAAATATCGAACCGGGCTGGGTTACGGATCTTGACGGTGAACCGATCCTCGAAGAGGTTCCTCCTCCTGACACTGGTGATTACTACTTATTGCACATCGGAGGCACTCGGGAGAACGGATCGCATAAGGGCTACGGCTTAGCGTTAATGAACGAGATTATTTGTAATGAACTATCCGGCTACGGACCTGGTCCAATTGTCGGTGGTTCGGGTGGTCACTTTTTCCAGGCTTACGACATCGAAGCGTTCACTGACACTGAGAAGTTCAAAGACGATATGGACGCCCTCTTGCAGTACATAGTCGACGTTCCGCCAGCAAAGGGCTTCGAGCGCGTTTTGTACGCAGGTCTTAAAGAAGACGAAGATGAACAGGAACGCATGAAAACTGGCATTCCGTTCCACAAGGAAGTAATCGAGTGGTTCGAGTCGTACTGCGCAGAAACCGGCATAGACTGCGATCTGAGATAGGTTTCACGCCACTCCTGCGCCATTCGCGCCAAATGCATGGTTAAATACATCTGGATCGTGTGGATAGTCGTTCAGTTAATTAAATGAATCGGCAAAACTCAACTTTACTTAGGAGCAGATCATGGCTGAAGCGACGATTATTCCCGGCGACGATGGTCCGTACCATGTCAAAGGTGATTTCGTATTGATTGACGGGGAAGGCAATAAACTGGAATTGACTGACGAAACTTGGTTGTGTCGCTGCGGCGAATCCACCGAGAAGCCGTTCTGCACAGGCGCGCACAGCAGTTGCGATTTCGTTGATTCTTCGAGGGCGGCAAAATGACAGTAGAAATTCGTATCCAAGACAATGATTCCTTAGAAATCTCAGGCAAGTTCGATCTGATCGACGAAGATGGCAATGCATACGGCCATCACGGCAAACTTCGCTTATGCCGATGCGGTGCTTCAAAGACGAAACCCTACTGTGACGTTGCGCATGTAGACATCAATTTCGACAGCAAAGTTCGGGCTTAAACGTAATCTCGTTTACATCCGAATTTCGCACATCGACCATTGCGAGGCACCTATTTTGGGGCAACGTGTTAATTACAGTCATTTGCAACGCTTTGTCCACCTTTTGAAATAAATTCAGAATGACATGTTGACTAGATATTCCTCGATTAATTAGTTGTGTTAGGTGGGCCCGTTGATTGCCACTTCGTTCCTAATCGTGATGACAAATTGGGATCCGGGATGATCATTGCCTGGAGTACACTCACCCGACGTTTTTGTACTCAAAAACCAGATCCTCACCAAATAACGGAGTGTGTTCGTTGCTAAACGCAGGAGTAGCCCGAGTGGATATCACCCCCAAAGTTGGAGTCGCCCACGCCGGCTGGGGAGCTCAGACCCACCAGGTATCGATTGGCAACGACATGCCACTGCACGTAACCGCTCTAGTTGTGACCAAAGGTAACGTCGAGCTTGCGATTGTCGATGTCGACATCGGAATTTTCACGAACCCGCAAGATAAAAAAATTAGAGAGCTAATTTCTAAAAAGTCGGGGATTCCGTTCGGAAATATACGCCTTGCTTACACGCACACTCACTCAGGTCCGATTACCTTTGGGCAGTGGATTAAAGACGGCATTGATCTAGCGAACGAGTGGTGGAATACGATTCCAGATGCCTGTGCGAAAGCTGTTATCGAGGCGAAAGCGACAGCACAGCCCGCCCGTACGGGATTTGGGCGTGGAAGTTGCGACGTCAACATCAACCGACGGCCATCCCGAGATAATGGCCAACTGTTTACAGGGCGAAACTGGGACGGCGCTGTCGATCATTCGGTTGACGTTGTTAGCTTTGATGACGCGGACGATAATCCCATTGCGACTATTGTGAACTACGCTATGCACCCAACGATCATGGCTCACCAAAATCAATGGGTCACGCCGGACTTTCCTGGGCCAATGCGTTCAGTCGTTGAACATACCGTTGGTGGCCTTTGCTTGTTCCTGCAAGGGGCAAGCGGTAATCAGGGACCTGTAGATGGATTTACTGGCGATCTTCGTGTGTACCGAAAGGTTGGATCAAAGCTCGGTGCGGAAGCTGCTCGCGTTCGTCTGAATATTGAGCCGCGCGAACGAAAAGAAAACCTAGATCAGATATTGATCTCAGGTGCCGACCTTGGAATTTACTCTAATGTGCCTATCAACGAATCAGACGACACGGTTGGCGTAAGCAATGTCCCTGTCGATCTCCCTAGTCGAAACGTAATTAGTCTTGCGGACGCAAAAGCCGGGTTCCATGCCGGTGAAAAAGAACTTGAATCAGCAAGAGCCTCGATGGCTTCCGAGGAAGAAATTCGGAAAGCCGTTTCGAAGGTGATGCGAGCGAACATTCAATTGAGCGTCGCACGTCTTTCCGATACGAACACACATGACGGCCATATTGAAATAACCGCCCAGTCGATGCGAATTGGCGAGACAGTTTTGGTTTCGATTCCTGTGGAGCCGTTTGTCGAACTTGCGCAGGGCGTCAAAGAGCGATCAAGTTCAGCAAACACGGTATTTTCTGGATTCAGCAACGGTCACATCAACTACCTCGCCACCGATATTGCATTTGAAGAGGGCGGGTACGAAGTGGGTGTGAGCGTATTTGCAGCGGGATCAGCTGAACTGGCAATCGAAGCATCGCTAGAAGCAATAGACAAAGTGTTATAAGCCGCAAACGTAAATGTAGACATTGAAAATTCGTCGCCAATTTGAAAAATATCTCTACAGGAAGACGCATATAAAAATAAATGGTCATACTGATGGCTCCCGCTTACCGACATCGCAGAAGAATTTTTTATTTCAGCAGGAACAGTAAAGACGCACGTCAAACGAGTGCTGCCGAAGTTGTTGATGGGCGATCAAACACAGTCGTCATTTTCTCGTACCATATGCGATTGGTGCAGGCGCTGCGGCCAAAGCCTATCGATTACCTTTCATACGGTGGCTAATCCACCGGCATCGTACGTTTTGAGTAGGCTCTGCCTGCTTCTGCCGTGTCGAGACGGTGTCCTGCGATAACCCTGACGCCCTCGTCGATTTTGTCGGCGACGTTTTCGGGAGTGCAGCCATCGAGGAACGCTAAGCCGTTTTCTTTACATGCATTTTTGACGCGTTCGCGTGCTTCAAGCAACCGATGATCCATTGGCTTGCTCGGGTCGCGCTTGATTCCGAACGACATATGTAGATCGCCCGGGCCCCATTCGGCGAATCCGAGTCCGGGTACTGAAAGAGTTTGTTCACAATTGGTAAGCGCCCGAACTGTTTCGATCTTTACCCCCAGAAGCAGTTCGCCTTCAGGGTTGAGCGGCCACGGTTCGGCTTTTTCTACATATGTGTCGCCATCGACACCCCAAACAGGAGCAGATGTTGGTTGTGAACCGACTCCACGTGTTCCACGTTCGAGCCCATATCCGACACCAGTCATGTTGATGGGGTAACGGCATGATTCGATGAACGCTCGAACGGCATCGGGTGTTTCAGCCTGACAAAGAAGAATCCCATGAACACCGCGCGCAAGGATCATTCGGAACTGCCATGCGTTGAATCGGATAATCTCTTCAGATGAACCCTCGACTGGCGTTTCGACGATTACAGGAGGGGTGCGGTGCCCGCTGTTGGTCGGACCGCCAGCGATTAGACCGTTCATGTAGTTGTCTAGACCGGTCATATCGAACGCTCCGTGTTCCATACCTACGTTGATGTAGTCGGCCCACGTGTGTGCGTCTTTGAGTCCTTGTTCGTAGGTTAGTATGTGCCCCGTGTGACCTCCGTCGTAGTAGATCGGTTGGTCTTGCTCAAGGAGTTCGATTGCGCGGTTAATGCGTTTTGCCATGGTAATAATTGATCCGCATGAATGATGTAGTGGAGTGATGTTGGCGAATCGTACACGTTTTCCGTATAGCTTTTGTTCACGTTCCTGCCAGCCTTCTGATCCGGGCGTGTATACGCACTTGGGATCGTTGTTGGCGAGATGCTTAGGATGACACCGGAGATTCGCTCGGGTTACACCCGAATCGTTCGTTGACATTTTGTGAAAACATCGTTGTGACATTCTCTATGCATAAGCGGAATACCTCTGCAATTGTTGTGAAACAAAACATTCCTAATCTCATAACTAGCCAAAGGGCTAGGTCTTCATTTCTGTTGATCTAGAGACCTAATTCGATGGTTTTGGTGGCCGGTAACGTTTAGTTGAAGGAAACAAATCACCGGTTATTTTATACACAACCATATTTCTGGTTTGAAAGGATATAAACGCGATAAAATACAACCCATGATCAGGTATATCGTCTAGGTGCTGTTCGCAACAGTGCTCGTATTCCTCATAACCGAGAATTTCAACTAAATACGGTGTTTTTTTCGTCGAGCAATTTATCTCTTACTATTTCGCTGACGGTTCGGTTAGGCACCCCTGCGAATCCTCACTCTATATTTATGCAGTGCAATTACTCGAATACGAACTGGGCGTACATCCTTGATTTGTTGATAAGTAAACTGATGTGTATGAAGCGCCATCCTAACGATTAAATGGGCTGAATGTTTTTGGTAACACGAGCTAAACATAAATTCGAACGAACGATTATCTCGTTCGGAATGAGTCTCGTGCCGGTTGTAATGGTGCTCGGGTTGTTAACGCCGGTTTTCGGACCGGCAGTCGACCATCACTACGCCGATCGTTCACCCGCCCACGCTCACGTATTTGTTGGAAAAGATACGAATCTTCACGATCACTCGTTGGTCAATCACGATCATTCCTTAGGTGAAACGACCGGTGACGGATTATCTGTCACCAGTACGTCTATCACGGGGTCTCATGGCCCGCTGACGTTAGATGGAGCGACTTTAAATTCGTTAGTGTCAGATTTTGACTCTCACTTGGTCGCAATTCAGGTCGGTGAACCACTCGTCCCCGACAACAAAATGATCGCTCCTTTGGATAGACCACCCCGACGCGCCTAATTGCGCAATATTTGGTTTATTCGAATCGTCTCTGTTGAGATCGATTCCTAGTTGGGAGCTAAAATGTCTCTATTTTCTTTTCGCACACGAGCTGCACTTTTACTTACTGTCCTTTTCACTGTGCTCGGAACCGGGACCGTACTCGCTCACGAGGGACGAGATGTTGGTGACTATAACTTCGTCGTAGGGTTCATAAACGAACCTGCCGTAGAAGGAATGTTGAATGGGGTTTCACTGCGTATCACATCTCTAGTTGTCGAACATGATCACGCCAACCATGACGGAATGGATATGTCGATGGGCGACGGAATGGCAAGGGAAATCGATCTCGTATCGCACGGTGGAGTATTCGTCGACGAATTGGCCGTTGGTGATTATTATGAGTTCACATTCGATCACGATTTCGAAAATCTAACTGTTCCGTTCCATGCTCATCCTATTGAGACTCAGGGTTCGATCATGATTAGTCACGACAATCCGGCAGCGGCTGAAGTTGTTATCGAAATTCACGAAAATGGTTTCGTCCCAGCAATGGTTATGATCCAGCCTGGAACTACGGTCAAATTCGAGAATCACATGAGTGAGCCGACAGTTGTAATGAGTGGCCCTCTTGCTGATGTGACTCCAAAAGCCGATGCCCCTGTTGCACTGAAACCAGTAATGGGCGTCACAACGCTTCAAGTTGAAGTAACTCACGTTGCATCATCGGTTTCGCAAATCATGGATTTGAACGAAGCTTGGAACTCACAGGGTCAGTACAAATCTGAATTCATCCCGACTTCACCTGGTGCTTACAACTTCCGTTTCTTCGGCGAACTCGAAGGCCAGACCATAGACGAAAGCTTCGAATCAAGTAATACGACGTTTGACGAAGTGACTGCTGCTACCGACATTCAATTCCCGGTTCAGTTGTCGGCACCTCGTGAAACAGAGAACGCCGCACGTGGCGCTCTTGAAACTGCTAACACTGCCGGAACGGACGCTTCAGTTGCCGCCGATTCTGCTTCAAGTGCAAACACATTAGCTGTCGTTGCATTGGTTCTGGGTTTTATCGGATTAGTGCTCGGTGGATTAGCATTCCACCGTGCCGGTAAAAAAGCGTAATTCACGCTTAGGAGATTAAAATTACACCGATTCCGATTGAAATGACTCGATTACCGTTACTCCACGGAGTTGGCGGGGCCTATGACGAGGCGATTATTTTTAGTGGGATCGGTGTGCTTTTAATTGCACTAGGTTTCCTCTCATGGAAGGCTAGTAAAGACAAAGAAAACCGACGGAAAAAGAGAAAGGAGCGACGTAAGCGTTGAGTCGATTGTTTGAACAAAACCCGCTAGTTTTACGATCGTTACTCGGGCTGATCACACTCGCATCAATATACGTTTTGCTCGTTTTTCCGAGCAAGAGTGTCGATGCACACGCCAATCAGATTAATTCGATACCTGCACAGAATAGCGAACTTGAAACTTCGCCCAGTCGTGTGGTTATTTGGTATAGCGAACCTATTGAAGAGTCGTTCAGTGTTGTAACCGTGTTGAACTCGGCCGCTGAGCGAGTTGACCTCGATAATTCGACCCGTGATCTTTCAGAGCCATCAGCGATGTCGGTCGGATTACCCGAACTAGAAAACGGTACTTATACCGTCATTTGGAAGAACCTTTCGTCGGTCGACGGTCACAAAGTCATCGGGTCATTTGTATTTGCCGTTGGGGAACCGCTTTCCGCTGGTGCTCAGATAGATGCAGTCGAGCAGCCGTTGTTGCAGACAGTCGCGGACCCGTGGATACGCTGGCTCATATTTATAAGTGCTGCCACTGTCATTGGCGGACTAGTATTTGAACTGATCATCGGTGTTCCAGTTGTTTACGGTACTTCGGCAAAAGACAGCTGGCGAGTTGCAGGAATAGCTGCGTCGAATGCATGGTCTAAGGTCGCAACGATTTCGCTTACAGTGCTGATATTGGCAATGCTGGGACAACTGCTTCAACAAGCTAATGTTTTATCTGATAATTCGGTGTTCGCTCCTGACCTAGAGATTATTAAATCGGTAGCGTTCGATAGCGGATGGGGTCGACTTTGGACGTATCGTATCGTCGCCGCAATCGGTATTGGAATTTTGTTTTTCGTCGCGAAGCGATCGGCTACCGCTGACGATGACTACGAAGAAGACGAATACGAAGAACAGTACGATCAGGAAGCTTCGCTTCTCGGAGATTCGGTATTTGCTCAGGTAGCAGCGGTTCTTGGCCTAGTATTTTTAGGATTGATCGCCATGAGCAGTCATAATGCCGCTTCACCGTCTGAGATAAAAAACTTGGCTATCGTCACCGACTTCGTTCACCTCGTGTCGGCGATGGTCTGGCTTGGTGGCGTGATTTATCTAGCAATCGCTGTGCCTGTTTTCATCAGAGAGTTAAGCGGATCGGACGCTTACGATTTACTCAATTCAGCGATCTCCAAATTCACTGTGCTTGGATTGCTTAGCGCCGGGATATTGGTTGCTACCGGAATTTTCTCTAGTTACATTCAGGTCACAATTCCTGCTGCTGCGGCTACGCCCTACGGTTGGTTCCTAGTCGGTAAGTTGGCATTGATCATTTCCCTTTTCGGATTCGCTGGTTACAACGGATTCAAGTTAGCCAAGAACTTCGGAATCGGTGGAGAACGTCGATTTGGTCGATCATTGGTTATCGAGGCGTCTATCGCAGTTCTGGTATTGGCTGCAGTTGGTTGGCTGGCAAGCTTAGAACCCGCTCGACAGTACGCAGGTCGAACTGGAATCGGCTCTACAGAAAATGTTGCCTATCAGGATCAGGCAGAAGGTACAGAATTCGATATCAAGATCAATCCTGCCGAAATCGGGCCTAACGACATAATAGTCAGATTGACCAAGCCGAGTGGCGAAGTGATCGACAATGCTGTGGACGTGCGGGTGCGGCTCAAGTTCGTAGATGACGATCTAGGTGAACCGCTTGTATCGCTGGAAGACACAGGAGCCGGCATTTGGCGTCTTAACGACGCTCGTCTCAATATTGCAGGCGAGTACCAAGCTGAAGTTGTCGTCCAACGAGCCGACGCGTTCGACTCACGCACTGCGTTCCGCTTCGACGCTCAATCGACTGAAACGGCAGCCGATGCGATAAAACCTGACAACGACACTACAAATTTGCTGTTCGGATTACAGATACTGATCATCGGAGGATTAGTCGTTGTGCTCGGAGTTCGTGGCAAAGTGGCTCGAAAAATATTCAGAACTGCTGATGCCCAAAAAGCTCTTATTGCACCGGGCGTTGTCATAGCCGTGTTTGGATTGCTATTTGTGCTGAATGTACAAGTATTACGATTTGGCTTTTCGGAAACTATTCGCAATCCGTTCCCTCCGACTGCTGAATCAGTAGCACTTGGTGAACCGGTTTACGCTACGGCTTGTGCTGCGTGTCACGGAGTCGACGGTCTAGGTGATGGGCCATTAGGAGCGGAACTGCCTAAGCCCCCCGCCGATCTTATTGTTCACGTTCCGATTCACAGCGACACGATCCTTTATGAATTCATTCGAGATGGAATCTCAGCGGCCGGAATGCCAGGACAAGACGGTGTGTTTTCGGAAGACGAGATGTGGCACCTCGTGAACTACCTGCGAGCCGAATTCGACAAGCGTTAGCGATTAGATCCACGATATTTTGCAGACGGGTCAGGCTAAATGTCGTTCGTTACGGCAGCGCCAGACTCGACGAAATTGGCTATTTCTTCTTCGGAATAACCTGTCCCAAGTAAAACTTCACGAGTGTGCTGGCCGAGCAGTGGCGCTGGCTCGGTAATTCTTCCGGGTGTTCCATATAACTTCGCAGCGACACCAATGTTCTTGGTCGTGCCAGCAGTTGGGTGTTCGAGAACCGCTTCCATGCCTCGATCTTGCACTTGTGGATCGGCCCAGATTTGCTCCATATTTAAAATCGGACCCGCTGGAACGCCTGCATCTTCGAGAATAACCAACCATTCATCGGTCGATTTCTTAGTAGTCCTTAGCTGGAGTTCTTCTTCGAGTTTTGCGCGGTTTACCAATCGGCATGCATTGTCTTTGTACTCTTCACGGGCGATTAGCTCTTGGCAGCCGAACGCTTTTGAAAGTCGTTCCCAGTTCGGTTGATTCGGAGCGCCCACAATGATGTGGCCGTCGTTGGTTTCCAGAGCTTGATAGGGTGCTGAGTTACGGTGTGATGATCCGAGGGGACCGGCCACTTCGCCAGTAGCAAAGTATCCGGCTGACTCCCAAACGGTGTAGGCGAGTGCCGCTTCAAGAAGAGATATTTCCAGATACTGACCGATGCCAGTTTTTAGTTTGTTGATATAGGCCGTAAGGATTCCGTAGACAGAGAACATTCCTGCGTTCATATCTGCGATGGGCACACCCGCTTTCACAGGTGGAGTGCCCGGAACGCCCGTGAAGCTCATGATTCCACTCATTCCCTGCGCAATCAGATCGTAGCCACCCCGTTTAGCGTAAGGACCCGTGCGACCAAACCCGGAAACCGAGCAGTATATGATGCCTGGGTTTATGGCTTTTAAGTCTTCATAGCCGAGTCCTAGTCGCTCCATGACACCGGTGCGATAGTTCTCGATGATGACGTCAGCATCCTTGACGAGCTTCTTCATCACTTCGACACCGGCAGGTTCTTTGAAATTCAGGACCATACTGCGTTTATTGCGGTTCATCGCCAGAAATGCCGCCGATTCAGTGTCAATAAATGGAGGTCCCATCCGACGAGTGTCATCGCCACCGTTAGGCTTTTCGATCTTGATCACATCGGCACCCATATCTGCGAGCAGCATGCTGCAAAACGGTCCTGCTAGGATCTGTGAACAATCGAGAACGCGCACTCCTTCGAGTGCTTCAGGCATGCCATTGGGATTTGGTAAGGATTGCATAGTTTTCTACGTAGTGTCGGCATTTGGTTGAAATACCGGTTATTGCAACAAGGACGATGAAAGCAGGTCGATACTGACCGTCCCAAATTCTATTCCAAAAATAGAGTGCTGGTTAACTTGTGGAGTGAAGAGCAAGTGTCAAAAGTGTCTGAGATAATCTCTTCCGTTGCTCCGGTCGTCCGAGGCGGACTTGGTCGCGAGACCAACCCTCCAGCCAAAGTTATTTGATTTCCGGTGGACGTTTCGACGGTTCTCCATCCTTAGGGAGGGAGTTAGAGGGAGGGTAGATATCTGCCCAAGTGCTAAGGCACGCCCGGCAGAAAAGGAAAATTCGTATGTTCAAGTTAGATGGCAAAGTAGCGTTCGTAACCGGCGGCAACGGCGGAATTGGTCTGGGCATGGCGAAGGGCTTTGTCGATCAGGGTGCTTCAGTTGTGTTGGCTGCTCGAACAGTTTCGAAGCTCGACGCCGCAGTTGCTGAAATAACCGCTGCTGGCGGTGGCGACAACGTTCTCGCCGCTCAGTGTGACGTAACTGATCGAAAATCTATTCAGGCTGCTCTTGATGCGACCGTCGAAAAGTTTGGCGGATTAGACATCGTGGTCAATAACGCCGGAACGAACAAACGTGCCGACGAACCTCATCTGCTTTCCGAGGAAGATTGGCAAGACGTCATCGACACGAACCTCACCAGTATGCACAGCGTCACCTCGTTGACCTTCCCGCTTATGAAGACGCGTGGCGGCGGGAAGATCATCAACATTGGATCAATGATGTCGATCTTTGGATCGCCGTACGCTCCAGCCTACGCTGCGAGCAAAGGTGGGGTTGTGCAGTATACAAAGAGTTGTGCGATCGCCTACGCAAAGTACAACGTGCAAGTGAACGCCATTTTGCCGGGTTGGATCGTTACCGAAATGACCGACGAGTTTGGTCGGCTATTTCCAGATCGATACGCAATGATAGAAGGGCGTACTCCGGCGGGACGGTGGGGTCAGCCGCAGGACTTGGCAGGTACAGCGATATTCCTGGCTTCCGAGGCTTCCCAATTCGTATCCGGAGTATCGATTCCGATCGACGGCGGCTACAGCGTGCAGTAGGTCGCAAAAACTCAAGCCTTAACCCTTAGGCCAAGGCACTTTCATCATCTCTTCGCCCCAAATTAGCTCACCATTCCACGCCTGTTGAGCCTCGATCTCACGCGGTCCCTTCATCTCGGCAGTCGTTAGACGCGCGCCGATGTGAACCATCACAAGCTGTTTTACACCGGCTTCGGCAGCAGTCTCAGCAGCAGCAAGCACCGATGACGAAGCATCAGCGTGCGGATTGCCGTCCATACGATCGTGCGTCTCCCAGCACATCATCATCAACACATCTGCACCACGCGCCAGATCGGTCACGGTGTCACACGGAGCAGTATCGCCCGTTAGGACAATCGATCCGTCAGGAGTATCGATTCTGTAAGCAAGCGAATCGAGATATGGCTGAACGTGATCCGCAGGGGCAGCGGTAACTTCCCAGTTCGAACCTGCCTTGATCAGACCCGGCCCCATGTTGTGAGGATCGACGTCGGGCTTCTTTCGAGGAAGTTCGCCGCCGCGATCTTGGAAAGTGATTTGCGAAGCTGGATGATGAATCCGAGCCTTCCAATCGTGAGCAAACAGACCCGTATCCTCATCCAGAATTCCGTTCGTGAATTCTTCAGTGAGTTTTGGGCCGTAGACATTCAAAGTCTTATCTCTCGGAATCATCTGATCCCAACGAGTGAGTATGAACGTAGGAAAATCGGCATCGTGATCGAAATGGTGATGCGTGAAGAAAACGTCGTCGATCTCGGTGGTTTTAATTCCCGCTCTGGCGAGCTTCCACGTCGTAGCAGGACCGCAATCGAATAACAACTTCTCGTCGCCAACCTGCACTACGTACGACGACCCGAACCTATCCGGAAGTGGCGTGGGAGTTCCACAACCAATAATCGTAACTTCAGGTGTTAACGGCTTTTTTGCACCCATATTGGCTCCACTGATCTTGTAATAGTGTTCGTTGCCTGATCGCTTCAGGGCGCAGGTTACAGCAAGTATCCCGATCAGGCTCGGTCAGATTGTCATGGCGAGGAGTTCGGTGACGTGGCAATGACAGGCAGGCGAAAAGCACAACCCGACTAACTAGCCTGCGTTCATCGGCGACGACCCTGCGGGATCATCGGATCCGAAGCCAGCATTGGCGGCCACTGCCATTTCCATCATCTTGATCATTCGTTCTTGGAACATCTTGATCTGGTCCATGACGGCCATCAACTCGTCGATCCACTCCGGATCGTCACGATCGATGTCGACACGTATCTGCATGTGACCAACGTCAACGCCAATACCCAACTGCTTCTGCAACGGTTCTCGTGCCCCACCTGTCGGCTGCTTCAACGACATTACGGCGCGGAATTCTTTGGCGCTTATCAGTTCGACTCCAGCAGCCTCGGCCATCACTCGCATTCGAGTAGTTTTCATCAACAGCATCACATGAGGCGGCATCGGACCAAATCGGTCACGAATCTCCTCATCAATGTCGTCGATCTCTTTGTCCGACTCCATACGCGCTAATCGCTGGTAAATGGACAGTCGCTGCGCCAGATCTTCGATGTAGCTATCGGGAATTCGGGCGTCGATTCCAATATCAACGCGAACGGTCGAGAACTCCGGTGCTTCCGGTTCTATCGGTTCGTCAGAATTGGCATTTGACTTCAGCTGTTTAACCGCGTCAGCAAGAAGCTTGGTGTAGAGATCAAATCCTATCGCCGAAATCTGACCCGACTGCTCGGCTCCCAGCAAGTTTCCGATTCCTCTAATTTCAAGGTCACGTAGAGCGATCTGGTACCCGGCTCCGAGTTCGGTTGCAGCGAGAATAGTGTTCAGGCGCTGCTCTGCCTGTTCGGTAAGAGCCTTCGCACGTGGAACCATCAAATACGCATATGCCCGGTTAGCACCACGTCCGATTCGACCACGAATTTGATACAGCTGCGACAGACCGAACATATCGGCTCTATCGACGATCAAGGTGTTGGCGTTCGGAAGGTCAACACCCGATTCGATGATCGTTGTACACAGCAGCACGTCAAACTCGTGGCGATCGAACGAAGCCATCACTTTTTCGAGTTCGTCCTCAGCCATCTGGCCGTGACCGATTTGGACGTTAGCCTCTGGAACAAGTTTTTGCAGTTTGCTTGCGACAAGCTCGATGTCTTTGACCCGGTTGTGCAGATAGAAGACCTGACCGCCTCGATCTAGCTCGCGAAGTATAGCTTCTCGGGTTAGATCGTCGCTCTCTTCCGATACATAGGTCTTGATTGGCAGCCGCTCTTCAGGCGGTGTTTCGATCGTGCTCATATCTCTAACGCCCGCCAGCGACATGTGCAGCGTTCGTGGAATCGGCGTTGCACTCAGCGTCATGATGTCGACCTGAGTACGCATCTTTTTGAGACGTTCCTTATGCGTAACGCCAAACTTGTGCTCTTCGTCGATAATTACAAGCCCAAGGTCTTTGAATTGAACATCCTTTTGCAGCAAACGGTGCGTGCCTATAACGATATCGACGCTGCCATTGCTGAGCTTGGTGATCGTCTCTCTCTGCTGCTTATCCGAACGGAAACGTGAGAGCATATCTACGCTCGCCGGGAACGGCTCTAGCCGCTCGGAAAAAGTTTCCAAGTGCTGCTGTGCAAGGACAGTAGTCGGCACAAGAATCGCAACCTGCCGACCAGATTGGACGGTTTTGAATGCCGCCCGTAAAGCAATTTCTGTTTTACCGTAACCAACGTCCCCACAGACCAATCGATCCATCGGCTGCGCCGATTCCATGTCGGCCTTCACAGCTTCGATAGTCGTTAGTTGGTCGGGAGTTTCTTCAAATGGGAAGCTTGCTTCGAGCGAATCCTGCCAAGGCGTATCGGGCATGGCTGCGAACCCAGTCGCAATCTTTCGTGATGCATATAGAGCGATCAATTCGCCAGCAAGTTGCTCAGTCGCTTTCTTAGCCCGTGCTCGCGCCTTACTCCATTCCTGCGTACCGAGTCTGGTGAGCCTGGGCGATGAGTCGGCGGCGCCATGATAGAGCTGAATTCGATCAAGATGTTCAGTAGGAACGTATAGCTTGTCCTCTTCAGCGTATTCGAGGACCAGATATTCTTGACCCTCGGAGCCCATGACCTGAGTTCCAACGAACTTGGCAACACCATGTTCGACGTGAACGACGTATGAGTCGGGCTTGAGTTGCTCGAGTGCTGGCCCCTTACGCATTGGACGTTTTCGTACTCGGCGGCGCTCTTTTTGAACACCAAAAACTTCGGCATCACTGAGAATCGAAACCTCAGTACCGTCTGCGGTTTCGATCGAGAAACCTGTAAGCAAATGCCCTGTGACGATATGAATTTCGCCGGGGGCGGGAGCTTTATCGACTGTTTTTACAAGGCTTGATTCGACGCCTGCATCTTCAGCAATCTCATGAAATCTCTGTGCATGGTTCGTTATGACAACCGTGCGTTTGTTCTCAGAGATGCCCTTACGAACGATTTCTAAAGCCGTTTCGACTCCGCTTCTCACCAGTGACGGCAACTTCAAAGGAAGAGCCAAGGCGGAACCTTCAAGTTCTTCAGCGTCAATACCCCAGGGTGACAACGTTATGCCCTTGGGTCGGGCGTCGATAGCATCTGAAATGAATCCCCACTCTAAGTGAGGCTGAGCAAAGCCAACTGGCACATCGCCACGTTTCTCTTTGAGCGTTCGAAGCTGTGTCATACGTCTATCTTGACCCTGAGAAGTCTCTTCTATTGCTCCGGGACGTAACACGATCGTCAGGCTTTCGGAGGGCATATAGTCGAATACATTTCCTAGATTGAAGAACCCGGCGTAGTAGGAAATTTCGTCCAGTACTTCACCTGCGAGTGCGTGACTAAGTTCCGATGGGATTCGATGTTGTGCTTCATCTGAAGTTCCAGCCAAGTCCATATTGCCGAGAAGCTCTTGTACTCGGTCTTGATCTGCCAACATTGGCAATGTTTCGAGGGCAGGAGGAATAATTACGCTTCGGGTCTTGGCAGCAGAACGCTGAGTGCCAGGATCGAAGAATCGTATGCTCTCTATTTCATCGTCGAACAGCTCGATACGAACTGGGCGGTCGTTCGAAACCGGGAATATGTCGAGAATTCCGCCACGGCGTGAAAAAGTGCCAGGAATCTCCACCGTTGGTTCATGGATATAGCCCATCTCAACCCATTGTCGAATCTGAGATTCAAGGTCGATGCGATTTCTCACGCTTAGTGTGTGAGTCGATGAATCGAATACTGCACGTTCAAGAGTTGCCTGCGCAGCGGCATTTACCGAGGCGATAACCAGCGGCTGCTTGACTCCTTTTACATCGCCACGCATTGCGGCGAGTGCGCGAAGTCGAGCATGGCTGGCTCCGCGATCTGGAACATAACGCTCGAACGGGATGTCTTCCGACTCGGAAAAGTGGAAGATGGGAGCATCGTCGCCAAGCCAAGTGAATAGGCGATCATGTAGACGTCGGGCCGATCCAGGATTCGGGGTCAAAACGAAAATAGGCGCGGCAGACTCGCGCCAAAGTGTCGCCACAGTGCATTCAGTGGCGGGGTCTGGTGCTATCACTGCCGACTGTGCTCGTGGAGCACGGAGGCTATTTAGAAGTGCCGCAAACTGTTCGGTTTCACCGAGCAGTGGGAGCAATCCCGACAGACTCATTCAGATTTCCGGATACTTATATCTCAGGCCTTGCGTTGGTCGGGCTAAAAGCCTTAACCAACACCGTCCCAACACAACTAAAGGGCCATCGAACAAAATCCGGTGACCTTGGTGTAGTTCCATGCTAGCACCGAGGGTCGTCTACGCTACAAAATAACCAGTACATATTGCGTCAACTATGAGCATTCTTGCTCCACAATCAATAACCGATGGATAACAAGCGCCCAAAACGACCAACCCGTATCGTCGTAAAACTCGGAACCAACCTTCTGACAGGAGGTAAATACGCGCTCGACCTTGCAACAATTGGCAGCATCTTCGCCCAAATCGCTTCCGTGAGATCTTCGGGCGTAGAAGTATTGATTGTCAGTTCAGGAGCGGTGGCCGCAGGACGAGAGTCACTCGCACGCACGCCGCTCAAAAACAAACTCCAACTAGGTACAGTCGCTTATCGACAGGCGCTAGCCGCTCTTGGCCAACCACAGTTGATGATGACGTTCACACAGCTTTTCGCCAATCACGACGTTGAGGTGGCTCAGGCACTCATCTCACGCGGCGATTTACAAAGCCGATCTCGTTATATAAACGTGCGAAATACGCTTGATGCTTTGCTTTCAATTGGCGCAGTACCAATTATCAATGAGAATGACGTAGTAGCGGTCGAAGAACTCGCAGGCGAAGTTTACGGTGACAATGACCGACTATCTGCGATGGTCGCAAATACCGTCGACGCCGATCTGCTGATTCTTCTTGGCGACATGGACGGACTATATACGACCGACCCGCACTTCGATCCTAACTCTGAACTGATATCGGTCGTCGACAAAATCGACCAATCGATAGAAAATTCTGCAGGCGGTCCCCACGATCTACAGGGTAGCGGCGGGATGGCAAGCAAACTCGAAGCAGCGCGGCTATCGACTGACTCGGGAATCCCAATGGTCATTGCCTCGGGAAGAATCGATGGCGTGATCGAATCGATCTGCAATGGTGATGAAATCGGCACCCGATTCGTTTCCAGCGTTTCCAGACGTGAAAGTCGCAAACGCTGGATTCTCACTGGTCGCACAGAACATCGAGGAAGCGTCGCGGTTGACTCTGGCGCATCAAATGCATTGAAGAACAATGGAAACAGCCTTCTACCGATTGGAATCGTCTCGGTTTACGGTCAGTTCAAGCGAGGCGATATCATTGAGGTTACGGAAATCGATGGAACGACCATCGGATGGGGACTCGCCTCGTACCCATCAACTGACGTCGAACGAATAAAAGGCGAAAAGTCGAACGTGTTGCCCGACTTATTGGGTCACTACTACGGTGCTGAAGTAATTCACCGCAACAACATGGCACTACCGTAACGGGTAAATCGAATCTCCTAATCTGAGCTCCTACTCAAAAATAAGCACGATGACACTCACTTCTACAATACTCCATGATCAGGCAAAGGCCGCCAACACTGCTTCACGTAAGCTTGCTGGTACATCGACTGAAGTAAAAAATTCTGCCCTCATCGCAATAGCCGAAGCTATCGAAACTAACCGAATGTCTATATTGCAAGCTAACGAGCAAGATCTCGAAGCAGCCAAGCGTGACGGTCTCAATTTTCACATGATGGATCGCATGACGCTGACCAACTCTCGTGTGAAAGACATGGCAGACGCCGCACGTAATATCGCATCGCTCGAAGACCCAATCGGCGAAATTCTGGAACGGCGAGATATGCCGAACGGGCTTAACCTCCAACGAGTTCGTGTTCCGCTCGGAGTGATCGGTGTCATCTACGAAAGTCGCCCTAACGTCACTATCGATATTGCAACGCTGTGTCTCAAATCAGGCAACAGTGTAGTTCTACGTGGCGGCAAAGAATGCATCCTAACCAATACGGTTCTAGCCGGAATCGTCAAAAACGCGATCGAGAGTGCAGGAATTTCGAGCCATGTAGTTCAGTTCGTCGAAACGACTGACAGAGCTCTCGTAAAAGAAATGCTCGAGATGGACGATGTGATCGATTTGATGATTCCGCGCGGAAGCGCCGAACTGGTCAAGTTCGTCGGCGAGAACGCCACAATGCCGGCCATAACAGGCGGCGTTGGCGTTTGTCACACGTATATCGATGCAGACGCCAATCTCGAAGACGCCTTAAACATCATCGTAAACGCCAAAACCAAACGGCCTACTGTCTGCAACGCAATGGACACCGTGTTGATCCACAAAAGCGTGTCACGAGAGTTTCTGCCTAAGCTTGCAACTGAGTTTGGAGTCCAAGGGGTCGAGCTTCGTGCTGACAGACGCTCTATGAGCGTTCTCTATGCTCTTGCAGGTGGCGCCAAAGTCGTCCCTGCGCAATCTGATGACTTCGGTACCGAATTTTTGGGGCTAATCGCATCTGTAAAGATAGTCGACTCAATTGACGAAGCTATGGACCACATCGCCGAGTACGGCTCTAGGCATTCCGAAGCAATCATTTCTGAAAATACCGAGACAATTGATAAGTTCCTAAACGAAGTCGATGCCGGCGCTGTTTTCGCCAACACTTCAACCTACTTCAACGACGGCGCTCAGTTCGGACTCGGTGCAGAAGTTGCCATCTCAACCAACAAACTCCATGCCCGTGGTCCAATGGGACTTAAGGAGATCACCACATACAAGTGGAAGGTTCGCGGGCAAGGTCAGATACGTGAGTAACGATAGGTGATATTTCATGGCACAGTTTTACTTTGAGCGAGAAGTACGCACGCCCACGGGCGAGTGCTACACGATTCTCGAAGATGGCAAACCGGTAGGTAGACTCGATCTGCATTTCGTGCCGGGTATGGTTCACGGCACAATGATTGTTTCCGAATCACAAACTCAGGAGACGATCCAAGAGCTTATGTCAATGGTCGATGAAGATCTTACCGACGCCGTAGGAATCGAACGGGAAGACCTCGTAGTTCACGTTCATCAAGGTCGTGATCTCGGAGTTTTCACCCACAACGACAGCACTCTCCACGAAGGTCATTCCGAAAGCCCGCCACCCGCTGCCGGAGCGTAGAGCTACGACCGGCATTACAGCATGATTGCAGTTGTCCAAGGGCTGAATGCAGCCGAAACTTTCTTAATTCTACTGTTTGGAAAGCTCCAATTTCTTCGGACGCGGCTAGCCGATCGTAGCCGAGGCTAGTCGTCGAACACGTCCATAAGTGCCTGAATGTAGCCGTTGGCGTACGCCCTACCCTGATGACCCCACTGGGTATCTCCAGCTGTAACCGGCACGTGATCATTGACCAGCACACCTTCGAAACCGACTTCTTTGTACGTCTTGAGCGCTCGGATCATTTCGACGTGACCTGTGTTGATGAACTCCTCGACAAATGGCTCGCCAGCATTCGATACGTTCCTAAAGTGGACATAGAGAATCTTCTTACGTTCACCGAAGTAGCGAATCATGTCGTAAATTCCTTCACCCTCGGCGTCGTCCATTTCAGAGAACGTCCCTTGACAGAACTCGATCGCATTTGATGGCGAATCAATGATCTCGGTAAGTCGCTTGTACGCGGCGAAACTGTTCAACAAACGAGGAACACCACCAACTGAATCTACTGGAGGGTCAGCAGGGTGAATTCCAATACGAATTCCCTCTTCTTCGGCGACCGGCGTGATTATCTTTATCCAGTACTCGAGGTTCGACCACATCTCTTCTTCGGTGTACTCACGGCCGTGAGTCAGGACATGATCAGCGTGCTGCGAATGGTCGTAGGCGGTAACCGTTGTACCTGCCCTTGAAACGGTGTTTTCGGCGTTCCGCCATACGCCAGACGGCATCCAGTTGTAACCGAAAATCGGAATGCCAGATCGTGCGATATTTCGCACGGTGTAGATCATGTTTTCGATCTGCTCGTCTCGCTTCGGACCACCGAGCATTATGTGATCGTAGAAAGCACTTGGAACGTTTTCGAGCGCTTCCAAATTAAGTCCATGATATTCGACGCGTTTTCTCAACGCTACGAGGTCATCAACTTCCCATTTCGATTCACCGGGAACCACAGCCCAGTTTTCGCCAACACCCATGCCTGTGTATGACTGAAGCACGATATCTGTCGCGCCGTACTGAGCCGAAAAAGTAAGCAGCTCATCCAGCGGCGTGTCGCCAGGATTCGTGCCATTAACGAAGTTGAAACCTAATCGCATAGCGTGAATTCCCTATTTATAGTTCTCGAACAACTGTCCCCAGTCAGTTTTGAGCGCTTCATTTACGCGCTTACGACCGACCATTGGAAGCCAGAATTTGTTGTGGTAAACATTCGACGCCCAGTATGCCAAAGGGGCGACTGGAGAACGTAAAAGCGCGCCTTCAAGCGGCTTCAAAGGACCATGATAGATCAACTTTTGGCCACGGGAAGCAAGTGTGCTTTCGTTGCCATTAAAATTCCAGTTTACGTCCGCAATATCATCGCCAACGACTTCGATTTCCGCAGGCTTACCGACTCCAAGACCCATCTCATGGGCTATACGAATCATCGGGATCGACATTGGGTCAAGCCCCATCATTCTCGCCGCAACAGCATCGATTGCTACTTGGTCGGCAGAAGCTAGGATCACGTTTTTGTTGTGAATCCGCATCGCACGAGGCCCTGGACCGTCACCAGCGAACGTTCCGTCCATAACCGCAAATAGACCAGAGTGAATCTCTTTTTGAATCTGCAATAGATCGACCAGAGTTTCGTGAATTACAGAGTGAGTCCAATGGCGATATCGGTGAAGTAGCCCCCCGAAGGCATTCTTCATAGCACCCGTCATAGTTGTGAACACGTGAGTTTTCACAGTAGGAAGTTGAACAATATTCGTTCCCGGGAACACCTCAGGAATGTACAGGCCATCTTTATAGACATGGTCGAGAACCAGCATTTTGGCAGTCGGCTTGTAAGGAACCCACTTCACGGGCGGAACGTCTAGAGTAACGTGATCCAACCCAAGTCGATCTTCAACCAGCTTGTGCTTGTTCTTCTCACGACCTTCAGCCGGGTTAACCACAACTGTTCCGTTATGAGCAGCGGTAAGTTTGTCGAAACCGTCAGATCGAAGCTTCTGAGTAACGCCATCAATCTGCCATGGAGCCGTTGAGCAGGCAGGATAGTAGTGCTGCCACGAAATATTCACCTTGAGAAAGGTGTCGATATCTGGGGTAAGAGCGGTTTGGTAGTCGGCTAGGTCAAGAAGGCGTGCATAGTCTTCAATCACCGTCTCAGGCGATGTGTAGATAACCGCTACTTTGCCCATCTTGGGTTCAGCATGCGGAATGTCGGGCTGAGTTAAAACCCGCCCCTCGTCCTTGATCATCGAGACCATTAATAACTCTCACCCTCTTGTTTGCGTCGACGTTTTTATCGGCGCTATACACATTCGTCATGTTTCAGATGCAAAGCGTAGCGGCATCCTACTCAATGCCACAACGTTCTGATCGCAAAGACAGTGTATCTTTGGTCGAAATCATCACACTACTCACGCCCTATCCAGATTTGACCAAACTCAACTTAACCCAAATCATCGATTCCTGCACCCACGTTCTTCCGGAATCATTTGACGCTG
This sequence comes from uncultured Dehalococcoidales bacterium, assembly GCA_963934365.1. Taxonomy (GTDB): domain Bacteria; phylum Chloroflexota; class Dehalococcoidia; order Lucifugimonadales; family Lucifugimonadaceae; genus Lucifugimonas. Next base: position 1,185 of record CAWVYJ010000019.1, on the reverse strand, counting down.
ATCGGGAACGACTCTCTCGATCTGACAGTACGTTCCGAACTCTGTTCGGCGATCCAAATGCGAAATTCTCTACGTACGACGATCTAATTTCATCGATGTATGAATCAGGAATCGACGTCTCGGTGTGTGCGGGATTCGGGTGGACCGACCCTGAAGTCGCCCGTGCCTCGAACGATTACAACCTCGAAGCGGCTCGATCTCATCCTGATCAACTCATAGCTTTTTGTAGTGTGAATCCACTTTGGGGCGAAGACGCCGTAGAAGAAGTACAACGGTGTCATGCAGCCGGAGCCAAGGGAGTCGGAGAGCTTCACCCAAATACACAGGGCATCCTCGATGCTGATCTCGCTGCACTAGCACCTGTGTTCGACACTGCAAAAGATTTGAAAATGCCTATCCTCATGCATGCGTCGGAGCCTGTTGGTCATGGGTATCCGGGCAAAGGCAGCGTTACTCCCGAACTTCTGATGGCACTTGTAAACGCGTTTCCGAATAACAAGTTCATATTCAGTCACTTCGGAGGTGGGTTACCGTTCTACGGATTAATGCCCGAGGTGAAGTCGGCTCTAAAGAACGTCTACTTCGATTCGGCGGCGTTTCCATTCCTATATCGACCCGAAGTATTCGACGTTGTTGCTCGCTCAGTTGGAGCAGAAAAAATTCTGTTCGCTAGCGATTATCCGCTCGTTAGCCAGAAACGTGCGCTCGATGAGTTTGCGAAATCTGGACTGCCATCAGATCAAGTTCAAATGGTTCAAGGTGTGAACACTGCCGACCTATTGAGAATGCGCATATAGCACCGACAAACCCTAAGCTTGAACTCACAACTCGTGACTCCACGAATTACCTATGCCTGAATTTGCCTTGCGCTCAAATTGGGGCGTATATTGAACTTAGATATGAACAACGCACTCCCCACCACAACTATGAACTCGCAGCAGGCTTGTACCTGTACACCCACAGGTGTTCCTAGTTTTGCGTGTTGCACTTGTTGAAGTAATCCAAGTCGCAACGTAAAGAATTTAGAACCCCTGTCGCAAAACAGGGGTTTTTTGTTGCTTAGAAAAAGCAGCCACCCCGCAATCAAGCACATATCTAAAACATGATCAACATACTCAAAATCGCACTCTCCAGCTTACGCAAGGCAGTCGACTCCGCTCAAGGACTCGCCATCGAATCCGATTC
>CAWVYJ010000018.1:0-32891 GCA_963934365.1 uncultured Dehalococcoidales bacterium | reverse complement strand
CAAAGCAGAAGAGGGTAACGGGTTCGATAACCACACACGCTCCAAACGTAAATCAAAATGAAAATCGGGAGGGAATAAAACCCTTTCGATTTTCATTCACCCAGATCACCAGTTCGATCTGTATCATCCTCCCAAGGTGAATTAGCAAGCCTCAGAGTCAATTTCATATGCAAGACAGCGAGTCCGTCAGAAAGCCCACCATCGCAAAGTTGGTGTTGATGTGTCTCGCCCTGGCACTCGCCGTTGCCGTAGCTAGCTGTGGTTCTTCTGATGATCCCTTCGCCTCCGATACAGGCGTTCCGGACGAAGAGGGAATAAGGCTGATCACTCGTCCAGATGCCAGCTACACCATCGACGATTTTACGGCGGTTGGATACAAGAAAAATAAACAGTTCGACGTCGAAACCGTTCCGGGTGCAAACGATATATGGTATGGCTTCTTCAATCAGCAAGATATCGAGGTTCGCTTTTACGAATCTCATTCCGACGCGCTCGGACTGGGTGTGGAATCAGCAGAGGAGGTCATCGGCGTAACGGCAGGCCAGCGCGACTACCTAATTCCCGTCGTTAACCTGTATCCGGCCTATTCAGTGGTCGGGAACACAGTCATGCTGTGCGAACGCCAACTGTCGACCTGTGAAGCTCTGATCAATGCCCTCGAATAAAATTGTTGGTGATTTCTTTAACCAAAACAGGAGAGGACACCATGACGCCAACATTAGAGATTCCAGAAGAAGTCATCGTAGCCGAGGGATTTAGGAGGGGCTGATATGTTGACTACAATCGTCGTCCAGATCAGCCTGCAAATCTCCATCAACCTAACCTTATCCCGCTAGGAGAAGGAACTCTCAAGCACACAGGACTAGCTATCTAGTCCACTGCGCCTTGTAAGCCGCAGGCTGAGCGTCAGTAGCTTCAGGCTCACGAACCGTACCTTCACGCCATGACTCAATCGGAATCCAACCAAGAAGCTTTTCAGCCTTTGAGACAGAAAGAGGGCTTTTAAATCCTTCAATAGGTTCACGTAACGTTACATCAGGATGAACCTCGTTGATCACATCCATAGTAGGAATATCTAACACCGTGTCGGTTGCATTAATAAAGAATGCCTCGGCTCCCCCGAATTCCTTCTCTATCGTCAAACGGCAAGCCCGGGCAGCGTCGTGTCGACCCACCCAACTCCAGAATCCGCCAGCGGCCCGTCCGCTAACGGAAGTCTTATCGCCCGACTCCAAATGCCGTTCGGCGGTCGCAGGATCCCACAGTGCGTGGAAACGCATGTTGGCGATTTGAACTTTGCCCTCACGACGTCGAACGAACGCTTCGGCCATTTCTTCACCGAGCCATTTCGACTGTGAATAGGCATCTTCGACACGAGTTGGGTGGTTCTCGTCGACCGGGTAGTACTCCGGTGTATAGACCTTTTGTCCCCAGCCAGCGCCGACAGCGTTGATCGATGAAGCCATACAAATACGTTCGATACCGTGAATCTCGGCTGCCTCGAGCACGTTCCAATTTGACAGCATGTTGATACGGAACAGCTTGTGTTCGGCGTCCTTATTCGGAGCCGGAATAGCCGCCATGTGCACTACGGCATCGGCACCCGTGAGTGCACTTACTACTTCACCAAAGTCAGTAACATCAACGTCCCACCACTGGGCAGCGTTCGAAGGAGAACTAGGTCGTGGTGGTACCGAATCGACGTTATAAACATCGTAACCCTTAGATGCGAACTCGGCGATGATGTACTCGCCTGCTCGACCCGATCCACCCGTGACAACTACCTTCTCTGCCATTCAATTCTCCATGCTAGCTGCGGCACATTCTATGCAATCAATAAAATTTCTGAGAACCAGTATGAACCGAGCTCCAGCGATTCGGTGAATCGACATGGCAAGATCGATAACGAGTATTATTTCTCGCATGACATCACTTGAAGGAAAAACAGCACTCGTAACCGGCGCGTCAAAAGGGATCGGCAAAGCAATAGCCCTAGCCTACGGAGAGGCAGGTGCGAACGTCGTTGCCACAGCCCGAACGCAAACCGAAATCGACGAAGTAACCAAAGCTATAACTTCGCAGGGAAGTCAGGCTCTCGGGGTTATTGCCGATCTTGGAGTTGAATCCGATATCTATGGACTTGCCGATACAGCGACTCAGGCGTTCGGCGCAATCGACATTCTGGTGAACAACGCGGCGATCATTCATCCCCGAATTGCAGTTGCCGATTTTGAATCCGATCTGTGGCGTGATGTCCTCAACGTCAACCTCACCGGTGCATTTCTCATCACCCAAAGATTACTGCCAGCGATGATCGAACGCGGCTACGGCAAGATCATCAACATATCGTCGATTGGTGGACGCAAGGGAGGTGCAGGTCGAGGCGCTTACCGAGTGACCAAAGCCGGACTCATCAGTCTGACCGAAACCCTCGCTGCTGAGCTCTACGAATTCGGAATAAACGTGAATGCGATCTGCCCTGGTGGAACAGATACCGAGGGCTTTAGAGAAGCGTTCAACACGATGGGTCGGTCTGAAAATCCTAAGTTGATGGATCCTGCTGAAATCGCGGAAGTAGCACTTTTCTTAGCGTCCGACGCCAGCTCATCAATCACAGGCACAGCAATCGATTCGTTCGGTGGCTCAAATCCGCTGTTCGGTTAGTCGTTCCTACGACAGGGACCTATTCGAATACCCTTTACCGCCCAGTAGCAGATCGTTCTCAGCGAATCGCTCCACCCTGAACGGATGAATGTCGATCATATCAGTCGCACCATCGACTACTAGATCGCTCATGATCTTGCCGATGCCCGGACTTAGTTTAAATCCGTGACCACTAAAGCCCGCGCCTACAAATAGTCCGTCCACAGCCTGAACCCTGCCGAATGCCGGTTGGAAATCAGGCGAGCAATCGTAAACGCCTGTGTAGCCCTGCATTTTCGACGCCAACTCCTGTCCCGGAAATCGGTGAGCGAATCGTTCCATCAGACTAACTTCTTCATCCAACATAGGCGGCTTGGCAAATTCAACCTCATCATCGATCGGACCCTTCAATGGATCGTGCTCGCCTAGTAGCGCTAATGTTCCACGCTCAGGTCGGTAGTACGCACGTGCTACCCGATCCGAAATCACCGGATGAATATCGCCAAAATCAGGAGTGCGTTCAACCACAGAAATAGCGTGACGAACTGGCCTAATCGGCAAATCAACTCCAAGCGGAGCCAACAATGCACTCGTCCTGAACCCTGCCTCAACGACAACAGTTCCCGCGGAAATAACGCCCTCGGATGTTTCGACTCCCGTGACTCGGTCACCTTCAGAAGTTACACCAAGTACTTGAGGGCCAACGCGAACATCTACACCCAGTTCGCGACCTGCGGCTATAAACGAATTCGCCACTGTCGAGCCATCAGCGTGTCCAGAATTCGGTTCCCACGCTCCAGCCGCAACATCGTCGCGAACAAGTCGTGGCTCAATTTCGCCGACTTCATCGACCGAGATATACCTAGCATCGATTCCGAGCCTTTGCTGCATTTCGACCACGCCTCGGCCATGTGAAATTTCGTCTTCAGGAAACAGCACAAGGAAGCCAACCTGACGGAATCCGCTCTCTCCGACGCCGACGATATTCTTCCAATCGCCGTACATCTCACGACCGTACATCGTGATCTTCACCAGAGATTCCAATGAATAGTGCATGCGAACAATCGCACTGGACCATCCGCTAGCTCCCGATGCGATACCGTCTTTCTCGATGAGAACGATCTTGCCAGCCCCACGCTTTGCGAGATGCCAAGCCGTCGAAGCGCCATGCACGCCTCCGCCAACAACAACGATGTCTGCTGTATCTGCCATCCGATCAGTTCTCCTCAAATAGGTTTTGAATGCTCCAAGTGCGTGCGAAATCAGGAACCATATTCCGGTCGCGTCCTACTGTGACATAAGATTGCTCGGAACAACAGAGCCACAGTAATTTCGTCGAAGCCGTCTCGCAGGTAACATTTGCAGTGATATCAACAGATCGTAAAAGCTAGGACATGTAACACAGATGCTGGCAGTAAGAACAAGAAAGACTGAATCCCCAAAATGGTTCTCGAGAAGCTAAAGCACGTCCCAGACCCCACCTTCGTTCAGCAAGAACCCCTTGCTGAATTCATATCTAACTTGTTTACTGCAGCCGGAATGCGACCTGATGAAGCTCGGCTTTGTGCCGATGTTTTAGTCGATGCCGACATGAACGGAATCGACACTCACGGTGTTTGCTACAACCTAGACCTGCACTATCTCACCGGACTGATGAACGGCTACATCAATCCAACGCCTGATGTAAAAGTTACCTACGAAACGCCCGGTACAGCAGTTATCGATGCCGACAAAGGCATGGCGATGATCGCCAGCGTGAAAGCGATGGAATTGGCTATAGAAAAGGCGAAGACCACCGGCATCGCTTCGGTTGCAGTCAACAATTCTTCACACTATGGTGCAGCTGGCTACTACGCTAGACTCGCACTGATGCACGACATGATCGGCTACACGATGTCTTCGGGTGGCGGTCGTGTGATCATTCCAATGAACGCTCGATACCCGTGGATGGGCACAAACCCAATGGCGTTTGCAGCACCGGCTGGCGAAGAGCCTCCGTTCGTAATCGATATGGCTTCTTCGATGACCTCGTACGGCAAAGTTTCGATCGCTCAGGCATTTGGGGTAGATATTCCTGAAGGATGGGCGCAGGACGCCAATGGCAAGCCTGTAACCGACATTTCAAAACGCAGCGAAGCTATCGGTCAGCCGCCCCTAGGTGGTAATTACGACACCGGCGCTCACAAAGGCACAGGAATCGGCGTTATGGCAGACGTGCTTGGTGCTGTTCTGCCGGGCGAGCGACTTTCAGGTTTGATGATGGACAATCCGAAAGGCGGACGTTTCTGCCACTACTTTCAAGCAACTCGAATCGATGGTTTTCGACCTGCCGCCGAGTTCAAGTCAGACATGGATGAAATGCTCCGGGCGTTCCGTTCTCAAGAGCCATCTCCTGAAGCTGTTGGCGACGTTATGTACCCCGGCTACCCGGACTCGAAGTACGTTACGAAACGCGAACAAGAGGGAATTCCTCTCCCTCGTCATACCGTCAACTACTTCAAGAAAATGGCAGACACGTTAAACGTGGGTTATTCGATTTAGGCGAAGAGAGTTATAGATTTTCCAACCCTGCGCAAGAATCAAAGAAAAGCCAACTACCCAGCAACACGTTTCCACTTTCGCAAGCTCGTAACCTCGCCAGGAGGGTCGAGCTTCGAACCCATGGCCGTATACGAAACTTCGGCCACGTAAACCGATCCTTCTGAGTCGACAGAAATACCATGCGGTGAAATAAATTGATCTGAACCAACACCAGATGTTCCGGCACCAAAGTTTGCTATTTCACTAAACGATTGATCAAGAATTCGGATTTTCAGACCGAGTCCAGGCACACCCTTTTGAACCTCTGGAGGACGACTTTCTGTTAGATAAATAGCACTGTCGTCACCGCGACCAAGACTAATCGCCTGTGGTCGGTGGAAATGATGCTGTTCGATGTACTCACCATCCTCAGTAAACACCTGAATACGGAAGTTCTCTCTATCACAGATAACGACGCGTCCATCATTCAACACAATCAAATTATGAGGAAGACTGAACTGCCCGGGATCTGTACCTGGTTCTCCCCATGACATCACATGATCGCCATTCGGCGTAAACCGATGCACTCGAGAGTTTCCATATCCATCCGTTACGAAAATATCTCCCGAAACCGGCGAAATGCACGCGTCGGTTGGGCGATTAAAAGGCGCACCCTGCTGCCAATCCGACGCTTCGCCATGAGAGCCAATAACGAATTTCAGATCTCCGTGAATACTGGTTTTTTTGATCGTATGCCCAAAGTCATCTACCAGCAAAAGATCGCCCTCTGGAGTGACATGTGCTCCGTGAGGACGAATGTAGTCGCCTATCCCCCATGAATTCAAGAAGTTTCCATCTCGATCAAAAATAACCATCGGAGTATTGCCCCGATTGAACACATAGACGTGGTCTTTTTCATCGATCGCAAGAGAAGTAGCCTCTTTGAGAATTATCCCATGAGGAACAGCAGGCCATCCTGCAACTGGTTTAAAAACAGTCGATGATGTCGGTGTCGTTGGCATATGAACGGTTCCTTTAACTTTCGCCTGACTTAGCGGGACAGAGCATACGCTTATAAGCGAATTCAAATCCAACATCGATGTGTTGAATTCGCCGGCTCTTAGAAACGCCGTAAAAAAAATGAATACAGTCGTCACTTCCGGATGCCCATCTACCTAGCCGTAAAAAAACAATAGCCCCCGGTTTTGCCGGGGGCTATTCACGTAAGTGGCATCTCGCCGCGAGGCGGACTATAAGCCGAGTCCTGTACTAACTCCACAATAAAGCGAAATCAGCGACGGCCATCCATCTAGGCCTGCAGTTGCCTACAGGCTCAAGCAACCAACCCGGAAGCTCCCCGAATCCGGTCATAGCTTCCCTATTTGGTCTTGCACCGAGTGAGGTTTACCTTGCCCCGAATGTCGCCATCCGAGCGGTGCGCTCTTACCGCACCGTTTCATCCTTACCGATCGCCGAAACGAAAGGCGGTTTATTTTCTGTTGCACTTTCTGTCGGGTCGCCCCGCCCTGCCGTTAGCAGGCACTCTGATTCATGAGGTGCTCGGACTTTCCTCCCCTGTGTCGAAACACAGCGGCGACCGCCCGTCCCCCTCGCGACATATTCAAGGGTACTAGGTTTGTCACCTTTCAAACACCCAACAGCGAAGCCTGTCATTCTGAATCCATTTTCAGAATGGCATTGTTAGTCGAAAACTGATTCGATCGTACCGAGCAAACGGAATAATCAGGTCTGATCCAAAGTGGGGTAGATTACTAGAGCGAATAAGGCCACGAGCGACTAAGTCATCCAACGACGCCTTGATCATTCAAGCTAAGCCTGATCTACCAGCCACGGGATAACTATCGGTAGCATCTGCTCTGGGTGTTCCCGATTGATGTTGTGCCCAGCACTAGGGATTTTCACGGTGGTAAAGCCTTCTTTCGACGGCACGATAGAAGCTAGATAGTCGTCCGGTAATATCCCCCCAGCGTTTGGATCAGCCTGGACTAACAACACTGGAACATCGATATTCGCCAACATCGCCGCCGGGTCATCGAATCCTTTGTAATTACCGTTAACCACACCACGTAAGATTTCGGCATCCATCTGCAGCAAGCACTCAGCTTTCCAGACAGCGAAATACTCCAACTGCCCCGGACTCGCCGCTTGCAACTTCGGTGCCATCTCTTTAATCGACAACCCGGCATCGATTAGAGCAAGGTTGACTTGGAAAGTATTTACCGTCGGATTAGTATCGAGTCGAACTGGTCGCTGTCGACCGAACGCCGCTGGATCTTCGAGTATCAGAGCCTTGAGATTGCTCGGCGCATTGTTCGCCATAGCGATCGAATTGCCGCCACCCATCGAATGGCCCCAAACAATTGTCGGGTCCTTGCAGACGTTTTCCATGACGAATCGAATATCCCGTGCGTGATCTTCTCGGTCGTAAGCCCCCGAAGTGTGTCCAGAATAACCGTGCCCACGCTGATCCATCGTGACAATACGGTAGCTGTCTACCAGTGACTCAATAACTCTCAAAAAGCCATCACGCCGGCTTGTCACGCCATGAAGTAACAACAGCACCGGACCGCTATCTGGTCCAACCGAATAGCCAATCTCTACTTCTCCAGTATCGATCGTGTGGTCAGTAAATTCGTTGAGCAGAAGCGGCATTTGTATCAGGATTCCAGATGTGGTCGATGTTTCAAATCTACGTCGAATGACACTTTACTTTCCTTAGTGCCTTTATCGCCAAGCACACAAGCCAAAGCATTGTAGTCAGGACATATCATGGCCTGCCGGCTAAAAACGCGGAAGCACTTCGATTTGATCTTCGCCGACGATCACTCGTTCAACGACTGCTAGCACAGCTACCTTGGCAGTACCTATATCGTCGCTTTGCACATCAGCAAGTAGTTGCTCGATGTCGATCTTCTCGGACACCTCTGTCTCTGAACCAGCGCGTGAACGCACTAAGCGCTCCAACGGCGCTGCGAGGTCGTTCAACGTTCCATACGCCGAAGCCACCGCCCTTACCGCACGCGTGAACTCACGCTCGGCAGCAACGATCTCTTCTGCCCCTGAATGGCGAATAATCGGTTTTAATTTTTTCTGCACCCGTCGTCCCCAACTACCAATGTCAGCCAGAACGACTGTTTCGAGGTCGTCGGCATGCCACGAGGCGTGGCGTGCAACATCCTTCGTACGCTCTTGGCGAGCGTTCCGCGAAGGACATTCGTAGTACCGGTACGATTTCGATATAGACGTACCATCAGTCCGTTTCCAATTTCTGCGTCGAGTTAGCCCAGACAAACCCCGACCGCACAAATCACAACGTGCAATTCCACCAAGCCGGTACGGCGGTTCGGTTGCACGGCGACGTACAGGCTTACGTGTTTTAGTCACAGCTTCTGCACGATTAAATATCTCGCGTTCAACCAATGATTCATGGCTTCCTGCAATTCGTACACCATACCGATTATACGTTCCAAGGTACGTACGATTTTTAAGAATCCCTGAAACAGCCAAGGCTGACCAAGGTCGACCGGTACGAGTCAAAAGTCCACGATCGTTTAACGAACGTGCTATTGCTCTGAGACCAGGACCGCCTTTAGGCTTTGAATCCTCAGCCTGCCACGGACCAGCGTACGTATCAAATATTTCTTTTACAATTTCGGCTTCTACCGGCACCGGCGTCATCAGACCATCTGTGCCAGATTCATACCCATACGGAGTTCGTCCGAGCACTTCACCTCTCGACGCCTTCGCAATAATTGCCTCTCGAATACGTGCCTGCCGCTGAGGTGATCGTCCACCGAGCCCTAAAAGCTGTTCTCCGCTCTGGAGTGCGTCGGGACGATCAGGATCAGTGCATCGAATTTCAGTATTGAGTCGGTTTAGCTCCAATAGTCGAGAAACTAGCGTTTCGAGGTCTTCAGCGATGTGAGAAGCATCCGGCACCAGCACCAGCGCCAGTCGCGCGTTTGCTCCGGTGAACGATGCAAGCATCTGGCGATATCGATCGTGCCTAGCGTCGAAGTTATTTGGACCTTCGTTTTCTTCTGGCTCGAACCAATTATCCAGATGATGAGAATTTCGCTGGCAGTACAGTTCGATCTCGGCGCGAGGGTGAAGTCGGCTCGACGAATCAAAGAAATCCCCAGATCCTTGACCGGAGTCAGGATCGTTTAGGGACGTGTTGGTAGTTTGAGTGGGTTCACTATGGAATCCGACTGCCCGCAATTAATGCTCTGTAAGGAGCGCCCTGCCACAACTGCAGGGAATTGGGCCATCTGCGGCTCGAAGTCGGGTTAGTTCACCGACTGGCAGTCGAACTGCACAACCCTGGCAAACACCACGATCGACTTGAACTATGGCAATGCCTCGGTTCGAGCGGAACAGACGTGTATATCGAGCAAGATGATCTTCGGGTATCAGAGCAGCTTCGTCGTTACGAATTTGCAGCATTTCATTGAATGCTGTGCCCTTCTCCACCTTTGACGAACGAAGCTCCAATTGTCGGGAAGTCCAAGATTTTTCTTTGACTTCAAGCTCAGCCGTTAAATCGGCGAATTGCTGCCGGGCGTGCTCTGCGGAAACTTGCGCCGGAGCTATAGCTTCTTCGACCTGTGCTAAATTTCGTCGAGCAGCCGAGTGCTCTGTCTCAATCGCAGTGAGTTCTCTCACGTTAGTGATAGCACCGCCGTAGAGTCGAGTCTCAAGCTCTGCGACCTCGTCCTTTAGAACTGCCAAATCAGATTCGAGACGGGCCGTCTCTACTTTTGCTTCGAGCTCGCGAACTCGGGTCTTTTCGCATGTTTCTCGAAGTTCCGGCAAACCACCTTCAGAATCTAATTCTGTTTGAACTTCGCGATATTCACGTCGCCTTATCGCTAATGATTGATCAGTACCTTGAAGAGAAAGAAGAGATTGTGCGATTGTCACGTAGCGATCCTGAAGTGAGAACTAGGTCGAAATTGTGTCGGAGCGTTAATTGAATTTTAGACCTGTCAGTTTCCGTGTCAAATTCGCACAGGCGATCTTTACCTCTAAAAAGCAGCAACTAGTCATCGGAAATGTGTATCCTCGATACATAACTTTATAGTCAACTACGATTGAATCTGTTCATTTTTGGAGAATCGCGTGACCGATATCGACAGTTCCTATTTGCTCCCACCGTTTTTGAAAAGCCGCGCGCGAACCCGCATTGTTTGCACAATCGGACCCGCCACTGGCACATTATCTCGAATAAAACGGCTAATTCGTGCGGGCATGTCTGTTGGTCGATTAAACCTCAGCCACGGCATTTCTTCCGATCACGACGGCTATGTACGGATTCTTCGCCAAGCCGCTGAGGAAATGGGAGTTGCAGTCGGGATCTTAGCCGACCTGCCTGGCCCAAAATACCGCGTCGGCGACATGGCAGAACCGGAAATTACGCTAACCACCGGCCAGAGCTTCATACTCCAGCGCGCGTCATGTGACGGAAACACCGAACGAGCAAACGTTTGGCCACTCGGTCTGCACAACGACATAAAAAAAGGTTCGCTAGTTCTGATCGACGAAGGATCAGTCGAACTCCGTGTCGATTCAATCGATGATGAATCGATTCACTGTCGTGTCACACGCGGCGGAATAATGAAGCCAAATAAGGCAGTCACAGCCCCCGGCAACACAACTACAGTCGACTATTTCACGCCTGAAACAAAAGATGCGTTAACCTGGGTTGAATCATCTGACATCGATTTCGTTGGCCTCTCATACGTTCGAGACAGCGACGACGTCGTACGAGTGCGAACGCAGCTCGCCGCAGCAGGCAAAACTCCGCAGCTGGTTGCAAAAATTGAAATTCAACAAGCTGTCGACAACCTCGCAGATATCTTGGACAAGTCCGACGCGGTCATGGTCGCCCGTGGCGATCTTGGTGTCGAACTTCCTTTTGAACGCGTGCCATCAGTGCAAAAACGAATCATCCGAATGGCAAATGAAATCGGTAAACCGGTTATCACTGCCACGCAGATGATGGAATCGATGATCGAAGCGCCAATGCCGACTCGAGCTGAGGTTACCGACGTCTACAACGCAGTTCGAGATGGAACTGACGCGATCATGCTTTCAGCCGAAACATCGGTAGGAAAATTCCCGTACCGAGCAGTTCAGGCGATGACAAAAATCGCAAAGCGAGCGGAACGTTATCTAGAACATGAGAAAATGGCTGGTCGAAGACGTGATGCTGCTTCCAAAGATGGGCTCCCGGTCGACGATGCAATCGCCGACGCGGCAACGTCCACAGCCCGCAGGCTCAATGCCAAAGCCATTATCGCTTTCACCACATCAGGAAGCACGGCTGCACGCGTCGCTGCTTATCGTCCTAAAACCCCTCTTTTAGCCATTACGCCAGATATCGGAGCCGGAGCAAAACTTGCACTCCGATGGGGAGTAATTCAAGTGGCGGTTAAAAAGCACATGAACATTCAAGACATGTTCACGGAAGCCTCGAAATTAGCCATAGAAACGAAAATCGCAAAAGAAGGTGACACAATCGTCGCGGTCGCAGGCTTACCAATTGGCGTGCCGGGAACAACAAATATGCTGCGCGTTATAACGCTTCCAGAGCCCCTTAGCCACAACTAGCGGCCCACTACCGGATAATCTAACGAGTCACTCCTGACTAATCTTCATCGTCCGGCTTAGGTTTCTTTGCTGCTTCTTCGATCTTATTCCGTAGCTCTTCGATATCTGCCACATCAGACGGCACTGCACCGTAGCAAGCAGCATTGAATCGAGAAGTCACATCGTTGATCGGAGCACCCGGTAGGAACACAGCCAACGCTGGGACCCTTTCGTTCGGAGTGACGTTGGGATCGAAAATCATCCCGCGTTTAATTGCGTAAGTCAGAGTATCGAAATACAACAGGAACGCCTCGGTAATCCCCCTGTCACCGTCTGGCCATTTCCACAGCGAACGATTCTTGCCGCCACGCATCCAACTGGGCATCAAATTAGTCAGCAACTTCATCATGTCGGCACCAGCATCGGAATCACCACGAATCGACTCTCGCTCATCGTCATCATCCAGTTCATGGCGACCCGTAAACCGCTTGTAGGCGAATACAAGAACAAAGAACAGCACTACCAGCATCAATATCGAAAGCGGCCACCGAAGTGCCTCAATAGCGAAGTCTGATGCACTTTCCGCCCGCTCCAAAGCTGGATTTACCATCTCCTCCGAAAGTTGACCAGGACCTCTGTCCTCTACTAGTTCTTCCTGACGATTTACCAAGCTCTGCAGCCACATAATCACGTTCCACAATGCGGTAATAATCCATTCGATTGGATATCTAAGAACCCACAATAACGCATCGACAAACCCCGCCCATACCTTGAAAGCCCCGCGTACGCCAAGGTTTCCATATCGACCCGTTAGCAATGCACCAATCAAGCCAATACCAAGAATTCCGCCCACGGATATAGCGATAACCAATGGCCATGAAGCCTGCCCTGCATCGTTCGATTGAGGAAGTCGCGATATCGCCATACCAACCAAAGCAGCTCCGAAGAATGGAAACAACAATGGGGCGATGCCGAGATCAGATCGTATGACAGTCAGTTCAATCAGCAACCCGAAAGCAATAAACGCAGTTCCGACTTTGAACGCCGTGCTGAGTCGGCGAGCAATCCCACCACCTGCCAGAATATTTTGAGATCGATACCAGAGCCAACTAGCCGCAACCACGCCGATGATCACATCAGCAACGCCCTCGCCACCATAAGTGCCGCCGAATGTATCGATAGGCCACGCGATCTTGAACGACCACGATTCAGTCACGGTTGCAGTTGCAAGTGCCAGATATACGGCTATCAAAGCCACTACTGCTTGGTACATGGCAACTGTTGTTGAATCGCCTTTGGCTGCGCCGAACAGCCAAGCCGACACCAATCCAACACCCATCAATGCGAACAACGATGACCATGGAATTGGAGAGCCACCTAGGCCGATCATTCCACCAAGCATTGCAATCAGAGAGAACCACCAAATGCTCTCGACAACTACAAGTGCACCATACGAAACAACAGCGTAATTACGTTTCATTTCGCACTTCGATTCGACGAGCCTACATCGACAGGCATTTCGTCCCATCTAAATCCGTACTTTGCAGGACGCTGAAATTCTGTTGGCCCCGACCTAGGATTCGTTTCGAGAAACATCGAACGACCATCGCGTACTTCAAAATCTGGATAATCAGGTGGCTCTTCCCGACCAGTATGAAGAATGATCACTGGGTGACCAGTTCGCTTAAGCCCCATCAAATAGTTAATCGTCCGAGGATTATAGATACCCCCTACGAAGATCAAAGTTGCTCCAGCCGGTATCGAACCTCGCTTATTTCGAGCGAGTTCATCCAAGCTACGAACACCGATCGGATGCACCATCGCAAGCGACTCAAGCAACAACGTTAGTTGGGCAGCTCCTGTCCCGGGTGTCACGACAGAGTGCGATCCATTTGCCGAACTAACCCCATTGGTTACAAGACCAACCTTGTAGCCCAGTTCAAGGGCGTGGTTCGCTATCGAAGCAGCAGCCGTCATCGAGCCCTCAAGAACGTCTGATCGGTAGCCCTCCCACGGAACGTCGGTAGTAACCGCTTCAGCAAAAATTACAGCATGTTCCGACACGCTCGGGTCGAACTGCCTTACGAAAATATCGCCTCGACGAGCAGTGGTCTTCCAGTCGACACTTTTGATCGAATCGCCCGGTCGGTATTCGCGAACTCCCGCAGGCCGTGACGGATCGTCCCAGAGACGTTTACGCGACACGTAATCGCCAATCGGACGTCGAGCCTTCAGCGAAAAACCTGGGAGTGTTTTGATCGTTGGGTACACATATATCGACCAAGGAGTGTGCTCCAAAGCAGCCTCGGCAGGATACAAACCAAATAGATCACCACTCCGAAGTCGGGTCTTACCAAGACGGTAGGAACCTCTCGCCAGCGCGGTGAGCTTTCGTTTTACCTTTACCCTCTCGTATCCTCCGAGCGAGGTCGATACCTTGATCTCAGCGCCACCCATATACGCTTGCTCAACTGCCTTATGACCTTCGATCAAAAGACCCCGTGGCACATATTCGTTGATCTCCAACCACGGTACCGGCAACGGTTTTCGGTTTTCGATGGTGAATGTAATTTCGATCTCATCATCTTGAAATGCGTGATCAACCGAAGCTGTTCGCTCGATAATCATCTCCTCAAGCGAAAGTGCAGCCCACACTCGCGATGCTATCGCGATGACGAACGCCAAAGCACCCACAGCGCTGATCAACGTTTCGTGCGTAACTGCGCCAACGATTACTACAATGATGAGAAGCAGCACGAACAACTCGCCAAGCGGGTTGAGCGATGTCGCACGTGAAGCTTTGAGCGATGGACTTCGATACCGAGCTTCTAGCCCTCTCGTCATCCACGCGTTGTGCATTCCCATTATTCTCGCTCGATCGGAACCTGAGTCGCCTCGACGATATCGTCGATAATCCGAGCTGTCGGTTGACCTCTAAGTTGAGTCGTAGTCTCAGCCAGAAGCCTATGCGCCAATACAGGTACAGCGAGGAATTTCACATCGTCTGGCAGCACATACGATCGACCGTTCATAGCGGCCCAGCCCTGAGCAGCGTGCTGCAACGCAAGAGAAGCCCGAGGACTAGCCCCAAGCCGTAAGGCAGTACTGCTTCGAGTCGCCGCAACAATATCGAGAAGATAGTCACGTACCGTGTCATTCACAGCCACACCATCGACAGTGTTTCGGGCTGCCACTAGATCAGCTGCAGTAGCCGACGGTGAAATCGCATTGAGATTTTCACCTGAGCGGAATCGATCAAGCATAGAAGATTCTTCATCACGATCTGGGTAGCCAAGCGAAGCGCGCACCATAAACCGGTCTAACTGCGCCTCAGGCAACGGGAAGGTACCTTCCATTTCAACCGGGTTGAGAGTCGCCATCACCATAAAAGGGTCAGGAAGTTCAGTCGTCACGCCGTCGATAGAAGCCTGGCGCTCTTGCATAGCTTCGAGCAATGCCGACTGAGTTCGAGGGGTAGCTCGGTTAATTTCGTCGGCGAGAAGAATCTGCGAGAACACCGGTCCTGCCCTGAACTCAAATTCACCCTTAGATGCGTTATAGAAGTTCACACCTAGAACATCGCCAGGGACTAGGTCAGGAGTAAATTGAATTCGACCGAACTGGCAATCGAGCGATGAAGCCAACGCCTTTGCAAGTGTCGTCTTACCAGTACCCGGCACGTCTTCTAAAAGAACATGACCACGGCAGAGCAGCGCCAAAATTGCGATGTCAATCGTTTCAGATTTACCAACGATTACTCGCTGCACCGATTCTCGAATATTGCTTGCTAGCGTCTTTACTGAAGACACGTCAATTAATGTTGTAGTTTCAGGCAATCTGTTTAGACTCTCAATCGTCAATTGCTTCTCCGAACCTCGCACCTACGAGACATGTTGGTGCAGTAGTTTACGCCCGTACATCAAGCTAGGTAAAAGTTCCAGCACAAATATCTAGCGGAGTTTCGTAATTTGAATTGTTTGATGTAAATCTGAGCTTGGAATAATGGAAATACGCTTTTATCTATGCCATTTACCTCAAATACGTCGTATCTCACAACATTTTCAATTACTTCTTACATTTCGGCTTGGAACTCATGCCATGCTCTCTTGACGAAACATGAATATTCAGAGCTTGACGAGTAACGCGCTAGAGCCGGGCCAAGCACAATTCACTTCGTTCAATGATGATCTCGCCTGGCTGAGGATTGTTCGTGACAAAAACCTTTCCCATACGACGAACGAGCGTAAGCATGTCCCACTCACGACCTGCCCACCTACCACCAACGATGTCGACTTGAACAGCTATGGCACCCCAATCGAGAAACGATATTGCCGGAGACCGAGCGACTCTCCAATCAGCGACATTGCCGGTGCTGCCTTGGTCATCCAAAATCAATTTGTTCGCACAGAAATGAACCGATGAACCATCTTCAGCGTTCGGATTCACCATCATAGTGTTCGTCAAAAACTTGGTCCAGCCTTCGAAAATAACTTCATCTTCGGGACGTTCTTCAACAATTTCAGGATCCAGTTCCATCGGGAACACCGGTGGACCAGCATTTATCTCGAAAACCTGTGGAGTAGGAGTCGGCGTTGCAGTGCTCGTTGGTATCGGAGTAACCGTTATCCGAACGAAAGACGGTGGCGCAGAAGTTGGAGCAAGATCCGGCTTAGAAGCCGTCCCTAGACCATCGCCACCACATCCAACGACTAACATAGCGGCGACCGTCAGCAACATAATCGCTAGCAGCCTAAACCGCTTGACATATGGGTTCTTAAACAACGACAACAGTGTTGGTAAGAGTTCCAATCTTGTCGATAGTAATGTGCACAATATCTCCAGCAGCCAGAGTGAATTCAGGCGGTGGAATAGTTCCCGTACCAGTCATCACCGACGTGCCGTCAGGAATTGAGTTGTGGCGTACAAGCCAACCAACCAGATATTCGCAATCGCGCTTCATATCGGCAGTATTAGCCTGCCCCTTGAACGCCTCTTTGCCGTCACGCTCGATCACGAGAGTTACAGCTAACTTCTGGGCGTCACCAATCGATTCCTGAGAAACAAGTGCCGGGCCAAGTGCCGCAGACTTGTCGTAGACCTTCGCCTGTGGAAGATAGAGAGGATTCTCGCCTTCGATAGTTCGGCTACTCATGTCGTTGCCGCACGTGTAGCCAACGATTTTGCCGCCATAAGTCACAAATGCAAGCTCGGGTTCTGGGACGTCCCAACCAGAGTCACCCCGAATACCAACTTCGTCAAACGGCGACTGCAATCGATCTAACGTCGCCTTGAAAAATGATTCCGGCCGGTCAGCGTCATAAACCTTGGCGTAAATATCCGGCGAACCACTCTCGGCCTGCCGCTCTCGCATAGAGTCCATGTACGTAACGCCAAACGCCCATACTTCTGGAGCATCGACCGGTGGAAGCATGGTTACTCCGTGCATACCGGACTGTGCCCGATCAAGAAGTTCGGCAGCAGAAACCGTAGCGACTCCTTTGTTGGCTTCCAAAATTCCTCGGCTTACCGAATCGATGTCTGAATTGGTAATCGAAGCGACCTTGAACAGATCGAGGGTCGACCCAATTTGTGAGTTGCAGGCTGTGAGATCTGTCACCTGCCCGGTGTCATCTTCAACGCCGACGTGCTTCGTATCGTTCTGTAGGTACTGGTAGTAACGCATCTTTTGCTTTCGCTGAACTAGGGAGAGCCCTGCTCGATCCGATCTCGAACCAACTCTCGTGTTATCGAAGTGGAAATGTTGCCGACAAGGTTAACTGAGTGGGGACGCAATCGGTTAACACAATAAATAATGTTCTTCTGTATCAATATTGTAGGCACTCTAAGACCGGTTCAACAGAATGCACGTATATCTTTATACACAAGGAAATTTCTGTTTCGTGACTCATCCCATTTCAAGGTCAAGCCGAGCACCCGCGATCGCCGCATTAGCGATCTTGATCTCGCTTGGCTTTTTCTGGATGGTTGAACAAACGCCACGAACAGTCAATGCGGAAAATTTAAGATATCTGTCAATCACGAGCCAATCGGTCGATATCGACTACGGTGAGAAGATATCTATCGCAGCCACAATCGACGTTGGCTCATCGGCTAAAGAAATCGACAACGTACGCGCTTTATTCCGTCCCCAAGGCGGCTCGACGATATGGTCGTATTCGTATCCGAATTACTCGTTGACTGACAACGACGGTAGCGAAGTCATGGTTGAGTTCGATATTTTGACGGGTCCAGGTTCTTACTACCCTCCCGGTACAGAATTCGATATCAAAATCGAAATTACCGATCTCGACGCCGTAACGTACTCGATAATTTCTACCGATTCGATCGAATACCTCGACCCCGCCAATGATTGGAAGCGGGTCAAGGGCAATGGATACACAGTGATCTACTACGGCGTCGATCGCTCGAAAGTCCTAGATCTAATTGAGACTGTCGATCACCGAATCCCAAATCTCGAAGCGACGCTCGGCGTAACCGATCCACCAAATTTCAAAGCGATTGTATTCCCTTCCATAAAGGCAGCAACCCCATCCTTCCCACCAGTTAGCCAAACATCCACTGAGTCTTATCTCTTCGCAGGATTCGCCCAACCTCAATACCGACTGTTCGTTCAAGGTCAAATGAACGCGTCAACATTCACACACGAACTAGCCCATCTGTATTCTCACGAAGCATTATCCTCGTCGTTCACCGGCTTTCCAGCGTGGTTAGGTGAAGGTCTATCTCGTTTTCTAGAATCAGGCTCAAGTGAGAGCTCGAACAACCGACTAAGGTCGAACGTTAGCACCAACGACCTACTTCCATTAAGCCACATGCAAACGATCCCCGGTCAGAGTCGTGATGTGTCTATTTTCTACCCACAAGCCGGAGCGTTCGTTGGTTATCTGGTCGAGGAATACAGTCACGCGACGATGGCAGATTTTCTCGATCAAATGAACAAAGGCAGATCGCTTGAAGATGCCTTTGAACTGGTCTATGCCAAGCCACTCTACGAAGTCGAAAACGACTGGCGAGTAATGTTCAATGCCGATCCCTTGCCCATCCCATCGGCAACTGTAATATCAGGTGAAATCAGTGGAGAACAGATTCCAAACTCGCCCGTTCCGTTGGTCGATTACGAGGCATCAGCGGCCGCATCGACAGGTCTTCAGCCCGATTCGACATCGACCATAACGCCATCAGCCCTTCCGACAGTTACACCCGAAATCCCTTCGGTGTTCAACCCCGCTGATTTCGAAGAAACGAATGATCCCGACTGGCTCGTCGCCGGCGTAATAATCGGACTTTCTGTCATCACCGGACTATGGTTGTTCACGTCACGTCGTAGAATCCCGAAACGCAAAACCTAGCGTCCATCCGGCAAATACCACAAGAAAAGCAGAGCTCCGTAGCGTGACCGAATACTGGACACAACCTAAAACGGCACTGGTCTACGTTGACGAACTATCGCAGTACCAGCTTTCGCCCGAGCACCCGCTCCGCCCTATTCGTCTGCAGCACATGCATGAATTAATGCGAGCCAGTGGATTATTAGATCTCGAAAATATTGCGTCGTCAGCACCACGTATTGCGACCAAACAAGAGATTGAAACCAGCCACGACCCCGACTATGTATCGATTGTTGAGGCTATATCTAACGGAGCGATCGCACCCGGTATGGGCGAATTTGGCCTTGGCACACCAGATAACCCCGTACGATCAGGAATTTACGAAACGACCGCGCTCTGCGTCGGATCAACACTCACCGCCAGCGAATTGGTCACTTCAGGTAAAACAGATATCGCCTTCGCTCCCGCCGGCGGAGTTCATCACCACGCTATGCCTCGAAGCGCTGCTGGATTTGGAATTTTCAACGATGCCGTAATCGCTATGAAAGCGATGGTAGAGGAAGGTCTTCGAGTCGCCTACATCGATATCGATTGTCATCATGGCGACGGCGTGCAGATGGGTCACTACGATTCCGATCAAGTGCTGACGATATCTATCCATGAGTCGGGACAATGGCTCTTCCCCGGCACCGGATACGTGCAAGAAATCGGGGTAGGCGACGGCACAGGTTACTCAGTCAATATCCCACTTTCGCCGTACACACAAGACAATGAATGGCATGCTGCGTTCGACGTGGTAATCCCTCCGTTGGTCCGAGCCTTCAACCCAGACGTACTTTTCACTCAGCTCGGAATCGATACTCATTTCCAAGATCCCCTGACACATCTTTCGCTGACCACACAGGGCTTCAATCTTGCGGTGAAAAAGCTCGGATTTCTTGCCGCGGAAATCGGAAAGTGGGTAGCAGTCGGTGGAGGGGGCTACGATCTGTCGGCGGTGTCTCGATCGTGGACGATGGCTTTGGCGTCGATGGCGAATTTCGATCTGCCTAATGATGTACCTAATGAGTTCACATCACTCAGCAATCTGACCACATTCGCCGACATACCGCCAGCACCCGCTGAACAACAATACCTAGACGAAATCCAAAGTCGCAACGTGCAATCTCTCAACGAAATTCGTTCGCTAATATTTCCTAAATTCGGGATTTAGAGTTTGATACCAAGCTACCCGCCACTGCCTGTACCAAACAGATCATGCAAAGCCGGATACAGTGCTCGGTAGCGTCCATAAGCATCGTCATAAACCCCTCGAAGCGAACCACGAGGCTGTACTGACTCAACACTAGTCAACCACGCCTTACCTACATCGACAACGCTCACGAACGCTCCAGCTCCGACTGAAGCCAACATCGCAGCTCCCAACGGCGCGCCTTCGAACGGCCTGACCGTTCGCAGCGGTAAATCAACGACATCGCTCAACATCTGAAGCCACATCGAACTGTTAGCTCCGCCGCCAACCGCTACAGCGTCCGACGGGTTCACGCCAAGTTCGTTCATCAACTCCATCGAGTCACGCAATGCGAACGATATGCCCTCCATGACTGCCCGAGTCATATGCGCCCGTTCGGTTCCGACGTGCATGCCAAAAAAAACACCCCGAGCGTTGGCATCGGCATGAGGCGTTCGTTCTCCGCTGAGATATGGCAAGAATGTCACACCGTCTGATCCTGCTTCCACTTCCGTTGCCTCAGAAACCAGCGCGTCAAAAGTCGCCTTGCCCGACGAACGTTTCCACCAGTCGAGCGCAGCCCCCGCCGACAACACAACACCCATCAAATACCAAGTGCTGGGAACGGCGTGCCGCATCGAATGGATCCGCATGCCGGGATCGGTCGAGGGCTGAGAAATCGGAGCAACAACCGTTCCTGAAGTTCCGATTGAAAATAGTGCGTCCCCCGAAGAAACAACACCGGCCCCAACCGCAGCACACGCGTTATCGGCACCGCCTCCTACAACCGGAACCCCAACTGCAAGCCCTGTCTCAGTCGCTGCAACGCTTGTGACCGTCGCTACTATTTCAGCCGACTCGACGATACGCGGTAACAATCCCGGATCGATGTCGAGCATGCTACACATTTCGTCCGACCACCGGCGGTTTACGATGTCGAACAGCAGAGTTGCCGAAGCATCAGACGGATCGGTGGCAAGTTCGCCCGTTAGGCGAAATCTGACGTAATCCTTAGCCAGCAGCATGTGAGAGAGATTTTCGTATAACTGCGGCTCGTGGTTTCGCATCCAAAGGAGCTTGGTGACTGTGAATCCTTCAAGAGATGGATTACCTACGAGCCTACGCAACGATGCATCACCGACCGTTTCTCGAACATAAGTCGCCTCCGCACTCGATCGCACATCGTTCCATAGAATCGCAGGTCTCATTACGTTAAGAGAAGTATCCAAAGACACAAGCGAATGCATCTGACCCGAAAGCCCGACCGCCAGCACTTCAGGTGAGTTAATTTCACTGAGAATCTGCCTAATTGCCAAGCACGTTCCAGCCCACCAATCTACAGGATTCTGCTCACTCCATCCCGGTCGCTGAACATCGATTGACATCGGTTTGCTCGCCACCGCTAGCAACTTGCCTTCTGGGTCGACTGCAATGACTTTGATCGACGAGGTTCCTACATCTATTCCGAGAAACATTGGTTGGGTCATGATCGCCGGACTCTATCAAGCACCCCACATCCACTCAACACCGGCAGCGTTCACTGACCAGCAATAACCACCAACAGTTAGGCCTGTCATTACAAGGAGGCTCTGCGACGTGGCAATCAGCGCCCCTACACAACGTAATCACCGATTCAACATCGAATCGAACAACTGACCGAGTTCTATAAAAACTCAACAACTTAAAAGAAAAGATCCGCCAAAAGACGGATCTTTTCAAATTTACGGTATCGCCTCAGCGAAAATCGCTAGAGTCACCAACGATCCACCTGAAGAAAATGTCCCTAGGGACTAAACTTCTCGGAATTCACCTTCGACAGTGTCATCGCCGTCGTCT
Source organism: uncultured Dehalococcoidales bacterium (assembly GCA_963934365.1). Lineage (GTDB taxonomy): Bacteria > Chloroflexota > Dehalococcoidia > Lucifugimonadales > Lucifugimonadaceae > Lucifugimonas. The sequence continues at coordinate 10,700 of CAWVYJ010000018.1, read as the reverse complement.
TCGCTATCGCTATCTGCAGAGTCGGCGTTGTCATCTTCTGGAGCCTGATCGCCGCCCTCAACAGTCGCTTCCTCGCCACCAGCAGCCTGATTAGCTTCATAAACAGCCTGCCCAATAGCCTGCAGTGCAGTCTGCAACTCTTCAGTCACAGCAGCAATCACAGTCGTCTCGGCAGTCTCGTCAGCAAGACTCTCTTTGACAGCCTCTACTTTAGCCTCGACATCGCTCTTAATCTCTTCAGGAACCTTGTCGCCTTCGTCCTTCAGTATCTTCTCAGCCTGGAAAACAGCACTCTCGCCGGCGTTACGTGTTTCAACACCCTCACGCTTTGACTTATCGGCTTCAGCGTTCTCTTCAGCTTCCTTGACCAGTCTCTCGACCTCAGCATCGTCCATTCCTGAACGACCAGTGATCGTGATGTGCTGTTCTTTGCCCGTGCCATTGTCCTTAGCCGATACCTTCAAAATTCCATCAGCATCGATATCGAACGTAACAGCGATCTGAGGAACTCCACGAGGAGCCGGAAGAATACCGTCAAGATTGAAGCGCCCAATCGACGTATTGTCTCCAGCCATCTCACGTTCACCCTGAACGATATGAATCTCTACGCTCGACTGGTTGTCGGCAGCAGTGGTGAACGTCTCCGTCTTGGAAGTAGGAATAGTAGTGTTTCTCTCGATAAGAGCAGTACGAACACCACCGAGCGTTTCGATTCCAACGGAAAGAGGTGTTACATCAAGAAGCAGAACATCTTTGACATCTCCCTGAAGAACACCAGCCTGAATCGCAGCTCCAACAGCCACAACTTCGTCTGGGTTGATCGAGCGGTTTGGCTCCTTGCCAAACAGCTTGGTTACCATCTCTATAACTGCTGGCATTCGAGTCATTCCACCAACGAGAACAACCTCGTCGATTTCGCCGGGTGCAATACCTGCGTCCTTTAATGCCGACCTAGTAGGTGCGGATGTTCGCTCAATCAGCGCGCTCGTCAGCTCCTCGAGTTTTGCTCGGGTAAGAGTCGACTGAAGGTGCTTAGGACCTGATGAGTCTGCTGAAATGAACGGCAAATTAATCTCAGTTGAAGCTACCGAAGAAAGCTCAACCTTTGCACGTTCAGATTCGACTCGCAGTCGCTGGTGTGCCGAAACATCGTCACGAAGATCGATCAAGTTCTCTTTTTTGAACTCGTCAGCTAGGTATTCAACCAAGCTCAGATCGAAGTCGTCACCACCTAAGTGAGTGTCGCCATTCGTGCTCTTCACTTCGAATACGCCTTCACCGAGTTGGAGAATCGTAACGTCGAAGGTTCCACCACCGAGGTCGTAAACAGCTATAGTTCGTTCACCCTCTTTATCGAGTCCGTACGCGAGCGAAGCCGCAGTTGGCTCGTTGATAATTCGTAGAACTTCAAGCCCAGCGATCTGACCAGCGATTTTAGTGGCTTCTCGCTGACCATCGTTGAAATACGCTGGAACAGTGATGACAGCCTGAGTAACTGGTTCGCCCAGCTTTGCCTCTGCGTCGTCCTTGAGCTTACGTAGAATCATGGCCGAAACTTCGGCAGGCGTACTGGTCTTGCCGTTTAGAACGATTCCAACGTCTCCACCGTCAAGCTCGCCGAGCTTGAATGAAACGTTCTTTACGTCAGCCTGAACCGAAGCATCGTCGAATCGTCGACCGATGAATCGTTTTGCCGAGTACACAGTATTTTCAGGGTTCGTAATTGCCTGACGACGAGCCAATTCACCAACGAATCGTTCGTCGGTCTTCGAATTGAAAGCGACTACGGATGGAGTAGTGCGTCGTCCTTCTGCGTTCTCAACGATCTGTGGTTCTCCGGCTTCCATGATCGCCATTGCCGAGTTCGTGGTGCCGAGATCGATTCCAATAACCTTTGCCATTGTTCTTTATGATTTCCTTCTTCGTTTCCGGATTCTGGGCCGGAAAGTGTTGAACCTGTTGTTCGAAATTCGTAGTACTAAATAAATGTTCCGCTAAATAATTCGCTTATGCCTGAATTCGTAACCGCCTACTCAAATCCATAATGTTTAACGTTCTAGTCCTCATCAGGTAATGCGACAGCAATCTGCACCTGTGCGGGCCGAACTACTTCTCCGTTGTACATATATCCAGGGCGTAATTCAGTAACGACGGTATCCGGTGCGTGTTCGGCTGTAGGACTCGAAAGCAGCGCCTCGTGCTTACGAGGGTCAAACTCTTCCCCTACACAGTCAAATCGCTCAAAGCCTTCCGAAGAAACAGCATTCACGAAATTCTTCTGAATTGCGGTAATTCCTTCGAGCCAGCTTGGATCAGCACCCTTCATTAATTCGGAACTAAGTGCTACGTCCAACTGATCAATCACATCAGCAAACTTGAGCACGATTCGTTGCAAATTTCGATGTCTCGACGATTCTTGCTCACCTTCAATACGTCTGCGGTAGTTGACCAAGTCGGCCTGCGCTCGCTGAGCCAGACGTTTGAATTGATCTTTCTCACGAAGTGCCTCCGCTAGTTCATCGTTTGATTCACTCGACGAATTTTCGATGTTGGCGGAATCCGTAGCCTGTTCCGAATCCACAGAATCTTCCTGCGGTATTTTATCTTCTGTTTCTGACAACGTTTTTTTATGACCTATAAATAAAAAGAAATGTATTGGACGCTATTAAACCAGCTAATCAGCGCCAACATATGAGAGTATCTGTCTAAGCTCGTCTACCGCCACTCTCGCAGCACGTGTATCTGATGCTTCAGGACTGCTCTCTAGTAGCGAAACGATATCGGTTAATGATCTCACCAGATCGAGAACTAAGCTAACCCCATTCAAGTTCAATCCTAATCCGTCAGCAAGCCGACGAATTACGCGCAAGCGTTCAACGTCGGAATCGGAATAAAGCCGTCGGCTCCCACCCGATCGCTGCGGACTAACCAACCCCTCCTTATCGTACTTACGCAGCGTCTGTGGATGCATATCAGCCAATCGAGCCGCCACACTGATTACGTAAACCCCTGTTATCCGAGTAGTCGGTGGAACTCGGGGTGAATGCTGACTACTGCCAGGGCGATTAACATTCACAGGAACGCGTCGGTTTCCGTCACCACCTGAAGCGAGTTCGAATAGTTCGGTCAACATTCGGTTCAAATTCTTTGAACGCGACCAGGCCAGATCCTGCTTACCAGCTTGTTCCTGCTCTTCGGGCGTTTGACCATAGTGCTGAGTCAAGAAATTTCCTTAATAAGACCAATGATGACGGTATGAATCTCGAAAATCGTTTACACCAGAACAAAACGTCGAACCGAATCAATCTAAATAACACGACTCCCATTGTAATAGTTGATACGACTCGTGTAAACTTCTGCACATGATTTCGTCGCTAACCCACGACCCGCTCACCGGTCGTTAACCATTTGTTTACGAAATCGAACAAAGATATGTTGAATGTTGAGATTTTTCGTAGTAATATCTCCCCCGGCCCGTTTTACGGAGTGAATCTTGTTACAGGATTCGTAACGCAATCGGGACCAACATTTTATGAACGCCTCGACCAGAGTTTTGGCGGGGACGAAAGAAGAAGGAACTAAAGTGCTTTACTTAAAGGCATGCCCAAAGTGTCACGGCGATATTGAACTCGTCGTATTCCCAGACAGCAAGAGTTTATCTTGCCTCCAGTGCTCGTTCACTGTGGACTCGAAAGAGGCCGCACGCCGAGCAATGTCTGAGACCAGCACTCCGGCTAAAATCGAAGCTGCATAATTGCAACGACCGAACTCTTAAGGCTCTGGTAATTGATACCGGGGCCTTTTTTGTTTAAGCAGCGTTGGCTCCGGGCGGCATCACATTGCGTTAGTCACGGCCGTGACCGGATGATTCGGCTTAGCGGCGTGCCCCCCCTCTCTCTCTGAGGAAGGACTGATCATCACGAAGGCTACGCACACCCGAACCAGCCTCCCAGCGATCAGTGTCATCCTGAATTCATTTCTAGGATCTTTCTCATCAAATTGAAAGTTTGCTCACAAATCGCGACTAACGCCCTAATTTTCTCGGCTTAAATAAACAATTGCAGCGGAAACGATCAAAACACCCGCCGCAATCCAAAAGCTGCGAAATGCAACAACACTGCCAAGCACTGTAACCATCACCAATTGAATCGATGCTATTTTGGGCTTACGAATACTGATCGAAGCTGCATATCCGGCAACTAACGACAGTGCCACAAGCACCAATCCCCGTACAACTAGCGATCCACCGCCCTGATCTGGTGACGAATTCACGACTCCGAGAACGATACTAATAGTCCCGACGAGAAACGTCAGTGCAGTACCCAATAGCGCCGCAACACGCCCTACTTTTCGAAGTTTCACCAGCTCTCCCCAATCAGTTCAAAATTCCTACCAACAGGATACAGTCATCGCACTACGCCACACGTGCGATTATTTATACATTGTGATACAAAGCACACACTGCTTAAATTTTTACTAATCTAGTGCTGTGCACGCGTAATGACAACTCCTAACAATACTGACAATTCAAGTTCTGAATTTCCGGTACCGGAAGTAGTTATCCAACGGCTTCCTTTGTACGTGAGAGTCCTCACAGAGTATTCATCTGCTGGAGAGGAAATCATATCCTCAGAGCAACTGGGCATAAGGTTGCAAATGACCCCGGCTCAAATTCGTAAAGATCTTTCTTACTTCGGCCGATTCGGCAAACAAGGACGTGGATACGACGTAGCTATGCTCGAACGTCAGCTTCGAGAAATCCTGCGCCTCGATCGAAGTTGGAATGCAGCGGTTGTTGGTATGGGACGTCTCGGTAGAGCTGTCGTTTCCTATCCTGGATTTGCACCAGAAGGTTTCAAAATCCTAGCAGCGTTTGACACAAGCGCCGACATCGTCGGTAAAACAATTTCTGGTCTTCATGTTCAGTCGATATCGCTGCTAACAGAGTCAGTTAAAGAACTCGATATAAAAATCGGTATCGTCACTGTCCCGATCGACCACGCTCAGGAAGTAATCGATGCGATGGTCCAAGCAGGGATTAAATCAATCCTCAACTACGCCCCGCTGTCGCCACAGGTACCCGAAGGCGTAACACTCCGAGGCATCGACCCCGTTCTATCCCTACAGTCGATGACGTACTACATACGTTAGTCGCTGTCGTCGTCGAACGACTCGCCTCCAAGTCGCAAATCTCCCCCTCTCCCTCCCACACTCTGAGGGCGGGTAGATTGCAGCTAGAGACCAAGTCACGCAAGTGACGCCCGGAGGGAAGGTTGAACTATCCCAACCCGCGCTCTCGACGTCTTCGACCGAGTTTCACTCGTACTCGAGCACGTTGCAACGAAGCCGTAGCCTTCTCCAGATCAACGTCAGCAGTACTCGAAGCAATAAGCTTCTGCGCCCGTTCCAAAGCGGCTTCCGCACGCTCAAGATCGATAGCATCGTCCTGCTCAGCAGCATCTGCGAGAACGGTTACTCGGTTATCAGAAACTTCCAAGAAACCGCCCGACATCGCCAGCGAAACAGAATCGCCGCCCTGATCGAAACGAAGAATGCCAGCGCTAAGAGTGGAGATCATACGAGCGTGCGAAGGCAGGACGGTAAATTCACCGAGTCCACCCGGTGCTACAACTTTATCGACTTCACCCGAAAAGCTTTCACCCTCGGCGGTCACTATTGCTAATTGAAGTTTAGCCATAACTAATTGATGTCCTTTAGAAACCTAACCCGCTTTAGCTAGCGGCCGAGGCTTCCTCCTGCATCTTCTTGCCCTTCTCAACGGCCTGGTCAATCGTTCCAACCATGTAGAACGCCTGAACTGGCAGATCGTCGTGCTTACCTTCGAGAATTTCCTTGAATCCTCGAACAGTCTCGGCAACCGGAACGTACTGCCCCGGAATACCCGTAAACACTTCACCAACGAAGAACGGCTGAGTCAGGTAACGCTGGATGCGCTGTGCACGCCCAACAGTAACCTGGTCTTCTTCAGAAAGTTCTTCGATACCGAGAATTGCGATAACGTCCTGCAAGTCTTTGTAACGCTGCAGAACTCGCTGAACACCCTGAGCAACCTCGTAGTGTTCTTCACCAACAATTGCTGGCTCAAGAATTCGAGAGTTAGATGCGAGAGGGTCAACAGCAGGGAACAGGAACTGCGCAGCAAGCGCACGGTCAAGCGACACGTTAGCGTCCAAGTGACCAAACGTTGTGACAATACCAGGGTCGGTATAGTCGTCAGCCGGTACGTATACAGCCTGGAAGGATGTAATCGAACCGTCTTTAGTCGTAGTAATTCGTTCCTGAAGGTCACCAATTTCAGTCGACAAAGTCGGCTGGTAACCCACAGCAGAAGGCATTCGACCGAGAAGCGCTGAAACTTCCATACCGGCAAGAATGTAACGGTAAATGTTATCTACGAATAGAAGCACGTCTCGTTTTTCTTCGTCACGGAAGTACTCAGCCATCGTCAAGCCCGTAAGGGCGATTCGTGCTCGAGTTCCAGGTGGTTCGTTCATCTGACCGAACACAAGTGCTGTGGAATCCATAACACCATAGTCGATCATTTCACCCCAAAGGTCGTTACCTTCACGAGATCGCTCACCAACACCAGCGAACACGGACACACCAGAGTGTTCCTGTGCGATGTTTCGAATGAGTTCAGTGATAACAACTGTCTTGCCAACACCAGCACCACCGTAAAGACCAACCTTACCGCCCTTAGCAAAAGGAGTAATCAGGTCGATAACTTTGATGCCAGATTCGAGAACGTCAGTAGTACCTGACTGCTCATCGAATGAAGGTGCCTTGCGGTGAATAGGCCATCGTAAGGCGTCAGCAGGAAATTCTGCTCCCCCGTCGATAGGATCACCAAGCACGTTCATCAGTCTACCAAGTGAACTTGGTCCAACTGGAACCATGACTGGCGAACCGGTGTCGGTAACCTCTGTGCCACGTGCGAGACCCTCGGTTGCACCGAGAGCCAGACATCGAGCCCAGCTGTTTCCAACGTGCTGTTCTACCTCAAGTACGAGGCGTTCGCCTTCGTTCTGAAGCTCTACAGCTGAATATATTACTGGCAGTTCACCGGCTAGGAATTCAACGTCAACGACGGTTCCAATTACCTGTACAACTTTGCCCTTGCTACCCTTAGCCATTACTGAGGCTCTCCTGGTCTTGCGATACCCGCCCGATGGACGGCCGTTATTTCTATTAGCCTTCCAAGGCGGCAACGCCACCCACGATGTCAAGAAGCTCGGCAGTAATAGATTCCTGCCGTGCTTTGTTCAAATCGAGAGTCAGACCCTCGACAATCTCGTTCGCATTATCGGTGGCATTCTGCATCGCAATCATGCGAGAAGAATGCTCACTGGCAAATGCTTCGAGAATTCCGTGATACACCTGTGTTTCGATGTATCGCGGTACGAGCGCCTCGAGCACATCAATAATGCTCGGCTCGTAAATGTAATCAAGCTCTTCCAACTTATCTACATCATCGCCATCGCGCTGCGCTGGCTCGACTGGTAGAAGCTGTCGCACAGTTACTTGCTGCACAGCAGTGTTGATGAACTTTGCATATAGCAGAACGACTCGATCAACACGCTCTGAGCTGTACTCGTCAACGAGCATCCGCCCAATCGCAATCGTGTCATCCAATTTAGGACGATCTGGCACCGAGAAACTAGCTACCAGATTCTGTCCGGTTCGAGCAACAAATTTTTCACCCTTACGACCAACAGCAACGATTGAAACATCGCCCTCTGTCTCTCCAATGAACTTAGCAGCAGCACGTTGGAGGTTTCCAACAAGCGCACCCGCTAATCCACGGTCGGGAGTAACAAGGAGAACGAGAGTTTTATTCACCGGCCGAACCTTCAGAAGGTCAATAGTCGGAGCGTCTTCGTCTTTAGCAGCTAACGCAGCAAGATCACCAAGTACGTCACGGATACGATCAGCGTACGGACGTCCCGCCTTCACCGTATTCTGGGCACGGTTCATCTTCGACGCTGCAATCATTTGCATTGCGCCTGTGACTTTTGCTGTGTTCGAAACCGATTTGATTCGGTCTCGGAAATCCTTGGTACTCGGCAATTCTTGACTCTGTTAGTTTCTGCTAGTCTTTAGAGGCTTACTGTCTGTTGGAAAGCAACTACTGCTTCGTCCAGCTTGACTTTGTCATCATCGCTCAGTTCACCTGAAGCTGCGATCGACTTCAATACCTCTGGCAAGTTAGCAGCAGCGTAATCGTGCCACTGTGCTTCCCATGCTCGAACATTCTCAACCGCTATATTCTCAAGTGCGCCCTTGTCAGCGACGTAAAGTACTGAGACCTGCGCCTCAAGTGAAAGCGGGGAGTTTTCATCCTGCTTCAACAGTTCAGTAAATCGGGCACCACGTTCAAGCTGACGTCGGGTGACGGCATCAAGATCGTCGGTACCGAACTGAGCAAACGTTACAAGCGCTGAGTACTGAGCCATCTCAGCCTTCAACGATCCAGACACGCCCTTCATGGCTTTAGTCTGAGCGGAAGATCCCACACGTGTCACAGAAATACCCGAGTTCACAGCAGGTCGAACACCTGAGTTGAACAAGTCAGGCTCTAGGAAGAGCTGACCGTCGGTAATCGAAATAACGTTAGTAGGAACGTAAGCCGAAACGTCACCAGCCTGCGTCTCAATGATCGGCAGAGCGGTGATCGAACCACCACCGGCATCCTTGTTCAGGCGAGCAGCCCGTTCCAGCAAGCGTGAGTGGAGGTAGAAAACGTCACCAGGGTAAGCCTCACGACCCGGAGGGCGTCGAAGCAATAGTGACATCTGTCGGTAAGCCCAAGCGTGCTTCGTAAGATCGTCATAAACGATCAGTACGTCTTTACCTTGAGCCATGAAATATTCAGCAATGGAGCAACCTGCATAAGGAGCAAGGTACTGCATAGCTGCAGGGTCGGAAGCGTTAGAAGTAACGATAACCGTGTTATCGAGAGCTCCGTTTTCTTCCAGTCGAGTAACGACCTGAGCAACCTTCGACGCACGCTGACCAATGGCCACGTACACACCGATGATCCCGCTGTCCTTCTGGTTGATGAGTGCATCGATACAGACCGAAGTCTTACCAGTTGCACGGTCACCAATAACAAGCTCTCGCTGTCCTCGGCCAACCGGAACCATTGCATCAACGATCTTCAGACCGAACTGCACTGGCTGATCAACAGACTGCCGAGCTCCCACACCTGGTGCGATTTTCTCGACCGGGTATGACTCTGTCGTTGCAATTGAACCCTTGCCGTCGATAGGAACACCAAGCGAGTCAACGACTCGACCAAGCATTGCATCGCCAACCGGAACTTCAATAATTCGACCGGTGCTGCGAACTTCGTCGCCTTCTTTGATCTGAATGTAATCACCAAGAATTACTGCACCAACGCTGTCCTCGTTGAGGTTCAGCGCAAGTCCGTAAATTTCACCAGGGAACTGCAACAGCTCTGAATACCGAACTCCTGAGAGACCGTGTATCTGAGCCGTACCGTCTGCGGCTTCAATAACGGTACCGACATCAACTTGCGTGATATCGCCACCGAAATCTTCTATCTGCTTCTTGATAACAGAAGCTATGTCCTGACCTCGTACTGCCATCGGACTCTCTCTCCGGGTAAAACCCGTTTTGCACTATTGGCTTGTTGATCTACTGGCCTGATCGATCGGCCGTTTGATTGGCTCTAATCGACTGGCCGCTCGGCCAACGAACTTCGCATTGCTCGTAACTGAGTGCGTGTACTTCCATCGATCAGGCGGTCGCCGACTTTCGCCACCATTCCGCCGATGATCTCAGGATCCACACTCTCAGTAATCTTTACTTCATTTCGTCCAACCAATTTCGCCAAACCGTCAGCAATTTTACTGCGGCGGGCATCATCGAGTGGAACTGCTGAAACAACCTCGGCTCTTGCGATACCGTGGTGCTCATCAGCCATCTCACCAAACAAACGGAACATATCCGCAAATTTAGTGATGTCACGATTCACCGTCATTAGGTTCACCGTGTTTCGAACCAACACATCAACATCCGCAAGAAGCTTTCCAATACCGTCCAGCTTTACGCTGTCCGTCACCTGCGGTGCATCCAGAAAACTCAATACATCGGAATCGCTTAGAACTTCCGCCGCACGCGCCAAGTCTTCCACCCAACGGTCGATGTTGTTCTTTTCGTTAGCCAGCTCGAAAGCTGCCTGAGCGTATCTTCGTCCGGTTGCTGCCATTGCTAGTTCAGAGTCCTCGGCAAATCGAAATTTGGCGAATTCTCTAGTTCTTCCTCTCGCTAAGTCCTTCTTCCAAAACCCTATCTATAAGGCTGGAGTGAGACTTGGCATCAAGTGATCCTTCAACGATTCGTTCAGCTGCTGTAATAGCGAGGCTCGCAAATTCCTTACGAACTTCTTCCACAGCAGAATCTTTCTCGCGACTAATTTCAGTTCTTGCACGTTCGAGCATCGTCTCGACCTCTTCACGTGCACGTACCTGCTCTTGCTCACGAAGCTTCGAAGCTGCTTCACGCGACTCTGCCACAATCTTCTGGCCTTCTACACGGGCCGAAGCAATTTCTGCTTCCACTCGTTCGGCTGAAGATGCTGCATCAAGACGTGCTGTCTCAGCTGCTTCCAAACTTTCCTTGATTTTCAGTGCACGGCTGTCGAGCATGCCCATAAT
>CAWVYJ010000017.1:0-33431 GCA_963934365.1 uncultured Dehalococcoidales bacterium | reverse complement strand
TTAAAAGGCTACAAAATTATCGCTCCGGCCCTCGACACACCAATCGATCACCCTTCCGCTTACCCAACATGGGAAGCTGCGGCAGATCTAGAAATACCTGTGTTAATACACTTTGGCGTGCTGGGTGGTGGTGGTGGTGTTTCGCATCACGTTAATATGTCTCCCCTCAGTTTGCATGATGTAGCTAGAGATTTCGCATCAGTGCAGTTCGTGATACCTCATTTGGGATGTGGTTATGTACGAGAACTTTTACATCTGATGTGGTCATGTCCCAATGTGCATGTCGATACATCCGGATCCAATCAATGGATACGCTGGATGCCGGAAGAAATTACTGTGAAATCCCTGTTGCGTAAGTACCTCGAAACTGTAGGACACGAACGAATAGTTTTCGGAAGTGACTCAAGCTGGTTCCCGCGTGGGTTTTCTGTCAGATATTTTGAAGATCAGGTAAGGGATTTGCGTGAATTAAATGCTTCCAATGACCAGATGGAAGCCATATTCAACGGCAACGCCCGAAAACTACTCAAGCTTTGAACAACCGACGATAAAAAGTGGTTTTTTTACACGTTATGAAACTTGAGGTCGAGCGCCGAGAGTAAGAGGAATTGCTATCTCTACTCCATTTCGCAGAACTCCTACAACGATGTCGTCCCCTGGGGCGGTGTTGAGCGCTAAGTAGCCGATCAAGTCATCCATAGAATCCATGCGTATGGAATTGATCGATACGATCACATCGCCGTCATAGCCCAATGAATTGAATTGTGCTGTCGTGTCGCCTCGAATACCTGCTGTGTCAGCGGGTCCGCTTGGAGTCACACCGGTTACATAGACGCCGACTACGCCACCGTTTAGTGCTGCATTTTCTCGAACCTCTAGATCGACTTCAGTGCCACTGATTCCCATTAAGGGGTATGTGTGTTCGCCGAACTCAATCAGAGACGGAATTACCCGATTTACGAGGTCAACCGGCACTGCGAATCCAACACCAGAGCTTTGACGGGTTTCGCTTACGATTTGTGTATTGACTCCGATAACGGCGCCTTCTTTATCAAGTAAGGGTCCACCCGAGTTACCTGGGTTTATCGACGCATCTGTTTGAATCACTGCTGGAATGTTGTAAGTAGAAAATCCACTTTTGATCGTCCTTGTAACTGCACTGACAATTCCGGTCGTCATAGTGAACTCTTCGCCGAAAGGGTTACCTAGGGCAATCGCAGTTTGTCCGGGACGTAGGCCGGACGACGTGCCGATCTTTATAGGTGTCAGATCGTGCCCGGTGTCGACGTCAATGAGTTTGATTACAGCTAAGTCTGCAGCCGGGTCAAATGCCACAACATCTGCTCGATATTCACGGCCATTGAAGAATTTTACCGTTACGAGGCTTGCACCTTGAATCACGTGATAATTGGTAACGATGTGACCATCTTCATCCCATACGAATCCCGAACCAGAGCCGACTCCCCTAGTACTGCTTGTAACGATGAAAACGACTGACTGAACAGTGTCTTCATACAGATTCGCAAGGTGATCTTCCTGAACGGCGACGATTTCGGCAGGAGTCAGTTGAACTACTTCAGGAGCCTGTTCCGCAACTTCAGGAATAGCGTCACCGATCGGAGTGTTATCTGGCCCACCGACTAAATCTGCCTGAATCGGCTGGTCATAGGACTCGGATGATTCGGTGGAATTTACTTCAGTGACAGAATCTGATGATTCTATTGGTGTCGGGATTACTGTACTAATTGCGACGTTGGATACCTGTTGAGTGCTTGCTTCGGTTGCAGTTAAAGATTTTGTAGATTCAGTCGAGCTCGAGCAGGCAATAACTGCGACCAATGTTAGGAAGACTATCCCGCCGGTAAACAGGTTTCTGAGATTGTTCAGCATATTCATGGTTATTTGGATGCACCGCCGAACCAAACGGTCAGCGTTGAATCACCTCGGACCGTAAGGCCGGCCAGATCGCCAGATGAGATTTAGAAATTAGTTGACGTTAAACTTAGGAGGTGATTGTGAAGTAACTTTGTGGGTCGAAATGAATCCGATCAGAGAACTTGACGTATCGGAAATTAACTTGTCTTCTCAACGTTGATCAGATACCTATTTTTGCCATCCCGACGCGATCGGCAGGCGTCGATCTTTTCCGAACGCCAATCCAGTAATTTTTGGCCCGGGAGCTGACTGACGCCTTTTATATTCGTTTATGTCGATCAAGCGAATGATTCTGAGAATCACGACTTCACTCGCGCCATCTTTGCCGAGTGCCAGTTCGTTTTCAATAATCAGATCAGGTGACATGCGTTCTTCGATATACATATGAATCACCCGATCGAGTTGGTCGTAGGGTGGCAGCGAGTCTTCATCGAGCTGGTCAGGACGAAGCTCTGCGCTAGGAGGCTTTTCTATGATCGCAACAGGAATAGGCGATCCGGGTCCACGCTTATTCCTGTGTTCGCAAAGTTCGTAGACCAGAGTTTTAGGAACGTCTTTGATCACAGCATAGGCTCCAGCCATATCGCCGTAGAGAGTTGCATATCCGGTAGCCATCTCAGATTTATTCCCAGTAGTGAGAATCAGCCACCCGAACTTGTTGGCGATCGACATCATAAGATTTCCGCGGACGCGAGACTGCGTGTTCTCCTCAGATAATCCTGGCTCAGTGCCTTCGAATACGTCGCCAAGCATTTCTTCAAATGCTGAGTGTCCGGGTTCGATATGAATTTTCCATAGTTCGATACCAAGACGAGTGCACAGATCCTCTGCATCGGTGATGCTGCCCGGTGAAGAATATCTTGATGGCAGCGCTACTCCGACGATATTATCTGCTCCAATCGCATCAACTGCTATCGCGGTAACGATTGCTGAGTCGATTCCACCTGAGACTGCGATTGCGACTTTTTTGAATCCAGTCTTCTTTAGATAATCACGAGTGCCTAGAACAAGCGCTCGGTACACTGCTTCGAGTCGATCGAGTCGATGTATCGAAAGATCTTGTAATTTGGGTCGTTTCGGCGATGAACCAACCGTTATATCTATAGTCGATGGCTGCCCAATCGAGTCAAGCTCGTCTTGGGAGATAGCGAACGACTGATGCTGGAGACGGGAATGCTCCAATGCAGCGGCATCGATGTCGACAACTAGCAATGATTCCTCAAATCGAGGCGAAGTTCCGAGCAGTTCACCATCGGGCCCGGCAAACATGCTGCCACCATCGAAAACGAGCTCATCCTGACCGCCAATCTGGTTTGTGTAGAGCGTGTAAACACGATTACGGCGGGATAGATCAGTAACGATGTCGACTCTATCGCCCTGTTTGCCAGATTCATAAGGCGACGAGTTCAAGTTGATAATTATCTGTGCACCATTCGCACACTGGACTTCCGATGGTCCAATTTGCTCCCAGATGTCTTCACAAATATTGAAGCCGATCTTGATGCCATTGACAGAGAGAACCGGACATTCCGATCCTGGTGTGAAGTAGCGACGCTCATCGAATACACCGTAGTTAGGCAGGTGTATTTTTCGATACGTCGTTACGACTTTGCGATTGTGAAGTACTGCCGCCGAGTTGAAGAGTTTGGTGCCGGTTGGAGTCTCTTCCGAATCAACGAATCCGACAATCGCTACTATGTCGCCGACTGCTGATGCGATTCGGTTTAAGGCTGTTTTGTTGGCAGTAATGAAATTATCGTAGAGCACGAGATCTTCAGGCGGGTAACCCGTGATCGTAAGCTCAGGGAAGGCGACTAAATCGGCGCCTTGATCCTGAGCGAGTCCGATCCATTTTTCGATCAGCCTCGCGTTTCCGTCGATATCACCGACGGATGTATTAATTTGGGCGGCCGCAACTCTAAGAGTTTTGTTCGGACCCGAATTGCCGTTATCGGAAATCATAACGATTCGATTCTACTGACGTTGCTAGTCGTTTTTTCCGGATCTGGCCATGATAGGTGGTCGTGCATAGCCGCTCACTGTGGGCAGTCGCGATTCGCCAGTTAGGAATATGTCGATCTGCCGAGCAGCCCGACGTCCGCTGGCGATAGCGTGGACTACTAGCGATTGACCTCGCTGCATGTCTCCGCAAGCAAAAACTTTTTCAAGGTTTGTTTGCAGGCTACCGTTTGCTGCAACATTGCCTCGAGCATCGTAATCAACCCCTAGTGCATCGAGCAAGCCCTCGTGTTGTGGGTGGAGGAAGCCCATGGCTAGGAATACAGCCTCTGCTTCTATGTTGAACTCGCTACCAGCGATTTCATTCATGTTGAAGCGACCGGTCTCTTCGTCTTTGACCCACTCAACTCGTGTGCACTCAAGCCGTTTAAGATTTCCGTCATCGTCGCCAACGAATCGCTTTGTCAGAACGTTATAGTCACGGTCGCCACCCTCTTCATGCGCACTTGATGTGCGGAAGATGGTCGGCCACTGTGGCCACGGGTTCTCTTCGATTCGAGTCTCGGAAGGACGCGGCATGATCTCCATCTGTATGATGTTTGCCGCACCCTGACGGTGTGATGTGCCAAGACAGTCAGCACCAGTGTCACCTCCACCAATGATTACGACGTTTTTGGAGCGTACATCGATAGTTTCTTCTTGAGAAAATTCTTGTCCCTTGAGCTTTCGGTTCTGCTGAGTAAGGAACTCCATAGCGTAATGAACGCCGTTGAGCTCTCGACCTTCAACAGGAAGATCTCTAGGAACTGTCGAACCACCCGATAGGCAAATTGCGTCAAATTTTTCGAGAATGTCTTGGTGCGTAATGTCTACACCAACGTCGGTGTTAACACTGAACTTCACTCCTTCGCCTCGCATCTGTTTTAATCGACGTTCAATGACTTCCTTCTCGAGTTTGAACTCAGGAATGCCAAGCGCCAAAAGACCGCCGATGTATTCGTTGCGTTCGTAGACAGTGACAGTGTGGCCGGCACGAGCGAGTTGTTGGGCGGCGGCAAGACCTGCTGGTCCTGATCCGATGACTGCAATTTTCTTCTCGGTTTTGTTGGATGCAGATTCAGGTTTGATCCAGCCTTCGTTCCAGCCGTGTTCGACGATCTGCTTTTCAATCATCTCGATGGTTACGGGGTCGGAGTTTACTGAGAGTGTGCAAGATGCCTCACATGGAGCAGGGCAGATGCGACCGGTGAACTCTGGAAAGTTGTTGGTAGCGTGTAGACTCTCGATCGCTTCTTCCCAATTGCCGTGATAAACGAAGTCGTTGAAATCAGGAATCAAATTTCCTAGAGGACAACCACTGTTACAGAACGGCACACCACAATCCATGCATCGGCTAGCCTGCTTGCGAGAGTCAGACTCGTCCCATTTCAAATAGACCTCTTGCCAGTCGCCAATTCGTTCATTTGGGCTACGGCGCGTAGGGGTGCGGCGCTCTGCTTCCATGAATCCAGTTGTTTTACCCACGGCTACCAACCTCTTCCTTTGGACCAGTTGAATCGCCACTTGCGTCGGACAAAGCTGCTGCCCCCCCACGGAGGACTCGTGCATAGTCGCGCGGGAATATTTTCTTGAATTTTGTAATCGAGTTCGACCAGTTGGCGAGTAGTTCTGATCCGAGCGTACTACCGGTGTAAGTGACGTGGTTTTCGATCATTTCTTTGAGCTCAGCGTCATCTTCTGACTCTGGTATAACGTTCAAAAGGTCAGCGATAGCGTCGTTGAAGTGACCGCTAAACGATCCGTCTTCATCGATCACGTACGCTACACCGCCGCTCATCCCTGCACCGAAATTTCGGCCAGTAGGTCCGAGAATCGCAACTCGTCCACCAGTCATGTATTCACAACCATGATCGCCAATGCCTTCGACAACGGCAGTAGCTGCCGAGTTTCGAACAGCAAATCGTTCGCCGGCGAGTCCGTTTACATAAGCCTCACCACCAGTTGACCCGTAAAGCGCAACGTTACCTATGATGATGTTGTCTTTCGCTTCGTAAGAACTGTTCGTTGGTGGAGTGATTATTAGTCGACCACCAGATAGTCCCTTACCAAAGTAGTCGTTCGAATCGCCTTCGATCTTGAACGTTACACCCTTCACGAGCCATGCACCAAAGCTCTGACCTGCGGAACCTTGAAACGTGAACTTTATAGAGCCATCAGGCAATCCTTCTTCACCAGTGTTCTTAGCTATTACACCACTCAAAGTAGCGCCAACCGTCCGATTTATGTTGGTGACAGGGAGAATTGCTGAAACTTCGTTACCGTAGTCAATAGCTGGTCTGGCGAGCTCTATAAGTTCGTTATCAAGTGCTTCGTCTAGTCCGTGATCCTGCAAAATCTGCTGGTACGTGTGGTCCTGCGGTAGAACTTCAGGTTTCATCAGAATTGGCGAAAGATCGAGAGTCTTTGCCTTCCAATGACTGACGTCGGTGCGAGTCTTTAGCTTATCGACTCGACCAATCATTTCGTTGACCGTTCGGAAGCCGAGTTTTGCCATCAGTTCGCGCAGGCCTTCGGCAAGGAACATGAAGTAGTTCACTACAGCATCAGGTGTACCAGAGAATTTTTTGCGAAGCTCTGGATCCTGAGTCGCAACACCAACTGAGCAGGTGTTGAGGTGACACTTGCGCAACATAATGCAACCCATCGAAATGAGAGCTCCTGTTGCGATACCCCATTCTTCGGCACCCAATAGCGCAGCGACTAGAACGTCAAGAGACGTCTTCATCTGGCCGTCGGTCTGAACAACGATTCGGTCACGAAGACCATTAGCAACCAGAACCTGTTGAGTTTCAGCAAGTCCAAGCTCCCAAGGCAATCCGGCGTGACGAATCGAGCTTAGAGGTGATGCACCGGTACCACCGGAGTCGCCTGAGATAAGAACAACATCGCCCTTACCTTTAGCTACACCCGCTGCAATGATTCCAACGCCAGCCACAGAAACGAGTTTCACGTGAACTCGGGCGTCGGGGTTGACGTTCTTTAGGTCGTGAATCAGCTGAGCCAGATCCTCAATCGAATAAATGTCATGGTGCGGCGGAGGTGAGATTAGCTCTACACCCGGAGTTGTCTTCCTTATATAAGCGATGTAATCCGAGATCTTTCTACCAGGAATTTCTCCACCTTCACCAGGCTTCGCTCCCTGCGCCATCTTGATCTGAAGATCCTTGGCGTTCGTCAGGTAATTTGTAGTTACACCGAATCGACCTGAAGCAACCTGCTTCACTGCACTTGAACGGTCGTCGCCGTTATTGTCCAGCACAAAGCGTTCGGGGTCTTCACCACCTTCTCCGGTGTTCGATCGAGCACCGATACGGTTGGTTGCAATGGCAAGCGTTTCGTGAGCCTCACGACTTATAGAGCCAAGTGAAATTGCTCCGGTTGCGAAGCGTTCGGCAATTACCGAAGCTGGCTCCACTTCATCGATGGGAATTTCATCTCCGAAGATTGGCTCCAGCATGTTCCTGATCGTGATGTGTTCGTTGTCTTCGTCGTTAGACGCAGACTCGAACTGCCTGAACGTATCGGAATCGTTACGCGTTACGGCATCCTGCAATAGAGAGATCGTCTCGGGATTCCACATGTGACGTTCGCCAGTGGATCGCCAAAGGTAGAGACCACCAAGATCAAGCTTGAGGTTCGACGGAATGTTGTCCGGTGAGTAAGCTCGAGAATGGTTGGCAAGCATGTCAATAGCGATCTGGCTTATACCGATTCCGCTGATGCGTGAAACGGTCCAAGTGAAGTATTCAGCAACAAGTTCCTGCGATAGGCCTAGAGCCTCGAATACCTGTGCACCGATGTAGCCCTGAAGGGTAGAAATACCCATCTTGGCCATCGTCTTCACAACGCCTTCTTCGATAGCTTCTCGGAAGTTCTCTTCTGCCGTGTCCTGAGATGGAATATTTTCTTCAGCAGTCGGGCTTAGCCGAAGACCAATAATGGTCTCTAATGCCAAATATGGGTTGATCGCTGATGCACCGTAACCGAAGAGTGTTGCGAAGTGATGCACTTCGCGTGGCTCACCAGATTCGACGATGATGTCGGCCTGGGCGCGGTTGCGTTCTCTGATCAAGTGATGATGAACAGCACCTGTTGCGAGAAGCGACGGTACTAAAGAGTTTTCACTATCGACGCCTCGGTCAGACAAGATTAATAGCGTGTATCCGTCTTCGATCGCCTGACTTGCTTCTTGGCGGATCCTAACGAGTGCGGCATCGAGTGCTTCTGCTCCACCTGAAACAGGGAAGAGAGTAGATATGGTCTTTGCTTTCACACCGGGAACGGTCGAAGCTTTGATCTTCGCCAGCTCCGAGTTCCTTAGAATCGGATGATCGATGCGGAGCATGCGACAGTGTGCAGCAGTCGTTTCGAAGATGTTTGGACGTCGTCCAGCAGGTACGGCGCGCTGAGTAATGAGCTTTTCGCGAATAGCGTCGAGTGGCGGGTTAGAAACCTGTGCAAACGCCTGCTTGAAGTAGGCAAACATGTTCTGTGGCTTATCGGATAGAACCGCCAAAGGTGCGTCATTACCCATCGAACCCTGAGGCTGGTGACCTGTAATCGCCATTGGGCGAATGAGCATGTGAAGGTCTTCACGTGAGTAGCCGAAAGCCATCTGGCGGCTAACGAGAGTCTCGACATCTGGCTCAGGAACGTTTTCTGCGTCTGGAAGAGTTTCGATGGTTGCTCGATTTTCTTCGAGCCATTCACCGTAAGGATTCTCAGAAGCGATACGCTGCGCTACTTCATCAGGCTGGACGATTCGCTGTTCTTCGAAATCGATTAGGAACATGCGTCCCGGCTCGAGACGCGAGCGGTACTTGATGCGGTCGGGGTCGATGTTCAATACACCGGATTCCGAAGCCATCACCAAGAGATCGTCTTTAGTTACCCAGTAGCGGAAAGGCCGAAGACCGTTTCGGTCGAGCACTGCACCAACCGCGTCACCATCGGTGAAAACAATCATTGCCGGGCCGTCCCAAGGCTCCATAACGTTGCCGTGGAATTCGTAGAAATCTTTTACGTTCTGCGGCATTGATTCGTGACCGTGCCATGCGGCAGGCATCATCATTGCGGCAGTGTGTTCAACCGATCGGCCAGTCATGCGCAGCAGTTCGAACACGTTGTCGAGTGAAGCGGTATCGGACGGGTCGTCAGATTCACAAATAGGTGTGAGCTGGTTGATTTTGTCGCCAAACAAAGGCGATTCGATGCTGCGCTCACGAGCCTGCATCCAGTTTCGGTTACCACGAACCGTATTGATCTCACCATTGTGCGCAAGCATTCGGTAAGGGTGAGCGAGCTTCCATGAACCAAGAGTGTTAGTAGAGAAACGTGAGTGGACCAGACCGAACGCGCTAACCATGCGTTCATTCGCTAAATCTAGGTAGAACTTGCCAAGCTGGTCGACCAGCAGCATGCCCTTGTAGATCAGTGTGCGAGACGACCACGAGCTAACGTAGAACTCTCGGAGGAGAGTCTGCTTAGTCTCTGGATCAGATTCGCTATCGACGAAGTTTTTCTCTGTCGTCTTTCGAGCGAGATACAGAACTCGTTCGAGGTCGTCGCCTTCAACACCCTCGGGTGCAGATACAAATAATTGAGCAATCTTCGGCATGATTGCTTGCGCAGTAATACCGATAACACTGGGGTCGGTTGGAACTTCGCGCCAACCAAGAATCGCCATACCGTTGTCGGTAGCAGATGATTCGAGTGATGCACGTGCTGCTGAATTCAGTTCGTCATCAACTGGCAGGAAGCACATTGCTACGCCGAATCGACGTGCGGCAGGGAGTTCAAACCCTTCCTCAGCCGCGACTTCGCGCATGAACGCGTCGGGCATTTGAATCGTGATACCTGCGCCGTCACCCGTTAAAGGGTCGGCTCCGGCAGCTCCTCGATGCCCGAGATTGACCAGTACTTCTAGTGCTTGATCAATAATCTCATGAGATTGAGCTCCAGTAATGTTGGCAACCATGCCGACACCACAGGCGTCTCGTTCCAGTTCTGGAACGTACAACCCGTTTTCAGCTATATCAGAAAAATCTGGTAGCTTGAAATCTGGCTGGGATTCACCCAGATGCGATTCAAAATTATTCCGGACTTCGGTCATGTTTCTCCTAGTACGAAGATCAAATGGTTTCAAGATAGACCGCTGTTTTACAAGTGTCGATATCTCGCCAGTTCGTAATCGGTAACTGTATTGCTGAACTCCTGCCATTCGAGCCGCTTGTTAGCGAGGAAATTCGACATCACGGTCGAACCGAGTGCTTTTTTGAGCAACTCGCTCCTCTCCGCAAGACGAATTGCTTCATCAAGTGTTCGAGGCAGGCGTGCCACACCACGCTCGCTCAGCTCAGAATCCGACATTTGAAAAACGTCGTTATCGAGTGGCTCAGGTAGTGGCAGTTTGTTTTCGATGCCATCAAGGCCTGCAGCAAGCAGAACCGAGAATAGTAAATAAGGGTTGGCCGCTGGATCGGGAGCGCGGTATTCGAGCCGAATGCTCTCTTCGCGACCCGGTCGGTAACTTGGAATGCGAATGAGATCGCCAAAGTTTCCAGTTGTCCACGAAGCGAAAATCGGTGCTTCCAGACCCGGGAGGAGGCGCTTGTACGAATTGACCCACTGGTTGGTTACAACGCAGATGTCGGCAGCGTGGCGCATGAGTCCAGCGATGAAGTGTCGGCCAGTCTCAGATAGGTTTATTTCGTCGTCAGCACTGAAGAACGCGTTGTCGCCACCATTGAATAACGACATGTGTGTGTGCATTCCCGATCCGTGGCGATCGCCAAATGGTCGAGGCATGAACGTGGCAAGGGCACCTGTTGGTGCCGCCAATTCTTTTGCAATCACCTTAAAAGTAATAATCGAATCAGCCATAGTCAAAGCGTTTGTGTGACGTAGATCAATCTCGTGTTGTCCGGCTCCAACTTCGTGGTGGCTGTGCTTCACGGGAATGCCCATTTTTTCAAGGGTCAGAACAGTGTCGCGGCGTAGATCTTCGCCGATACCAAACTCAGAAGTCTGGTCGAAGTACCCGCTGCGATTGTTTTGGACAGGTTCGTCTGTTTCGTAGTAATACTCGATCTCTGGCGCTACATAAAATGTGAATCCCATATCAGCTGCCCTGACAAGGTTGCGTCGGAGAACTTGTCTTCCGTCGGCAACTGACGGATCCCCAAGAGGGGTTTCGATATCACAGAACATTCGAGCAACAGCGTCGGTGCTCGGTCGCCATGGTAGAACTTGGAACGTTGATGGGTCAGGCATGGCGACCATGTCCGACTCGTCGGCCCGAGTTAGCCCCTCGATAGAAGCGCCATCGAAGCTAGCACCGTTTTGCATCACGCCTTCGAGTTCGTCAATAGTAATAGCGAAGCCCTTGAGCGTTCCCAAAATATCGGTGAACCACAGACGGATGAACTTAACATCGTGCTCGCGCGCCGACATCAAGACGTACTTGATCGCCTCTTCATCAGGTTTCTTCGGGGTGTTTTCGGGTGTCTGTGTCATATAGCGGCTAAAGTATTTTGGAAGCGGTAAGAACCGTTCGAAATTCCGGTTGTTCTAATTTTGACCGAAAGTTGAGTATTGAAAAATGTTGCTGTTTTGTCAATTCTGTAATGTGTGCTAACAGGATTCCTAATTGATCAACTAAAAACTCCGACTACTTATATTGCTCCCGTACGCGCACGATGCACGCGCATCCTGTTACCGATTTGTTTCAGTTTCTTACATTTTCAGTAAGACTGGATTGTTTAGTCGTTTCGGATCCCGCTTGAATATTAGTTGGCTATCCCCGGTGGGCGGAATCGATATCCAACGTTCCACTGTGTTTCGATGAATTTGTTCGACACATCGTCGATTTTGCTGCGGAGTCGCCTGATATGGACATCGACTGTGCGGGTTCCGCCGAAGTAGTCGTATTCCCAAACACTTCGCAGCAAGGATTCACGACTGAACACCCGTCCTGGATTCGAAGCCAGATATTTTAGTAGTTCGTATTCCTTGTATGTAAGGTCGACCTTGCGACCCTTGAGAACGACCTCGTATCGATCGCAATCGATAACCAAATCGCCATGAATAATCATGTTGGCTACTTCAGCCGGAGTGTTTCTCGCCATCGCGATGCTCAGGCGAACCGAAATCTCTTCAGCGGTGCATGGAAGAAAGCAGACTTCGATTTCTTCGCGTGCGGCATTAATTCCTTCAAGATCAACCACCGTAAGCACCGCAACCACCGGAACGCCGGCATCAGCTGCAGCATGAACGATGCCAGAAGGGCCCACTAGCCCAGTGCCACTGCCCCACACAATAGCGCCTTCAACACTTGAAGCCAGCTCATCTTTGCTCGTATCAGGCGTGAACTTAACGAGTTTTAGAGAGGGATCGAGCGCACTTAGCCCTGCCGAAAGGCGTTCAGACTCTGAATCTTCAAACCCTAGAAGGGCAATGGAACTCAATAAAATACACCCGGTTTCAGTAGCATGCCCGTTCAGGCTTTGCGCTGTTTTAGCTTCCGCTCGCGCGTGGTCATTGTCACTGTTGACGTTACAGGCTGCGATTGCCAAGCACCCAAGGGTATTCGTTTGTGTTGAATTTCACAACCTTTGAATACGAATGGCGCGCCATCGCACCATTATTCGTTAAAAGGTGTTAATTCTCGTTGACTTGCCAGGGTGACCGTTCGTATACTTACTCTTCGTGGCCTGATCAATATCGGTTGGGCACACCTTCTTGTGACCTTTTTTCTGGACGATAATTTGCCCACGATTAACCAATTGGTGCGGAACTCACGTAAGCAGAAGAGGCGTAAGCCTAAGACTCCTGCCTTAAGAGTTGCATTTAACTCATTCTCGAGTCAGCAAGTAGAACTAAAAAAGGGTAGCCCACAAAAACGCGGCGTTTGCCTTCAGGTTCGAACTGTTACGCCGAAGAAGCCTAACTCGGCTCTTCGTAAAGTAGCTCGAGTCCGATTGAGCAACGGGATGGAAGTAACTGCTTACATCCCGGGCGAAGGTCACAACCTTCAGGAGCACTCTGTTGTCCTTATTAGGGGCGGTAAGGTTCCTGATCTCCCGGGTGTGCGTTACCACATTGTCCGTGGAACGCTCGACACATCGGGTGTTGAAGGGCGAATGCGTGGGCGTAGTAAATACGGTACTTCAAAGAGTTAAATACTAAAAATCTTTTACAAAAACGACCGCCTGTCTGGTTTATAGGGTAGGCGGCTTAGTTTGTCAGAGATATTATTTTGTCAAACTCAAATAGCGAAAATACAAAGGTAAATTCATGGCACGCAGGCGCCGCGCTCAGCGCAGGCAAATAGCTCCGGACCCCCTCTATGGGAGTGTGGAACTCACCCGATTCATCAATCGCTTAATGATTGGTGGAAAAAAATCGGTTGCTCAGCGGGCAATGTACGAAGCCCTTGAAAAACTCGAACAAGAAACCGACAGGCCTGCCTTGGAAGTTTTTGATCAGGCAGTACGAAACGCAATGCCTGCACTCGAAGTAAAGCCTCGCCGTGTTGGTGGTGCTACTTACCAGGTGCCGGTTGAAGTCCGACCAGAACGTCGTGGTGCACTAGCTCAACGATGGCTGATCACAGCTGCCCGAGAGCGTTCGGGTAGTCCCATAGCTGATCGTCTATACACAGAACTACTAGAAGCTTCCCGAGGTGGTGGAACCGCCGTTAGGAAGCGCGAGGACCTACACAGAATGGCCGAAGCCAACAGGGCGTTCGTACATTACCGCTGGTAGGACCCGGCAAAATTTAATCAGCCGCAAAACCGCTCCGATGCCTAATTTCATGGCACGGGGACGGAACGAATGGCAACTTCGAGATGACAACTACATCTGAAAAAAAAATCGACCTGAAAAAGGTTCGAAATATAGGCTTTATCGCCCATATCGATGCTGGTAAGACCACTGTGACAGAGCGCGTGCTCTTCTTTACGGGTGAGACTTACAAGATCGGTAACATCGATGAGGGCACGACCGTTATGGACTTCATGTCGCTTGAACGCGAGCGTGGAATCACGATCGGTTCAGCTGCTACCAACGCCCAGTGGGATGGCCATCAGGTCAACATTATTGACACCCCGGGTCACGTTGACTTCACAGCTGAAGTAGAGCGTTCGCTACGTGTGCTCGACGGTGGTGTAGTGGTACTCGAATCTGTTTCGGGTGTGCAGCCACAATCAGAGACAGTCTGGCGCCAGGCCGACACTTACAACGTTCCTCGCATGATCTTTGTTAACAAGATGGATCGTCTTGGAGCAGATTTTGACTACGCTGTGAAGACTGTTCACGAGCGACTTGGCGCAAACGCTGTTCCTATACAGATGCCCATGGGTGCTGAATCTGAATTTAGTGGTCTGGTCGACCTCGTTGGTCAGAAGGCTTACTACTACGAAGAAGCAGAAGCTGTAGAGCACACGCTAATAGATATTCCTGCTGAGTACGTGGAAGCTGCTGAAGAGGCACGTCAGCACCTTATTGAGAAGGTTGCTGAAACCGATGATGCTCTTATGGAGAAGTTCCTCGAAGAAGAGGAAATCTCAAATGAAGAGCTTAAGATTGCTCTTCGTAAGGCAACAATCGAACTTAAGATATTCCCTGTATGTGTAGGTTCAGCACTCAAGCACCGTGGTGTACATCCACTGCTCGACGCTGTTATCGACTACCTTCCTTCTCCGCTCGACGTTGACGCAATAAAGGGTGTTGACCCTGCCGACGAGTCAATTGAGCTCACACGACAGCCTTCAATCGACGACCCTATGTCTGCTCTTGCTTTCAAGGTTGTGACCGACCCCCACGTTGGTCGGCTTGTATACCTACGGGTTTACTCTGGAATCTTAGAGTCGGGCGTAAATATTTATAACTCGAGCACTCGTTCGAAAGAGCGAATCGGTCGACTAATGGTCATGCATGCCGACTCTCGTGAAGAGAAGAAGTTCGCTGGCCCAGGTGAAATCGTCGCTGCGATCGGTCTTAAGGACACGATCACCGGTCAGACTCTCTGTCCACAGAACGCACAGATTTCGCTTGAACAAATTTCGTTCCCAGAACCAGTTCTTTCTGTTGCGGTTGAACCTAAAACTCGAACTGACCAAGAGAAGATGTCGACCGCATTGGTTCGACTGGCTGATGAAGACCCTACCCTTGTCGTTTCAAGCGATGAAGAAAGTGGTCAGGTCATTCTTGCTGGAATGGGTGAACTTCACCTCGACGTAATCGTTGAACGAATGCGACGAGAATTCAATGTAGATGCAACGGTTGGCGCTCCTCGAGTGGCCTACCGTGAGACCGTTACCAAGGCTGCAACTGCCCAAGGTAAATTGGTCAAACAGACAGGTGGTCACGGACAGTTCGGTGACTGCACACTTCGACTTGAGCCTGTTGAGCCGGGTACAGGGTTGTTGTTTGAATCTGAAATTACTGGTTCGACTCTACCTCGTGAGTACTTCAGGCCAATTGAACAGGGCTTCCGTGAGGCTGCTCGTTCAGGTGTGATCGCTGGATATCCGGTGGTCGATATGAAGGCAGTGCTTGTAGATGGTTCGCATCACGACGTTGACTCTTCTGAAATGGCTTTCAAAGTGGCTGCCTCTATGGCATTCAAGTCCGCAATGGCGAAGGGCAAACCTGCTCTTCTTGAGCCGATTATGAAGATCGAAGTTATTACTCCTTCTGAATACCTTGGTGATGTACTTGGAGATTTGAATTCCAGGCGTTCTCAGGTTCAGAACATGGAAGTCCGTGGGATCACGCAGGTAATTCATGCGTTTATCCCGCTTGCGGAAACCTTCCAGTACGCCACGCATGTTCGTTCGCTAACTACCGGGCGTGCCAGCTTCTCTATGGAGCTGGATCACTACTCGGCAGTACCGAAGAACGTTGCAGAGAAAGTGTCAGGAAATTAGAGAATGCCAGGACAGAAAATACGAATCGTCCTAAAAGCGTTCGATCACCGAGTATTGGACATCTCGGCTCAGCAGATTATGGAAACTGCCGAGCGTACAGGTGCCCAAACTGCAGGGCCGGTTCCTTTGCCTACAGCAAAGCGCCGGTTCACGGTAATTCGAGGGCCTCACGTTCACAAGGACTCTCGTGAGTACTTTGAGCTTCGTGTGCACAAGCGTCTTATCGACATCCTCGAGCCTAGCTCGAAGACGATTGATTCGCTAACACGACTCAACGTTCCCGCTGGCGTCGATATCGCTATCAAGCTCTAGAGCCAAATAGTAAACGGTAAGCAAGAAAACGAAAATGACTATCGCTGGACTTCTCGGTCGTAAGATCGGAATGACAACCTACTACCACGATGACGGAACTGCAGAGCCAGTTACGGCAGTCGAGGTCGGGCCGTGTGTCGTCACTCAGGTGAAGACACACGCTCGTGACGGCTATGAAGCCGTACAAATCGGATTCCTTGCCGCCAGCAAGCTGAATCAGGCTGAGGCGGGGCACCAAGCTCGGTCAGGTGGAAATTTCTCACACCTGCAAGAATTTAGTGTGGATGACCTCGCTGAGTTCGAAGTTGGTCAGGAATTGAAAGCTGACATATTTGAAATTGGAGAGTCGATCAAAGTGATTGGCACTTCTAAGGGCAAGGGTTTCTCTGGTGTTGTACGCCGGTGGAACTTTGCTGGTGGCCCTAAGACTCACGGGCAAACCTCCCGGCACCGTTCATCGGGTTCAATCGGTGCAGGTACATCGCCGGGACGTGTATGGCCAGGACAAAAAATGGCTGGTCACTATGGTGTCGACACGAAAACAGTAAAAGGCCTTCGGGTCGTAGCTGCTGATATCGAGAAGAACGTGGTTCTAGTTCGAGGATCGATTCCTGGTGCTAAGAACGGAATCGTTCGAATCGAGAGGCAGGGTAAATAATGGATCTGCAAGTACAAGATAACAACGGTAAAATCGTCGGATCTGTCGCTGCAAGTGACAAGGTATGGCGAGCTGAGAGTAACGACGCTCTCCTTCATCAGGTCGTAACAGCCCAACAGGCCAACAAGCGTCGTGGAACCCAAGACACTCAGCAACGGAATCAAGTAAGTTTCTCGACTAGGAAGATTCGTCCGCAGAAGGGGACTGGTCAGGCTCGTCAAGGCAGCCGTAAATCTCCGCTCCTCAAGGGCGGTGGTGTAGCTCATGGCCCGCACCCGCGAAGTTACCGACAGCGGCTTCCTAAGAAAATGCGTCGCCAGGCACTTCGGGTTGCTTTATCTGAGAAAATCAGAGACGAGGCATTGATAATCCTCGACTCACTGAGCCTTAAGGCTCCTAAGAGCAGCGTAATCAAAGACATGGTAAATGCCTTTGAGCTGAAAGGTCGAACGCTTATCGTTATCGGTTCGACTGACCAGAACGTGGTCAAGTCGGCTAACAACATTCCTGGCGTTGAAGTACAGGCAGCTTCTCTCATGAACCCGTTGGAGACAGTTAGCACTCCTAACCTAATCATTACGCAGGACGCTCTAGCGGCTATCGATAGTCTCTTGGGCGAATCCGGAGGCAAGGAATAATGTCCCTCGCCAAAGTATTACGACGTCCGATCATTACTGAGAAGAGCACTCTTCTCGGCGAAATGGGTCGCTACGTATTTGAAGTTGACTCAGGCGCAAGCAAACACGATATTGCGAAAGCAGTTGAATGGGCATTCGATGTCAAGGTAATCAAGGTCAACACCCTGACTGTTCCTGGCAAAGTAAAGCGATATGGTCAACGACCGTCGAAGCAGCCCGACTGGAAGAAAGCAATTGTTTCATTGAAGGCCGGCGATACCATTCAATTGTTCGAGGGAGCATAGTAAATGGGACTTAAGGAATATAAGCCCACGTCTCCTGGTCGTCGCGATACGGTCGCTGATGACTATAAGGACATCACGAGGAGCAAACCTGAAAAGTCTTTGCTCGGAATAATCAAAAAGACCGGTGGGCGAAACAACCGTGGTCGAATAACAGTTCGACACCGCGGTGGTGGTCACAAACGTCGTTACAGAATTGTCGACTTCAAGCGCGACAAAGCCGGCACGGCAACAGTTATGTCTATTGAGTACGATCCAAACCGGACGGCTCGGATCGCACTCGTATTGTTTGAAGATGGTATTAAGCGATACATCGTTGCCCCTAACGGAGTAACGGTTGGTGACACCGTTGCTAGTGGTGAAGATGTACCTGTAACTACGGGTAACTCTCGTCCTCTGGGAACTCTTCCAACAGGTACGCTTATACACAACGTTGAGGTAACACCTGGCAATGGTGGCCAGATGGTCAAGAGCGCCGGTGCGGTTGCTCAGGTCATGGCGCACGAATCGGGTTACACGCTCATCCGACTTCCATCGGGTGAAATGCGAAGATTGCTAAGCAATTGTTTGGCAACTGTGGGACAGGTTTCTAATCTGGACCATAAGAATGAAAAACTGGGTAAAGCTGGTCGGAACCGTCATCGCGGTCGTCGTCCAAGTGTACGAGGTTCAGCAATGAACCCGGATGCTCACCCGCATGGTGGTGGTGAAGGCCGATCCGGTATTGGTATGCCAGGTCCTAAGACTCCTTGGGGTCAGCCTGCCCTTGGTAAACGCACGCGCCGAAACAAGAAGACCAATAAATTTATTCTGAGGCGGAGGTATGACCGCTAGAGACCGATAAGGTTTCTGGCTGTCGAGACTAAAGATGTCACGGTCAATCAAAAAGGGTCCATACGTCGACCCAAAACTGATGAAAAAGGTAGCAGCTGCTCAAGCTGTAGGTTCACGTAACGTGATCCGAACTTGGGCGCGTGCCTCGATGATCATGCCTGAAATGGTTGGTCTAACGGTTGCTGTTCACGACGGTCGTCGATTCATTCCCGTCCTCATGACTGAAAATATGGTTGGGCACAGGCTCGGTGAATTTGCACCGACTCGTACCTTCCGTGGCCACATCGGTAGATCCGATAGGACAACAGGTTAGTCATGGCGATAGCAAGAACAAAAAACGTAGGTATTTCTGATTACAAGCTTAGGCTTGTAATAGATCAAATCCGTGGCAAGATGGTTCTCGACGCATTCCCAATGCTTCGATTCATGACCAGTCCTGCTGCTGCCGAAATCCTGAAGATTCTCAAGGCAGCTACTGCCAACGCTGAGAACAACGATCTCCAGTCACGCGATGACTTGAAAATCGTTCGCATCACCGCTGACAAGGCAACTTGGGTTCGACGCTTCAGGCCAAAGGCTCGAGGTCGTGTCGGTGCGTTTGACCGTCCAACCTCACATGTAACCATTGAAGTCGACGAGGTAAGAATTTAGATATGGGTCAAAAAACACACCCGATCGGCTTCCGACTCGGCGGCGTACAGGATTGGCGAGCACACTGGTTTGCAAGTAAGAGTTCGGACTACCGACGTCTTACTGAAGAAGACCAGAAGATTCGCGGACTGATCAACGATCAATATGCAGAGTCTGGCGCGATTTCGCGAGTAGAAATTGAACGAGGTGCACAGGATTTGGTCGTAACGATCAATACTGCTCGTCCTGGAATCATTATCGGACGAGGTGGTACGCGCGTCGATGAACTTCGAGGAGATCTCGAAAAGCTCACAGCGAAGCGATCACGCCTAAATATTCAAGAAATTCGTCAGCCTGAACTCGATGCAACTTTGGTTGGTCAGTCTATTGCTGAGCAACTCGAACGTCGTGTCGCCTACAGGCGTGCGGTACGGATGGCAATGCAGCGCACGATGCAGTCGGGCGCATTGGGAATCAAGGTTGTTGTTTCTGGACGTCTCGGCGGTGCAGAAATCGCTCGAACTGATAAACAGAAGGAAGGTCGAACGCCGCTTCACACGTTGCGGGCCCAAATCGACTTCGCTGTATCTGAAGCAAAGACGACTTTCGGTGTGATTGGAATCAAGGTCTGGATTTACACAGGTGACATGATTCCTTCAGCTGAGAACCTGCGAGCTCGCTCGATGGCTCGACTCTCAATGGGCGCAGCCCAAGAGGGCCAAGGTCAAGGCGGACAGGATGGCAAGAAGTCGTCAGGCGGCGGACGAGGCTCTTCTTCGAAGAAGTCTGGGCAGACAGGTGGTGGTAAGAAGTAATGCTTCAACCAAAGCGAACTAAATTTAGAAAAGAGCACCGTGGCCGAATGAACGGTATTCGTACCAAGGGTTCAACACTGGTGTACGGAGATTTTGGACTCAAAGCAGAAAGCCCAGGATGGGTTACTGCTCGAGAGATTGAAGCTGCTCGACGTGCTATTACCGGTTACGTGAAGCGTGGTGGTCAGGTTTGGGTGCGATTGTTCCCAGACAAGCCTGTCAGCTCACGGCCTGCTGAAACCCGCATGGGTGGTGGTAAGGGCGCTGTTGATCATTGGGTTGCGGTTGTTCGACGAGGGCGAATGCTCTACGAAATGGCCGACGTTCCGGAAGATCTGGCTCGAGAGGCTCTTCGACGAGCAG
Organism: uncultured Dehalococcoidales bacterium; assembly: GCA_963934365.1. GTDB lineage: Bacteria > Chloroflexota > Dehalococcoidia > Lucifugimonadales > Lucifugimonadaceae > Lucifugimonas. The sequence goes on along the minus strand of CAWVYJ010000017.1, from coordinate 13,016 downwards.
CTCACAAGCTGAGTATTCCGACCAAGATCGTTGCACGGAGTGAAGAATATTAAGGTTGCCCGATACTGCTCACAGAGTGTGAGCTTCATCAGGCAGGAACTGACTAACGATGCGTATTAGCGATGTAAGAGAACTGAATGACACTGAACTCGTAAAAGAGCTCGGTGATCAGGAGCGTGCTTTGATGAACCTCAGGTTCCGCAAGGCGACGATGCAGTTGACGAACACTAACGAACTAGGCAACACACGAAAAGCAATTGCGCGCATCAAGACAGTGATTCGAGAACGTTCGATTACCCTAAACTTGGAAGCCGCAGAGGCTGCCGTAACGGCAGAAGGAGAATAGGTTGGCGCGCAAACAGCAAACCGGCACTGTTCTGAAAGATAAGAACGACAAGAGCGTCATAGTAGGCGTTTCTTGGTTACAACGTGACCGTATTTATAAGAAGGCTCGCCGCAAGTTGACCAAGTTCGTCGTTCACGACGAAAGCAACTCAGCGACAGTAGGCGACCGAGTATTGATCGAGGAAAGCCGACCTATCTCAAAGACTAAGCGTTGGCGCTTGGTCAATATCCTCGACAAAGTGGATGTTGCTGAGGTACAGCCTTCCGACATTGTTGGTGAAGCTGAGCTTACGGGCGCAGCAGCAACCGAAGAGTCTGAGGACTAGAGATGATTCAGCGAGAGACACGACTGAAAGTTGCCGACAACTCTGGCGCGCGTGAGGTGCTTTGCATCAACATCGTCGGAGGGAGTGCGCGTCGTTACGCCAGCTTGGGTGATGTAATCACCTGCACAGTTAAAGATGCACAGCCCGGTGGCACCGTAAAGATGCACCAGGTTGTGAAGGCCGTAGTGGTTCGAACTTCTAAGGAAGTAAGGCGAGCAGACGGTTCGTACATTCGATTCGACGACAACGCATGCGTAATCATCGGCGACGATGAAAACCCTCGTGGAACTCGAATATTTGGCCCGGTAGCACGTGAACTTCGTAATAAGAAGTTCATGCGCATCGTATCGCTGGCACCGGAGGTTCTGTAACCAATGAGTCAGTCACGAATTAAGAAAGATGACGAAGTACTTGTCATCTCCGGAAAAGATAAAGGCAAGCGTGGATCTGTGATTCGAGTCTTCCCCGAGAAGAATCGAGTAATGGTTGAAGGCGTGAATATGGTTACTCGCCATGTGAAAGCACAACCAGGAATAGCACAGACCGGTATGGTCCAAGGTGAGGCTACGGTCGCACTTTCTAATGTAATGCTCATTGATCCAGAGACTGGCCTCGCCGGTCGTGCTGGTCAGAAGGTCCTCGAAGACGGGACGAAAGTTAGGGTGGTCAAGAGTGGCAAACGCTCCTGACGGTAACAACGACGAACAGGCTGTAGAGGCAAAGGCTTCTAAACCTACTGCAAAGAAAGCTCGGGCCAAAAAGCCGGTAGCTAAAAAGGTAGTAGCAAAGAAACCAACCGCTAAAAAGCCTGCCGCAAAGAAACCAGCAGCTACTAAAGCCGCAGCTGAAGCTAAGCCTAGTGCAAAAGCTAAAAAATCTGTGGTCGTGGCTGATGTTCCGCGGATGAAGCAGTTATATCGCGACGACGTGGTTGAAGTGTTGACTCGTGAATTTGGTTACCAAAATACTATGCAAGTTCCGCAGATCGCTAAGATTGTGCTGAACATTGGTTTGGGTGAAGCTCTCGATAGCAACTCGGCAGTTGGTGCTGCGGTTGGCGATCTCCAGAAGATCACCGGCCAGAAGCCAACTGAAAATCGAGCTAAGGTTTCGATTGCTAACTTCAAACTTCGAGAAGGTTCGGTGATCGGATCATCTGTGACATTGCGTGGAATACGGATGTGGCAGTTCTACGATCGCTTTGTGAACATCACGCTACCTCGTGTACGTGATTTCAGAGGCATAAGCCGAACTTCATTCGATGGTCGAGGTAACTACTCTCTAGGGATGCGCGATCAGTCGACATTCCCTGAGATTGATTATAATGAGATCGATCGAATGCGAGGATTGCAGTTGACGTTTGTCACTACTGCGAACAGCGATGAAGAGGGGCGACGTCTCCTCGAACTACTCGGCATGCCATTTGCGCGTGTCGATGAGCCCGTTGGGGCCCTCTAAACGACCTGGAGATATCTGTATTGGCTAAGAAGTCGATGATCGAAAGAGAAAAGCGCCGCCAGAAATTGGTTGACGCAAATGCTGAAGTTAGAAAAGAACTTCGGACGATCTCGGTCGACATCAAGCGAACTGCTGAAGAACGATTTACAGCGCGTCAGGAAATGGCGAAGCTACCTCGAAATTCAGCACCAGTCCGATTGCGCAACCGTTGTGCCGTAACAGGTCGACCACGCGGTTACATGCGTTTCTTTGGCCTATCCCGAATCACATTCCGCGAACTTGCGCTGAAGGGCGAACTGCCTGGAATCCGCAAGGGAAGCCTGTAATAGCCACTAACTACCGAGAGAATCGATCAGAGTGCCAGTAACAGATCCCATAGCCGACATGCTCACCCGAATCCGCAACGCGGTTCAGGTACGACATGAATCACTTGAACTCCCTGCTTCACGAATGAAGTCTTCACTATTGAAGCTCATGGTTGACGAAGGGTTTATCTTAAGTTTCGGGGCAATCGATGTTGAATCAGCCGAGAAAAAAATCGGTGTTCAACTTCGATACTACGAAGACAAGACTCCTGTAATTCAGGGGCTCAAACGCGTAAGTAAACCTGGTCTAAGGGTTTACGTAGGCAAAAACGAAGTACCACGGTACTTTGGCGGCCTTGGTGTGGCATTTATGTCTACGTCCAAAGGCGTTATGACGGGCCAGCAAGCCCGTCGCCAAGGTGTTGGCGGAGAACTGCTCTTCTACATCTGGTAGGACAGCAAATAAGTCAACTCTGGTCATTTATGGGCCAGAACTGAAGAATTTACGAGAGAAGATCTAAAGTGTCTCGAATAGGAAAAGCACCAATAATTGTGCCAAGTGGCGTCGACGTAAAAGTTGATGGGACGACGGTATCGGTTAAAGGGAAGGTTGGAGAGCTAATACGCACTCTGCCGGCTACGATGAAAATCGAATTGAACGATGGAATTATCACTGTCGCACGTCCTAACGACGAGCCTGCGCAGCGATCACTTCACGGTCTCACCCGAAGCCTGTTGAACAACATGGTTATCGGTTGTGCTGAAGGCTTCTCGAAGCGACTTGAGTTGATTGGTACTGGTTACCGAGTTCAGCAAAAGGGCAAGGCTTTGGAAGTCAACGTCGGCTACTCGCACTCCGTACCGGTCGAGCCGATCGGCACCAACACGCTCACCGCTGATGGTCAGAACTTTATAGACATCACTGGTCCGAGCAAAGAAGACGTTGGCGAGCAGGCTGCTCAAATTCGCAAGGTGCGAAAGCCAAACCCATACACGGGTAAGGGTATTAAATACTCTGATGAAGTCATCCGCCGCAAGGCAGGTAAGACCGCTGGAGCTGGTGTGTAACAATGGGTAACAGAAAATTTGACACTCGAAAACGGTGGGTTAGGCATAGGCGTGTTCGTAAGAACGTACGCGGTATTGCTGATCGACCGAGACTTGCTGTTTTCAGAAGCAGCAATCACATCTACGCGCAGGTGATCGACGACGACCGAGGGCACACTTTGGCTGCGGCTGGTTCGATCGAACTCAAACTGGATGACGTAAAGACAGATGTTGCGAAGGCTGTTGGCACAGTTGTTGCTAAAAAAGCGCTCGCAGCTGGAATCACCAAGGTCGTATTTGATCGAGGTGGATACAAATATCACGGTCGGGTTAAGGCGTTAGCCGATGCTGCCCGTTCAGAAGGACTTAGCTTCTAAATGACCACACAGAACGATAATCGCGGTGGAAACGCCGGTGGTGGTCGCGGCCCAAGCGGCGGCGGACGTGGCCCAGGTGGATCTGGTGGACGTGGCCCTGGCGGCGGACGTGGCCCAGGTGGATCTGGTGGACGTGGCCCTGGCGGCGGACGTGGCCCAGGTGGATCTGGTGGACGTGGCCCCGGCGGACCTGGGGGCGAACGGCGTGGTCGTCGACCTCGTCGCGAGGATGAAGACTCAGGTCTCGTCGAGCGCGTCGTAAAGATTCGCAGAGTTTCCAAAGTGGTCAAAGGTGGACGAAACCTAACATTTAACGCAATGGTTGTAGTTGGAGACGGCAACGGAAACGTTGGTGCTGCTCTAGGTGCTGCTGGTGCGGTTCCTGATGCTGTTCGCAAGGGAACCACTTACGCCAAGAAGGCAATGATGAAGATTGAACTGAATGGTCCGACCATTCCACACGAGATCACTTCAAAGTTCTCAGGTGCAAAGGTGCTGTTGAAGCCTGCTGCTCCTGGTACTGGTGTGATTGCTGGTGGTGGTGTTCGAGCCGTGATGGAAGCTGTTGGTGTAAAGGACGTACTTTCAAAGACGTTCGGATCATCCAACACAATCAACATCGTCAAGGCCACATTGGCTGCACTTGAACAGCTCCGAGACCCTGTAGCCGCTGTTGAGCGACGCAAGGGTGTCCAGGCTACAGGTGCACCTAAAGACGAAGCAGCTTCGTAATTCCAGGGAACCTATAAATCATGGCAAAATTACGAATAACACAACTCCGAAGTGGTATTGGCACGAAGCCTAATCAGCGGGCTACGCTGAAGGCGCTCGGACTCCGCCGAATCCGTCACGAAGTCGTCAAAAACGACAGTCCTCAGATACGTGGAATGATCGCCAAGGTCATCCACCTTATTGCCGTCGAAGAAACAAACTAAATAACTCACGTATCGGTATCTCGATGCGTCAGTTCACTGAGTCAGTAAGAATTTAGATATGCCTGGACTACACCAGCTAAAACCATCAAAAAACTCCAAGAGGGATCGAAAGCGCGTAGGTCGCGGTAACGGATCCGGAACTGGAACGTTCTCAGGACGAGGTTCAAAGGGGCAGAAGCAGCGTGGAAGTGTACCGTTCCTTTTCGAAGGTGGGCAGCTACCTTTGATCAAACGTCTTCCCCACATGCGCGGCTTTACGAACATCTTCCGTGTCGAATCAACTCCTGTAAATCTTGAGACTCTCAATGATTTCGCAGCGGGTTCCGACGTAACCATCGCAAAGCTAGTTGAAGCAGGTGTTGTTCGAAAGAAGAACGCTCGGGTAAAGGTGCTTGGTGATGGCGAACTTACGAAGAAGCTAAACGTTTCTGCTCATGCATTCAGCAAATCTGCAAAAGAAAAGATTGAAGCTGCTGGCGGATCCACAACCATCATTGAAGTAGATAAAGCAGACCACGCCAAAAAAGCAAAGTCGGCTAAGTAAACATGACTCAGGCCAAACAATCCGGTGAATCTGCAGTTCCGGCACTGTTCCGTGCCGCAGCAGATGCATGGCGAATTCCTGACCTTCGATTCAGAATCCTCTTTACATTGGGAATTCTGGTTATTTTCAGGTTTTTCGCACACGTTCCTGTTCCAGGAGTTGACCGCGAGGCTTTGGCTGCAGCATTTGAAGCTAACCCACTTCTAGGCTTTTTGGACCTCTTCTCAGGAGGAGCTCTTAGGAACCTCTCGATCGCAGCACTTGGTGTATATCCATACATCACCGCATCAATAATTTTGCAAATTCTGACTCCGATTATTCCTGCCCTAAAAAATCTTTCTCAGGAAGGTGAAGGCGGACGTCAGGCAATAAACCGGTACACACATTACCTAACGGTTCCATTGGCATTTCTTCAGGGGTTTGGTCAGTTGAACTTGTTCGCTAGTGGATTCGGCAGCTCAGGCGGCGCTGCCATCAGCGGTATCGGTCTTGGTGCCGATACGCTGAACACCCTTACGATTTTGTTTGCGATGACCGCGGGAACAATGCTTTTGGTTTGGATGGGAGAACTGGTAACGGAAAAGGGTATTGGTAACGGTATTTCACTGATTATCTTCGCCGGTATTGTTTCGACATTGCCACAGGTTGCTGGACAACTTTGGCTGTTACGCGACCAGGTATTCCAAGTGGGAATGCTGGTATTCATAGCGATTGCTATCGTCTATCTGATCGTTTACTTTGCCGAAGCGCAGAGGAAGATTCCTGTTCAGTACGGGCGTAGTGTGTTCCGTGGTGGTCAAATGTATAGACAATCTGGCGCCACGAACATTCCACTGCGTGTTAACGCGGCCGGAATGATTCCACTGATTTTCTCATTCTCGATCTTGATTCTGCCTTCGGTGGTCGCCAGTTACTTCAACGATGGTTCCGACGGATTTATTTCGACGATCGCTAACTTCTTCCAGAATTCATTCGGACCCACAAGCACCATTTACTGGGTCGCAGTATTCCTGCTTGTTGTGATCTTCACGTTCTTCTACACGTTGGTAGTACACAACCAGCAGAACCTTGCAGAGAACCTCCAGAAAAATGGTGGTTTCGTCCCGGGTATACGCCCTGGACCACCAACTAAGATTTACCTAATGCGAGTGGTACTTCGCATCACTTGGGGTGGTGCGCTCTTCTTAGGGTTCATCGCAATCCTCCCTTACCTAGCTCAATTGGTAACGAATTTGCCTAACGCAACCACAATTTTGCAGAGCACAAGTCTGCTGATTATGGTTGGTGTTGCACTCGACACGATGCGACAGCTGGAATCTCAGTTGCTAATGCGTAACTACGAAGGATTTGTCCGCTAAAGAGCGGTCACTACGTAAATGCGTATCGTACTCATGGGTCCGCCAGGCGCGGGCAAAGGCACACAGGCACGTCGCCTTGCTGAATCGACCGGCATGAAGCACCTTTCAACCGGTGATATGCTGCGAGCTGAAGTAGCGGCGGGCAGTGAACTTGGCCTACTAGCGAAGGATTTCATGGACAGGGGCGATTACGTTCCTGACTCGAACATCATCGCTATGATCCAGAAATACGTTAGCGATCCTGCAGGTGTACTACTCGACGGATTCCCTCGAACTCTTGTTCAGGCTGAATCACTCGACGAATCCCTTGGGGCTGCTGGCTTGCCGATCGACAAAATTGTTCATATGTCAGTTGATACCGACGAGCTGGTGAAACGACTCTCGAGTCGAGCGGTGTGTAAGTTGTGTCAAACACCCTATAATTTGGTTTCAGATGCTCCTTCTAAGGAAGGTGTATGCGACAAGTGTGGTAGTGATGTAATCGTTAGAGATGACGATAAGCCTGAAGCGGTGATGAACCGCATGAAGGTCTACGAAAAACTGACATCAGCTGTGCTGAACTATTACAAGTCACGCCGCGACGTGATCGAAATTATTGCAACCGGTACGCCCGATTCAGTGTTTGAGGAACTAACTCAGGCTATTGGATCTGGCAATCAATCGAATTAATTCCTTATTTAGGGATATACTAAGAGAGGTCGTTCTTTGAACGGTGAATCGACGCCCAGAATCGCAACTAACGGAAATCCTGTTTTAGGTGCCATATTGAAATCGGCACAAGAGCTGGAGATTATGCGCGAGGCCGGGCGGATTGTCGCGTTTGCCTTACGGAAAGCGTTCGCTGCGTTAGAGCAGGGTATTACGACTCGTGAACTTGATGACATTGCTCGTCGGGCTATCGAATCGGAAGGTGCCAAGCCCGGATTTCTGGGTTTGTACGGATTCCCGGCTACGGCGTGTATATCGATAAATGAAGAGATTGTTCATGGTATTCCGGGTGACCGGGTCGTCCAAACTGGCGATTTGGTAACTCTGGATTGTGGAGCGATAGTAGACGGGTACAACAGCGATCATGCGGTAACGCAGGTTGCTGGTCCTTCAACAAGTGAGAAGGATGACCTAATCGAAACCACTCGTGAATCACTTGAAATGGGGATAAGAGCAGCTTGGTCCGGCAATAGGGTTGGCGACATATCAAACGCCATCGAGAGTCACGTGCTTACGAAATCTTACGAATTAGTTCGTGAGTATGTGGGGCATGGAATTGGTAAGGATCTGCACGAGCCGCCGCAGATTCCAAACTTTGGGCCGGCTGGGCACGGTTTGGAACTAAAGGCTGGTCTTGTGCTAGCGATTGAACCAATGGTGAATGCTGGTGGTTGGAAAACCAGAATACTTGACGACGGCTGGACCGTTGTCACTGAAGATGATGCACTTTCGTGTCATTTTGAGCACACGGTAGCGATTACGGAGGATGGTCCGGTAGTTCTGACAGTTGAATAGATAACAACCAGAGTAAACCGAACTAAAAATATATTGGCAAAAAAGGAAGCAATCGAAGTTGAAGGCCTCGTAAACGAGGCGCTGCCGAACGCGTTCTTCAAGATTGAACTTCCAAACGGTCACGAGGTCTTAGCTCACGCTTCAGGAAAAATCCGTAAGAACTTCATTCGAATACTTCCCGGTGACAAAGTCATGGTCGAACTATCGACCTACGACCTAACCCGTGGTCGGATCACATATCGATTCAAGTAAGAGTCAAGGTACGCAAGTACTGGTACCAGAAATAGTGCCCCAGAGCACGAGAGATAAACTATGAAAGTTAAAGCATCCGTCAAGGCAAAACACCCAGGCAGCAAAATTGTTCGCCGCAAGGGACGCGTCTACGTGATTAACAAACTTACCCCACGCCTCAAGGCGCGACAGGGCTAGCCGAATAACAGGAGATATCAGCCTTATGGCGATCGTCGCCGGTGTAAACATTCCGGACAACCAGAGACTCGAAATAGCACTGACTGCCATTTATGGCATCGGTCGAACCACATCTAAAAAGATCATGGAAGATTCAGGCATGACTGAATCAACCCGTGTTAGAGATCTCAATGACGAAGAGTTGGCTCGGGTGAGAAGTGCTGTCGAAAGGACTGGGCTCCTCATCGAGGGTGACCTTCGTCGTGAGACTCAGTTGAACATCCGACGGCTCACGGATATTCAAACACTCCGGGGTTTGCGACACCGTCGTGGCCTCCCTGTGCGCGGACAGCGAACTAAGACCAACGCTCGAACCAAACGTGGTCGTCGCCAGACGGTTGCCGGACGTAAACGGGTTGCGGGTCACTAATCACACTTAGACCATTATTGAAACTTAGTATGGCGCTAGCCGCCTATTAGATATTTACGCTAGAGGATTACGAATAAAAATATGCCTAGACAGCGAGCACGACGACGCGAAAAGAAGTTTGTCCCACAGGGCAAGGCTTACATCAGCGCAACGTTCAACAATACGCTCATTACAATGACCGACCCGCAGGGCAACACGATTTCGCAAAGCAGTGCTGGTGCAATGGGCTTTAGAGGCTCACGAAAATCCACCGCATTTGCAGCTCAGCGTGCAGGTGAAACGGCAGCAAGAACAGCTATCGAACACGGTCTCAAGACTGTGAACGTCATGGTCAAGGGCCCCGGCTCTGGTCGTGAAGCAGCTATTCGAGCAATTCAGGGTGCTGGCATCCGAGTAGTATCCATACGTGATGTTACTCCAGTGCCACACAACGGATGCCGTCCGCCGAAAAAGCGCCGAGTCTAAATAGTCACGAACGAGCTCCTTGCCAAATAGCAGCTCGTTCCACTGACGCCGAACTAAATCGATTAATAAAAAATCGAAAGATAACTCAGGAAACTAATGGCAAGGTATACCGGACCTAAATGTAAAAACTGCCGACGCTTCGGGATGAAGCTCTGCTCAAAGCCTTCAGGTAAATGTGCCTGGGAGCGACGAAAGAGTGCACCTGGAGATAAGTCAACTCAGCAGCGCAGGCGCCGTATTTCTGAATACGGAACACAACTGCGAGAAAAGCAGAAAGCACGCGCTATCTATGGCGTGTTGGAACGTCAGTTCCGTAACTACTACAAGAAAGCTAGCCGACTTGAGGGTGTGACAGGTGACCGCCTGCTCCAGCTCCTCGAAAGCCGACTAGACAACGTTGTATACCGACTTGGCTTCGCTGATTCGCGACCACAGTCTCGACAAATCGTCGGACACGGTCACATTCAGGTGAATGGCAAGAAGGTGAACATTCCTTCATACCAGGTTCAGGCGGGCGACCGTATTAGCTGGCGTGAACAGTCTAGAAAGACGGGATTGTTCGAAATCGTGTCGAACGGCATGGGCGCAAACTCGGTAATCCCGAGCTGGCTCAATGTTGATTCTGACAAGGCCGTTGGCGAAGTCGTGACTCTTCCGAAGTCGAGCGACGTCGAACTTTCAATCGACACACGCCAAATAGTTGAGTTCTACTCAAGGAAGTAACAAACGCCGATGCTTGAACGAATGTACGGCATTACTCCTCAGGAAGAATTGCCGCCAGTTGCGCCAGAGATTCCTGATCTCTCAATAACAATTCAGGAAAATGAAGAGGCTTATGGTCGCTTTGTTGCAGAGCCGCTGGAACGGGGATGGGGTGTCACACTTGGAAACCCTCTTCGCCGATCGCTGCTCAACTCGTTGTCAGGTACAGCCATTACGTGGGTAAAGATCGATGGGGCTCTTCACGAGTACTCAACCGTTCCTCACATGCGTGAAGAAGTTGTAGAATTCCTACTCAACGTCAAAGGTATTCGCCTGCGTTCACTCGCTGACCGCCCTGGTCGACTTCGATTAGAAGTTGACGGTGAGGGTGAAGTTCGCGCCGGTGACATCATGGCGACTGCTGATTTTGAGATCGTAAACCCGGAACACCACCTCGCCACTCTAGACAACTCGAGTGCTCGACTTTCTGTTGAGTTCAACGTTGAACAGGGTGTCGGCTACGAACCTGCAGGGCAGGACGAAGGCCTACCGATTGGTGTTCTCCCGGTGGACGCTATTTACACGCCAGTGCGTAAAGCTAACTTCTCTGTCGAACCGACACGAGTTGGTCAGCGTTCCGATCTAGAAAAACTGATTGTTGAGGTCTGGACAGACCGCACGATCATGCCGCTCGAAGCGATGCAGTCTGCAGGTAACCTGCTGATGGAGCGCTTCTTCCTCTTCACACGACTTGATAAAGAGCCTGAAGAAGAGGCAAGCCCAGCAGCTGGTCTCGGTATCTCCCCCGATGTTTACAACACTCTTGTTGAAACACTTGCTCTTTCTGCACGAACGCTCAATTGCCTGAAACGCGCTGGTATTAACCGCGTAGGTGAAGTGCTTTCGATGCCTAAGGGAGAACTACTGAAAATTCGAAACTTCGGTCAGAAGTCACTCGACGAGCTTTACGACAAGCTCGCTGAGCGTGAACTTTTGCCTGAAACTGATAATTCGGACGATACTGAAGCTGAAGGCGATACCGAGGGTGAGGGCGAAGAGTCTAAAGCCGATTCCGAAGCTGAAGTTGAAGCTACCGACGACGTAGGAGCAGAATCTAGTGAGGCATAAAATAACTGGCCGGAGACTCGGTCGAGATTCGGCTTCACGTAGGGCTTTGTTCCGGATTATGGTCACTGACCTACTCCGACATGGCGCTATCAAGACGACCATCGCAAAGGCTAAGGAAATTGGTCCTATTGCTGAAAAAATGGTCACACTGGGCAAGAAGGGCACTCTTCACGATCGTCGCCAGGCTGCAGCTTTCATCACCGATAAGACGGTTCTGAAGTCTGTGTTCGACGACATCGCTCCTCGTTACAAAGAACGATCAGGTGGCTACACCCGTATCACTAGACTTGGCGTTCGCGCCGGTGATGCTGCGGAAATGGCGTTGATTGAGTTGGTTGACTAACAAGAACGATGCGCATTGGACTGGTAGTTGAGTACGACGGAACAGAGTTCTACGGCTCGCAGATTCAGAACAATGTGAGGACTGTGCAGGGCGAACTAGAAAACGCCCTTAACAGCGTCTTCAATAAAGAAATAAGAATGCACTTCGCTAGTCGTACCGACGCCGGAGTACATGCTAGGGGGCAGGTTGGTTGTTTCAATGAAGAAACCGACATGCCGCCCGATCAGATCAGGAAAGCATTGAATCACTACATGACAAAAGACGTGCGCATTCGCTGTGCACAACTTGTCGAGGATGGACCCGAAGGGTTCGATCCACGTGGTGACGCGTCTGCACGTACCTACGTGTACACGTTCAATGATGCTCGGTCTGCGCCCGCACTAAACCGTCATTTTGTGACTCACGTGCGGAAACCCCTCGATGTAGAAGTGATGAACATAGCTAGCCATTCACTGGTTGGTTCTCATGACTTCGCAGCTTTTGCTGGCCCTGCTGCTCCTATCGATGCACCTACTCGGCGTAACGTGGAATTTGCAACTGCTACCCGCAATGGCGACAACATCGAATTCAAAATTATTGCAAATGCCTACCTGCACCAGCAGATTCGTAGGATTGCGGGAGTACTTTACGACGTCGGACGAGGCAACGCCTCTACCGAAATCGTTGGACAGTTACTCGCCTCGGAAACCCGAGGTGCCGCATCTTACGTGATGCCGGCAGAGGGACTTTGCCTCGAAGAGATTTCATACGGTGGATCAGGAGAATGTGGATTACCTGCATTTTCTAACACTGATTCTGCTGGTCTGAGCGTAAACTAGATCATTGAAAATAATGGACTGAACGACTGAACATGGTTACCAAGCTAAAGCAATACAACCCGAGGGCATCCGAAATCGTGAACGACTGGAAAGTCGTTGATGCAGACGGACAGGTACTCGGCCGACTCGCAACTCAGGTTGCAACGTTCCTGATGGGCAAGCATAAACCCACCTACGTGCCGCACATGCTGACAGGCGACTTTGTCGTCGTGCTCAACGCTTCCAAGATCAAAGTTACTGGCCTCAAGGCTGAACAGAAGATCTACAAGCGTTACAGTCAGTACCCTGGAACTCTCAAAGAGATTCCTTATTCTCGGATGAAGGAACGACAGCCAACTCGAATTATCGAACTGGCCGTCAAGGGAATGCTCCCGAAGAACAAGCTCGGTCGCCAGATGATGACTCGTCTGAAGATCTACGCCGGTGCCGAGCACCCTCACGAAGCTCAGATACTCGGATCAGACCGACGTGAAGAACGTGAAGCTGCTGCCGAGGCTAAGGCCGAAGCTGCCGCAAAGGCGACT
>CAWVYJ010000016.1:0-35273 GCA_963934365.1 uncultured Dehalococcoidales bacterium | reverse complement strand
TGAACACTGATGCAAATGGGGTGATGAAATCATCAATCACTGCGTAAATAAGTGTCCCATCCGGTGGTGGAACAGAGCCAGCTCGAACACTCCCCTCATAGAAGGTCGGAGCAAGGACTACCTGCGTTGGCGTCGGCGTCGGTGGTATCAACGTAGCAGTAGGTGTGGCAACTGGCGTGAACGGGAATCGAAGGTCTTGTTGGCGAAGCTGAGGAAGTCCCCAGTCCATGATTTCGTTACCAAACACATCAAGGAACGCGTATGGCGTCTTCTCATCAGCCTGTACCTGGTCTTCAAGCCAGAACGTTACGTTTTTGCCTATTAGATTATTCGGACCGTGAATGAAAAGACCAACGAATTGGTTTTCTGCCTGTTCACCCACTACGACAGAGTTCGAGACCCAGTCATCGACCTTGGCTGTGACGGTCATTCCGTTCGGATCCGCCCCACCCGAAATCGTTACGAATCCATGCAGCGTTATAGCCGAGATACTTGGAATATCGCCTTGAGCGTTCGCACGTTCGCCTACGCCTGAAATCAGACCAGCCAGAACGGAGGTCACGATTAACACTAGTACCAATCTAGCTTTCATATTTATTACCCCGGCGTCTGTAATCGGTATTAGATATCTGTATTCAGAAGAACGCCCCCCTCCCGAAAATTCGGAAGGGGGGCGCCAGTTTTTACGTACTTACTTCTAACAAAGGTCCTTACGGAACGATGTGTGGAAGCTGTCCGTTGTCTCGTGGGCTGATGAAGACCCAGATACCAGAACCAATGTTCAAGGTGTCTGCGCCTACCTGCTCACGGAACTTAGAAGTCACGGTGTCGAATGTGTACGCTCGACCGTTGTTCACGCCGCCGAAGTACGAGGTATTAGTGACGTTTACGGCACTACCACCAGCATTCGGTCGTGTCAGAGTTGCGCCCTTATTGGCCTTCTGAGTCTGTGATCGGCTCTGATCAACCACACCAACCAAGTTCCAACCGTTACCGGTTGCGATCGTGGTTAGGCCTGGTCGTGCATCGCCGGGACTAGTTGGTCCCGAAAGGGATACAGTCTGGTCTTCGAAGTTCGAACTCTCAACCCAGTAACCAGGTCCAGCTGTAATGCTAGACAGGGCAGGCTCGGTCTGTGAGGTGAACGTGCCGTCAACCTTAGAAGCAATTCTCCACGGCTGTGAAGGCGTGGTTGCATCGTATGCAACTACCTGAGCTATACCTGTGTTCGACATAGCAGAATCTATTGCTGTGTCGACTGGGTCCGATGGGAAGGAAACGGAGTTCCAGCCAGCGAACAGTTCAAGCACGAATGAAACTCGGTCAGACTTGGTGAACTTGGTAGTTGTATCAAGCTTAGTACCAGCAGCGTCAATGGCTTTCACCACGTACGTGTGCTCTGCATTAGTCAGGGCAGTTGTTGGCTGGTAGAAGAACGTCTTGCTATCAGCAGAAGCGATAACATCGGCAGTTACGTCGACTGTGTCGAGTGTAGCTGACGTGATAGTTACCGAATGTGCATCTGCTGAGAAGTCAGTTGTCAGGAATGGATTCGACTGAGTTGTCGTACCGCTACCGGCTGGTGTTGACACTGGAGCCGAAAGAGTGGCGTCAAGAACGTATGCCTTGACGGTGTCTTTTCCGGTCGAACCAGCATTACTGCTAGTGTCTGTTCCAGTCACCTTGATAGCACGACTTCCGTCAGAAGAAGCGCCCTTAGCAATAACTAAGGTCCATTTGTTTCCACCCGCCGAAACAGCGAATGTACCGTTGTTGACGTTACCTACAGTCGAAACTGGACCACCCGTAGAGGTGATGTCAGTAACGTAAATCTGAGGCGCAGACTGAAGGTCTTCGTCAGAGGTTACGGTGACAGTCATGTTGGCTTTGGTTAGCGAGTCTGCTGCTTCCGTTGTTGTACCGGTACCCGATCCACCTGATCGAACTACGGTTAGAACAGGAGACAGCTTGTCAACGGCAACCTTTGATCCAGCATCTGTCGAGTTACCAGCAAGGTCCTGGACAGTGCCCTGAATCTTGACAGTAGGTTTGTTGTTCGACGGAATAGCTGATGCGATGTCTATGTAGACATTTGCATTCTTCACAGTAACCGTGCCAGGTACGAATACGCCACCAGCACCGCTCAATGTAACTTGGAAGTCACTAGCCGCTACTGAACTCTCTTTTATCTTGCCGTCGAATCGGACAACAAGAGAAGTGTTCACGTCAGCTTTTTCAACTGGCGTAGCGACTGAGGTATCCCAAGAAATACCAGTTTCCACAGAACTAATCTGAGGAATTATTTGGTCAATCTTGATTGTGTGAGGCTGGGCACCATGTCGCCCTGAACCTTCCAAGTTTCCAGTTGCGCTATCGCTGTCTGAGTAACCGAAGTTACCAGCAAGGTCAGCTACTTTGGCTTGGAAGTCAACAATGTGATCAGGATTGGTCACAGCAGAGTTTGGAAGAACAACAGTCTCTGTGTAAGTGAACGGAAGGCTGTTTACACCATCTGTTTTCGCACTCATGTCGATGCTAGCAATCTTACCAATGATAGTAGGTAGGGTTGCCGTTCCAGGAAGCTCTGATGACCGGTTTGCACCACCAGCAATGATCTGGGTTCCGTTTGCAGCGTCAGTTGTGTTGTCAATGTGCAACGCGAACGTGCTGACGTCAATACCAGATCCATTATCGGTTACGGCACCGGTAAAGGTTGGTAATCGATTCTGCGACTCAGCCGCTGTGGCAGGGGCAGTTATAGTTGCCGTAGGCACAGTTACGTCTAAGTTGTAAGTAGCAGTTCTGGTCGTGTTAGTGGCCGTACCTGAAGTTGCAACGTCGTTGTAAGCGATTGTAATCGGCCCAGCGACAGCTGGAATGATTGCAGGTGAACCTGTCGATCCACCATTTGAACCTACAGTAAGAGCTGTAGTTCGTTCGCTAACAAGTACTTCACCTTCAAAACGACCAGTGTTTCGACCAGTCTCGGTGAGAGTCACAACCGCGGCAGCACCAGTGTAAACAACACTCTTAACGCTGGCAGTTGTTACGTCTATCGCAGATGTTGGGTAGACGATGTCGTACTTACGGTCTTGTAAGTGCGTTGCGAAGTCAACCTTAATCGTGACGAACGCAGCGTTAGTACCATCACCTGCGAAGTTGATGGATTCTACGCTAACACCGGATACAGTCCTGGTCGTGTTAGCAACCACAACTGAGATGTCGCCAACAGCTCCGATAATCGGAGTTGCTTTCGTATCTTCAAGTTTGATCATGACTTTGTCACCAGCAGTCATGAAGCCGGAGCCCTGAACCTGAGATACCTCAGAATCAATAGGGTGGTGGTCAACGTTATAACCATTACCATCAGACTGGTCACTAGTGACCGTGCTCGTGGTGTTCAAGTCGGCATCTAAAATCGTAACTATGAATCGGTCGGAATCTGCGACGATATCTCGCGCAGTTGTTCCAGTCGATGCATATGAGGCATAAGTCCCATACACCGTAGCAGCAGTTGTTCTACCTGTAGGCTTTCCTGAGCCTTCAGTAGTTAACGTAGACGCTTTGTTGGTGACATACACCTTGGCGTCTACTGCCGCACTGGCGGAGTGAGAGAGGCCTACAACAGCTACCGCGACAAACGCAATAAGCGTAAGTCCGGAAAGCAATTTAACTGATAGCTTCACAGCTTCAGTCCCCCTTGCATCCGCGTTTTCACCCACAACAATGGCAGAAGGTAGAAAGAAAATTCTTCCACCATTGCCAGGCGGTATGAAACCCGGAGATCTCCATACATTTATCCTCCCGCAAGTGCGGAAGGTTTGCCGATTCAATTAATTCTGTCCTGCCCGAATGTTGGCCTATCGGCACGCGCAACATCGGACATAGGGACAAACCAAAGCGATTTAATCATCGCAATGAATACGATGTCAACCCTTTCAGCATAGACCCTGTACTGATTTGTACCTTTGATTAGTGTTTACACACATGCGTTTCAGGACATGTATAAACCTAAGTACTCATCTGTTCTAGCGAACTATAGAGAGCCCTCTGAACGGGAGTCAACGAATCCCATACCAATATAAAGCGATTTTGCGTTACCGGATAGTTACATCGTTAGAACATATTCTGATGATGAATCGGAAACTCGCTTGTTTGGATCTAAACCTTTTCGGGTTTTGTGATCGACCCAAGGAACTCGTCGTTCGTTTGGGTTCGAGCCATTCGTTCGAGTATTCGTTCGGCAGCTTCGGTTGGGGAATTGGAGTCTTGTCCAATAATTCCCATCATTCTCCGTAGCAGCCATACCTGCTTCAACGTGGCGTCGTCTTGAAGTAGTTCTTCATGACGTGTTCCACTTCGTTCGATGTCGATTGCTGGCCACAGGCGGCGTTCTGCCATTCTGCGATCAAGATGCAGTTCCATGTTTCCGGTGCCTTTGAACTCTTCATAAATGAGATCGTCCAAACGAGAACCGGTGTCGATCAGCGCCGTAGCTATGATCGTAAGACTGCCGGCCTCTTCACAGTTGCGGGCAGCACCAAAGAAGTGCTTCGGTGGGTACAGGGCGTTAGGGTCCATACCACCCGATAGAGTCTTGCCGCTGCTTGGAACCGAAAGGTTGTATGCACGAGCAAGTCGAGTGAGGCTGTCGAGAAGGACTACGACGTTTTCGCCGCTTTCAACTAGTCGGCGCGCACGTTCAAGTGCAACCTCAGCTGTTCTGCAGTGACCTTCGATAGGTTCATCGAATGTCGAACTAAACACCTCACCTTTGATGGTGCGGCGCATGTCTGTGACTTCTTCAGGTCGTTCGCCGATGAGGGCAACGATGATGTAAATCTCAGGGTGGTTCTCTGTGATGCCGGCAGCTATCTGCTTAAGCAGTACAGTTTTACCTGCCTTAGGCGGAGCAACGATAAGTGCTCGCTGCCCTTTACCGACGGGAGCGACCATGTCGATCATGCGAGTGGCCATCTGTTTAGGAGTGGTCTCAAGCTTGATCTGGTCGTTCGGGTAGATCGAAGTGAACTGGTCGAACTTAGGTCGCTTCGATGCAGATTCTGGGTCGAAGCCGTTTACCAGTTCGACACGAATTATGCCGAAGTACTTGTCACCTTCTACTGGTGGTCGGACCTGACCTGCAACCATGTCGCCCTGCCGAAGTCCGAATCGTCTAACCTGGCTTTGTGAAACATAAATGTCTTCGGTGCCACCGCGCTTACCTTGACTGCGAAGGAAGCCATGTCCATCGCCCAAAAGGTCGAGAACGCCTGCACCAACGAGTTGGTTGGCAGATTCGGCGACAGATGCAAGAACTTCGAGAACCAGTTCGGTTCGCTGTGCCGGAACTCGAGTGATGCCTTTATCTATGGCCATCTGTCGGAGTTCGTCGTTCGTTTTCGCACCGAGGTTTCCCAAATCGGGTAGCGTGCTCTCATCTACCTCGAAATTATCTTGTGGCAGCCCTGCTGGACGTTGTCCACCACCGCCGCCTCTTGGTCGTCGCCGGCCTGATCGTCGGCGATTGCCGCCGCGTGATTGGGATGATCGGGTATCGGTAGTCAGCGTAGGTTCCTCCTGCTGGTATCCGGACAAAACTGAAATAGAGATTTGGCTTGTCGACCAAAGTTGATCAACATTCGTTGCTCTCGATTCAGCGAAAGTTCTATAGAAAAATTAGTGAGTGGTTTAGACCGTCGTTACATGGGAGCATCTGTGCAAATAAATAGCCAGATGCCGACGATTCTAAAATTTGAATTGCGCTAAGAGCGGTGGGTCGTTCAGGCTAAAGTGAAGCTGACGAGGTCGTTCTAATGAGCGGGTATCTAGGTTCCTGTGAAGGGAAAGCCCGTTGCCGGTAACTTCAGTTACAAAGCCGAGCGGATCGAATGGTGCGGCGAATATCCAAAAGAGGATTCTTTGCTCGCTTAATTGAATCTTATCAAAATGTTGGGCAACAATTCCACTTTTGGAAATTATTGGCTGGTTTCTCCTCGTAACATTAACATTCTCTAGGGTGGCTACTCTTCCTCTTCAAAAAGGTCGTGCTGGCTGCCCTCACGAAGAGTGTTTCGAGCTACCCGTATGAACTCTCTGAATAGCGGGTGAGGTCGCTCTGGTCTTGATCCGAATTCAGGATGGAACTGGCTGCCCACCATGAATGGGTGACCATAAACTTCCGTAACTTCAACAAGAGATCCGTCGGGCGAAGTGCCTGAAGCGATGAGGCCTCCTTCTTCAAGCGGAATTCGATACTCGTTGTTAAATTCGTAACGGTGCCTGTGGCGTTCATTCACCGTTTCTGATTCGTAAGCAGCTCGAACCTGAGTTCCCTCTTTAAGTACACAGGGATACACGCCGAGCCTCATTGTGCCACCGGTGGCTGAGAGTTCTTCCTGACCTTCCATGAAAGCGATAACAGGATTCGCTGCGTTTGGATCGATCTCTAACGATGTGGCATCGACGATTCCTAGCTCATTTCGAGCGTATTCGACAACCATGATCTGCATTCCAAGACACAAGCCGAGATACGGTATCTGTTCTGTTCGAGCGTAATTAGCTGCGGCAATCATGCCTTCAAGCCCGCGTTCGCCAAAGCCACCGGGAACGATAATCCCAAGGGCTGTTCCAAGAAGCTGTTCGGCGCCGTGTTTTTCGATATCTTCAGCGGCGACCCACTTGATATGTACTTTTCGCTCATTGCGTAGCCCTGCGTGATGAAGCGCTTCAACGACCGAGAGATAGGAGTCTTGTAGCTCAACGTACTTACCTACAAGCGCTATTTCGATTGCGGGATGGTCTTCTTCGTCAACCCTTACCATAGCCCGCCATGATTCGAGATTCGGCGGGGTGTCGGGAAGGTTCAGGCTCGAAGTAAGAATATCGCCAAGTCCCTCATTTTCGAGATGGAGTGGAACTTCATACACGCTGGATAATGTCGGCAGTGAAATAACTGCTTCTGCCGTTACGTCGCAATAAAGAGCGATCTTGCGTCGCTCATCTTCGCCGGTTTCCTGGTCTGCCCGGCAGAGGATAGCGTCTGGCTGAACTCCCATGCCGCGTAGTGTGTTCACACTGTGCTGGGTTGGCTTGGTTTTTAGCTCACCAGTTGCGCCTAGGTAAGGAAGCAGGGTGACGTGCACATAGAAGGTGTCATCTTGACCGACAGTATTTCGAACCTGCCTGATCGCTTCGATAAATGGTTGCCCCTCGATGTCACCAACAGTTCCACCGACTTCAACAACTACCACATCGGCCTGCGATACCTCCGCGAGCCGGAGTATGCGTTCCTTAATGAGATTGGTTACGTGCGGAACCGTCTGGATCGTTCCACCGAGATATTTGCCTGCACGCTCGTTGGCGATGACTTCTGAATAGATCTGGCCCGCTGTGACGTTCGATAGCTCTGTTAGTTCAACGTCGATAAATCGTTCGTAGTGACCCAGGTCGAGGTCGGTCTCACTGCCGTCGACTGTTACGAAGACCTCGCCGTGCTGGTAGGGAGACATCGTTCCGGGGTCGACGTTCAGGTAGGGATCGAGCTTAAGCACCGAAACCGTCATTCCCCGGCTTTTCAGCATCCTACCTATTGAGGCAACCGCGATTCCTTTGCCGAGTGAACTGACGACTCCGCCGGTAACGAAAATAAACTTACTCATATGCCGGCTCCGCCGCGTTGATGATTAGGGTTTCGCGTCCAGCCAACGTGCCAGCCGATAAGAGAGAACTATTTGAGGGGAAGTGCAACCGCCTGTCGATGCAGGTAAAAATAGATATCAGTATTGATATCTGGTTGAAGCAGCTCGTCGCGGAGATTGCACACATCCTCGGGTAGGGACACAAGCTTAAGGTGTTGCCCGTTAAAAATAACCCTACACGGAGTTCGATTCTAGGTAACGAGAATGAGAGGTGTCAAACATCACAGGCCCACATTCTCGACGATTCACAAGACCCTCACCCTTTTTAGCGCTGCTACACTCGATCTTTCTAACAACAATTTCTTCTATTGTGCCCCTGATACAACCGATGGATCGTACGCACAAATCATGAACTAAGAGCACACAGATTCGCTCGGGAAACAATGGACCCACTAACTCCTAAAGACGTAGACCACATCGCTCAGTTGGCGTACATAAAGCTGTCCGAGGAAGAGTCGGAAGATATGCGCGTCCAACTGACAAACATTCTAGGGCATTTCGCTTCTCTCTCTTCCGTCGATACCGACGGAGTTGAGGCGACCGGTCACACAACTGACTCAAACACAGTCCTGCGCAAGGACGAACCGCAGCCGCCGATGGATCAAGACGATGTACTCAGTAATGCTCCCGACCGCGATGGCGAATTCATACGAGTTCGCCCCGTTCTGGAATAGCCAAACCCCTCTGTCAGATATTTACTTAATTACGAATTCTTATTACGACTTTTTGGACCCAGACATAACGAATGACGACACATTCAACTAACTCCGATATTTACTTTTCGACGGCACGTGAGCTTCGAGCTAAATTCGACGCACGTGAAATTTCATCTGTCGAGGCGACGAGAACGATGCTCGACCGAATAACTGCGCTTGAACCGAAGTTGAATTCGTTCATCACGGTCACAGCAGAGCATGCAATCGCCGATGCCGAAATAGCGGATCAACGGTTGCAAGGGACCGGGCAAGAACCGACAGCACTAACCGGTGTGCCGATCATGCTCAAAGATAATTTCTCAACCAAAGATGTCGAAACAACTGCCGCCTCAAATATTTTGAAAGGCTACATTCCGCCATACGATGGAACGGCAGTTCGAAATCTTAAAGATGCCGGCGCTGTAATTCTCGGAAAAGGGAACCTCGACGAATTCGCCATGGGTTCTTCGAACGAAACCTCAGCGTTTGGTCCGGTTCACAATCCTTGGGACACCGACCGCGTTCCTGGTGGTAGCTCCGGGGGGGCAAGCGCAGCCGTTGCAGCCGGAGAGTGCTTTATTGCATTCGGTTCAGACACTGGAGGAAGTATTCGACAACCCGCGTCGCTTTGCGGCGTTGTTGGTATGAAGCCAACATATGGTCTTGTGAGTCGATTTGGACTACTGGCATTCGGATCATCGCTCGACCAAATTGGACCTCTTACTCGAAGCGTTGCCGATTGCGCCGATGCGCTAAACATCGTTTCTAGCCATGACCGACGAGACTCTACTTCAGTTGCTGCACCTTTTACCGATTTCGGGGAGGACATTGATCGTGGTATCGAGGGAATGAATATCGGGGTTCCTAAGGAATATCTCGTCGACGGTATGGAGTCAGGAGTACGCGATGCATTTGAAACGTCGCTCAAAACTCTCGAAGACCTTGGTGCCAATATCAGCGAAACATCGCTCCCACTAACCGATCACGCTCTCGCCGTTTACTACATAATCGCTCCGTCCGAAGCTTCAGCAAACCTCTCTAGATACGATGGTGTGAAGTATGGACTTGGTTCGCTCAAAGCAAGCAATTCTGCTCGCTCGACTGAAGCAGCTCGTGGTGAAGGTTTCGGTGAAGAGGTGAAGCGACGTATATTCCTTGGAACATACGCTCTCTCAGCCGGTTACTACGATGCCTACTACAAGAAAGCGCAACAGGTCCGAACTCTTATTCGTCGAGAATTCACCGACGCTTTTCTGAAGTTTGATGCTCTCGTCACACCGACGTCTCCGGGTACTGCATTCAAGATCGGTGCCAAGGTGGACGATCCGTTGCAGATGTACATGAACGACGTTTGCACGATTCCTGTGAACATCGCTGGGCTACCATCGATCTCTATCCCTGGTGGTATGTCCGAAGATCTTCCGGTTGGACTCCAGTTCATCGGCCCTCAATTCGGTGACACTGCGGTAATACGGGCAGCAGCAGCATACGAACGTGCAACTGCTTGGCACAAAAATCACCCACTAATTTGAGCCTTCGATACGTGACCATAATCAACAACTTTTCGCGCTTAGGACTGATCGCAATTGTGTTGTCAGTACTAACGATTCTCGCGGTAGTCGGCTGTTCTTCGACGGAAGCCGAACCGACTCCTTACGATCGTGCAGACTTCACCCCGGTCGCCGGTCCACCGCCGTTTCCAATTATCTTTGAAGGTAAGTTCACTGTAGATGGTGAGCCGGGGCCTGCTGACTCAACGATCTACGCTGAGTTCATTCATGGTGGTTCGCCGATCTCGACTACATATGAAGGCGAGTACGTCCAAGTAATTTTGGGACCAGTGAGTGAATCGGATATCGAACACGGTGTGATCAGCTTCTACTTGGGTACTCGTGCTGGCGATCACGTTAAAGCCGAAGAAACGTGGGAATGGAACACGGTTGGCAGCGTAACAAATCAGGTTCTCGACCTAACCTTTTCCCGAAATCCGATAGAGTAATTCGCTATCTGACGGTCTCGACCAAATAAACGGCAAAAGGGATAATTCCTATGATTCGATCACTCGACGGCAAAACTCCTGTGATTCACCCCACCGCTTTCGTATCCGAAACCGCCTACTTGGTTGGGGATGTAGAAATCGGTGCACGATCGAGCATCTGGCCAGGCGTAGTTATTCGAGCAGATTCTGGCAAGATCAAGATCGGATCAGGAACGAATATTCAAGACAACTCTGTGTTGCATGCCGATCACGATGCTGAAATTGGCGACGACGTAACCATCGGGCACGGAGTCATCTGTCACGCCGGTAAGATCGGAAACGGCAGCCTACTTGGAAATAATTGCACTCTGAACGACGGTGTAGTTATTGGTGCTAACTCACTCGTCGCCGCCGGAAGCGTGCTCAATGAAAACAAAGTGTACGAAGACAACGCACTGATTCGTGGAACGCCTGGCAAAGCGCTGGGCACGGTAAAAGAGCGACACACCGAACTGATGAAGCGGGCTGCTGCTTCGTACGTGAATCGAATTCAGCGATACACCGATGCGGGGCTTGGCCATATAGGGCAAGCGGTTACGTAGAGTTTCGTATCTCTGTTTGTGCTCAAATGCCCTACATGCGATCTGGCGAGCTCATGCCCATCAGAGTCAGTGTTCGGCTAAGCGCAATCTTGGCTGCTTCGACCAACTGCAAACGAGCCCGAGAAATCTCAAGATCGCTCTTTTCTGACGAAACCACACGGCAATCTTCGTAGAATTTCTGGAGAGATCGTGACAACTCCATAGCGTAGTGTGGCAGGTGGTGTGGTTCCTTTCTTTCAGCAGAACGCTCGACGATGGCTGGTAGTTCGATGATCTTTCTGATCAGTTCGAGTTCACGGTCGTGGACTAGTAGGGATAGATCGGCTGTTTCGTAAGTGATCTCACGCTCAGCGGCGTTTCTCAAGACGGCCGCCATTCGAGCGTGACCGTACTGAACGTAGTAAACCGGGTTCTCGGAAGATTGCTTCTTGGCTAACCCTAGGTCGAACTCCATGTGAGATTCGGGTGACCTGCTCAGGAACGTGAATCGGCAGGCGTCGGAACCTACTTCTTCAAGAAGTTCTTCGATAGTAACCATCACGTTATTTCTCTTGCTGAACTTGAGCGATTCGCCTTCATTTTTGAAATTGACGATCTGGTTCAGGATGATTGTTAGGCGGCCTGGATCAAGGTCGAACGCCTTCAAAATCGCATGCATCCGAGCGACGTGGCCATGGTGGTCGGCGCCCCATACATTAATGACTCGATCAAAACTTCGTTCTAGGAATTTTTCATGGTGATAGGCGATATCGGTTCCGAAGTAGGTCGGTCCGCCCTCTCCACTTCGAATGACGACAGTGTCTTCTTCGAGCCCTAGTTTCGTCGCAGCGAACCATTTCGCACCGTCTCGTTCAACAATTAGATCGGCGTCTTCTAATAAATTAAGCACTTTGTCGAATCTACCAGTCGACAGTAGCGTGCTTTCGTGGAACCACTGGTCGTACGAAACACCGAGCAGGTCCAACACTCCACGAATTTGCTCAAGCGTTCGCTTCAACGATTCAGGGGCAAGTTCGGCAATTGCTTCAGATTTTTCTTTAGAAACAGCGCCATCACCAAGGTCTTTGAGCAGATCGGCAGCTAGGTCTTGTAGGTACTCTCCAGGGTATGCAGGGTCAGGAAGAATGACATCTTGCCCAGCCGCCTGCATGTATCGAGCGTATAGAGTGTCGTAGAACACCCGCATTTGGTTACCGGCATCGTTTACGTAGTACTCGCGCTGAACTTCGTATCCGGCTGCTTCTAGGACGTTCGCGAGACTGCTACCGATGACTGCGCCACGGGCGTGTCCAACATGGAGTGGCCCTGTGGGATTTACGCTTACAAATTCAACCTGAACGCTTTTGCCTACGCCGACATCAACAGAACCAAAGGTGTCACCGGCTGACCGAACTACGTCGATCTGAGACTGTAGCCATTCCGTCGACAAAGTGAAGTTCACGAATCCCGGAGCAGCGTGTGTTACAGCACCGACCATATGGTGATCAGGAATCGCAGCCGCAATTGCTTCAGCGATTTGCATTGGTGCCAAGCGCATTGTTCGTGCAAGTGCTAGCGGAAGGCTCGTGCTGAAATCACCATGTTCGGCACGCGTTGGCCGTTCAATCTTGATTTCGACGTCTCCACCGACTGGCAATGAGCCTGAAGATTGGGTCGAATCGAGAGCTTCTGAAACGAGTTTTGCGAGTTTGTCGGTGATTTGCATACACTCTCCAGACTAGCACGATACGGTTATTGCGGGTCTATACTGCCGTGCAACTGAAAAAATGATTTTGAAAGTCTTGAAAATGAACCAGTCCGACGACCCTCAACATTTCTCCGACCGTGCCCAAGAACACGAGCTGGTGATTTCAGCAGAAGACGCTGGAAACATTGGCAGAGTTGGAGCGGACGTTGCTAGAACTTATTCAGCCATTCGCCAAATCGTCACAACAGGCTATGAGCCGGTTGTTATATTTGTGCCGACTCCTTCGAAACGGAAGGGTGAGTAGGATTGGTAGGACAAGAGTCGGATCTGACTTATAAATCCGTCGCCGAGCTGGCTCCACTGATAGCCAGAGGCGAACTTTCTCCCCGGGATCTGGTTCGGGCGTCGCTTGATCGAATATCACAGCTAGATTCTTCGTTGAATGCGTTTATTGATGTTTGGGAAGAAGAGTCGTTGTCAATTGCGAGCATCGCTGAGAAGGATATCGCTGGCGGGCGATATCTCGGACCACTGCATGGAATTCCTATTGGGATCAAAGATCTAATCGACGTTGAAGGCACTCCGACCACAGGTGGATCTAAAGTTCTCGCCGATAACGTAGCTAGCTCAGACGCCACGGTTACCACCAACCTCAAAGCTGCCGGGGCGATTATTATCGGAAAATTGAATCTTGTCGAGTTTGCGTTTGGTACCACTGGGCTTAACCCAACTACAGGCGATGTAAAGAATCCTTGGGACACGACGCGAATAACGGCCGGGTCAAGCTCTGGATCGGGTGCGGCGGTAGCTTCTGGGATGATTCCGGCTGCTCTAGGAACCGACACCGGCGGATCGGTTCGTATGCCGGCATCGCTGTGTGGAATAGCCGGGTTGAAACCGACGTACGGTCGGATTTCGAGAGCCGGGGTACTCGATCTTTCGTGGAGCATGGATCATGTTGGCCCAATGGCCCGTACGACCGAAGACTGTGCGCTGATGATGAACGTACTAGCCGGGCATGATCCACGCGATGCGGCATCTTCTTCCAATCTGGTTCCAGATTTCACTTCAGAAATTGCCAGAGGGCTAGACGGACTAAAAATTGGAATACCAAGCCACTATTTCTACGACGAATTTGTCGATTATGAAGTACTGGAATCAGTGCGATCGGGAATCAACCTGCTCGCAGCAAATGGTGCTGAGGTCGTCGAGCTCTCGATGCCGTGGGTTGAAAAAGGACGTCCGATCAACTTAGGAATAATCCTGCCTGAGGCAGTGTCCATTCACCAGAAAATGATTTCTGAACACGCCCATCTCTACACCCCGGCGGTTCGTGCACGAATTCAGTCCGGTTTCAACGTTGCTGCTATCGACTATGTTCGTGCTCAGAGTGCCCGGCAATGGTTTAATCATCAGATGGCGGAATCGATGAGCAACGTAGATGTGCTAATCACCCCAACCGTTCCGATTAAGGCCCCAACGATCGCTGATTGCACCCCGTCGCCCGGAAATCTAGGTGCTGGAAGTGAACTTGCGATGTTTACAGGGGTGTTTGACGTAACTGGGCAACCCTCACACTCAGTACCGTGTGGCTTCACCTCCGACGGAACGCCTATTGGCATGATGATTACAGGGCACCCGTTCGACGAACCAATGGTTCTGAGAATAGGTCACGCATTCGAACAACTTACTAATTGGCATCAACGGCCACCGACGGATATTCCTGAACCAAATTGACCTCCGGATACACACCGCGCTCTAAGAGAAACCTAGATCGTCGCATCAAACGCAAGTCGACGCTAACTCAACGCGGATTCGCATGTATAGCGCTCGATCGCCCAAAGGACGGCGTGAACGTGGGGCATACGTTGCGGGCAGCTCTCGGTTTCACTGCTCGAATGGTGATACTCGGAAATAAAGACGAATCCATCAACGTCCGCAAGCTTTCGACCGATCCCGGTAGGGCGTATCGACATATTCCAGTGCTAGAAGTCCCCGATATTTTTGAGGCTTTGCCACAAGATTGCGTACCTGTAGCAGTGGAACTCACCGACGATGCTGTCGATCTGACAACGTTCGCTCATCCTGAACGTGCCTGCTACATATTTGGGCCTGAGAACGGTTCGGTTAGTCCGGAAATCCTCGCTAAGTGCGCTCACGTCGTGAAGATCCCTACATTGATGTCACTGAATCTAGGCATGACTGTGAATATCGTCATGTACGACCGTTTGGCGAAGATGACGAGGAAAAGCAATTCATGAGTTTGTCTGAGACAGAGCCATCCGTTACTGAAAGTAAACCCCTAAAGAAAAAGCGGTTTTACGGATGGAACATTGTCATCGCCTCAGCGCTCACCAACGGATTCGGTGGATCGGTTCACTGGCAGGGCTTCACCGTATTTTTCATACCGATCTCGCAAACTCTCGGCCTTTCTGCCGCTCAGACCGCGATCCCTTTCGCTTTATCTAGAGCCGAGAGCGGGCTTATGGGTCCTATAACGGGTTGGCTATTCGACAAATACGGTGTGAAACGGCTGATGATAATCGGCACGATCATGTCGGGTGTCGGGTACATCCTGCTGGCGCAAACAAGTACGTTTTTCGCGTTCGTGTTCGTCTATCTGTTTGTGATTTCCATCGGCTCGTCGACGAGCTTTATGCAGGCCTCTACGACAGCTCTCAACACCTGGTTCTCGCGCCGCCGTGGAATGGTTATGTCGATTAACAGCGCAGCATTTAGACTCGGTGGATCGTTCATGGTCCCGTTGCTTTCGGTAGTGGTACTCCGGTGGGGCTGGCAGACCGCTGCTATGTGGGTCGGCATCGGCATGCTCATTTTCATCACGCCACTTGCTTTCGTATACAAGAGATCTCCAGAATCGATGGGAGTTGGTCCCGACGGTGATGCACTAAAGCACGCTCATAGTGAATCTGGTCTGGAAACAGGTGAACTAGAAGAAAGCGACGACGACTGGACCGTGAAGGACGCTATACGTACCCGGGCGTTTTGGACTCTCGTTGCGGGCACCGTGCTCAGAATGTCGGTTCACGGTACGATTTTTGTTCACTTCGTCCCGATCCTCGTATGGAAAGGTGAATCCCAACAGACGGCAGCCAACCTGATCGGTGCGCTGGCTCTTTGCTCGGTTCCGCTGATAGTGTTCTTCGGTTGGTTCAGCGACCGAGTCGGTAGACCACCGCTACTGGCTGGCTGTTATTTAGCGGCTGCTAGCTCTTTGTTGTTGCTCACCGTTGTCGACGGTACATGGCCAATATTCGTGGCTATGCTGTTATTCACAGGTACTGAAATCGGCTCTGGGCTCAACTGGGCTCTTGTTGGTGATCTATTTGGTCGCAAGCGCTACGCCACAATTCGCGGACTAATGGCACCGATATACAACACACCGTTGTTCATCATGCCTATTGCAGCTGGCTGGGTGTTTGACGAAACTGGCTCCTACAAGATCGTAATGTGGGTCGGCTCGGGACTACTGGTCGCCGCGTCACTAACATTCTTGACGATTAAGAAACCAGTGCATCAATCAAAATCTGCCTGATCGGCTGATTCTGTGACACAACAAAAAAAGACTCATCGCAATAACGATGAGTCTTTTCTTATCTGAATATGTGGTCGGGGCGACAGGATTTGAACCTGTGACCTCTGCACCCCCAGTGCAACGCGCTACCGAGCTGCGCCACGCCCCGATGACCCAAAGATAACATTCAGGTGTACCGAATGGTCTTGGTGATAGGTCAATCTGTTCGGTGAAGTGGTAGGTAATCAGGACTATCTAATTGCTATAATTTGGCGGTTGTGCAGAGGACTGATGAAGTCAGCAAGGGTATGACTCACTACTTTGTACGGGATATCGATGGCTAACAACGAATCTACAACCTCGAACATGCGAACTCTTTTGGTCGAAGCCGAAGAGTTGAGTTCGCGCGTTGAGCAGATCGTGAGGCGACTTTGACCTTGCTGAACTCCAACGTAACGTCGATTCATTAGAAAAACAGACTATCGAACCTGGCTTCTGGGCTAACTCAGACGCCGCTCAAACAGTAATGCGCAAACTTGCCGCTGTTCGTGGCGAGCTTGAAATTTGGACTAATCTTTCGAATGAAGTTGCAAGCACTGTTGAACTGTTTGCACTTGCTGTTGAAGAAGGCGACGACGCTCTTGGGGCACAGCTAGCAACAGATCTTAAGAAGTACTCGAAGTCTGTCGAGTCTCTCGAATTCGAACTACAACTCAGCGGTGTTAATGACGCTCGTCCCGCATTTCTTACAGTGACTCAGGGTGCAGGGGGGGTCGACGCTCAAGACTGGGCTGAAATTCTCCTGCGAATGTATACCCGCTGGGCCGAGCGACGTGGCTTCGATGCCGAGGTCGTAGACCTGACTCCGGGTGACGAAGCGGGAATAAAGAGCGGCACGATAAAAGTCGACGCCAAATACGCTTACGGATATCTGCGATCAGAGGTCGGTGTACATCGACTCGTTAGGCTTTCACCATTTGATGCTGACCATAGGCGGCACACGAGCTTTGCTCGGGTCGAGCTCCTGCCCGAGGCAGATGACTCGGAAGAAGTGAAGATCAATACAGATGATCTTCGAGTCGATGTGTTCCGCGCAAGCGGCAACGGCGGTCAGAACGTCCAGAAGAACTCAACGGCGATAAGGCTCACCCACCTGCCGACAAAACTCGTCGTCGCCGTCCAAAACGAACGATCTCAAGCTCAGAACCGTGAAATCGCAATGCGAATTATGCTTTCACGGCTCGTAGACTTGGATACGAAATCAAAAGCTGAAGAACGAGCCAAGCTAAAGGGTGAACATGTTTCTGCCGAGTTTGGCAGACAGGTTCGCAGCTACGTCCAGCACCCGTATCAGATGGTCAAAGATCACCGAACGGATTTTCAAACTGGTGACGCCCAATCGGTGCTCGATGGCGATATCGACGATCTCTTGAAATCGTATTTGAGCTCTCAGATGGAGTCGTCATCAGCTTCTATAGAGCCTGGATCATGAACATATGACGACTTCGACGTCTAAATAAACCGAACGTAAATGTTATGCATCTGATGCTTCACACCAGAAACCAACAGTGCACAAATTCCGTAACTAACCTTTAATACAAATACCTCTTACGATTATCAGACGATATCGTCGAATCGAGAAACTAAGTTGAATTCAGGATCTAGATTGATGCGAAGAACGATTACCGGCATGGCTCTTGGCCTTGTCCTGATAGCTGCAATTGCTTGTAGCGGCGGTTCTGATTCTCCAGCAGAGTCGAATGCACTACCAACCTCGACACCGCCAGCGGCGCGTGCCACTCAACCAGCGATCGCACCAGATTTGCAGATATCCTCTGACAAAGAGGATGTCGCCGATGGTGACGATCCTAAACAGGGCGGTGTGTTCAACACTCTCTGGAGCGATCCTCCTACGCTGGATCCGCATCTGGTAACAGACGGAACATCTTACGGAATTGTGATTGAAATTTATTCAGGCCTCGTTCGATTGGGGGCAAATCCGTCGAATCCGTTCGAGCCTGACCTCGCTGAGTCGTGGTCGGTGCTTGAAGATGGAACCGTATATGAATTCAAGCTTCGAAACGGCCTAGTGTTCTCGAACGGTGACCCTGTTACCGCTCAGGACTTCAAATGGTCGTTCGAGCGCGCTGCTCACCCCGACACGGCATCGACTGTTGCCGAAGAGTTCTTGGGTGATATCGTTGGTATCCAAGACATCGTGGATGGCAACGCAACGACTGCCGAAGGAATTGAAGTAGTCGATGAGCGGACGCTCAGAATTACTATTGACGCTCCTAAGGCGTACTTCATCGCCAAACTCACGTACCCAACGGCGTTCGTTCTGAACAAGAACAACGTCGAAACACTGGGGCGAAGCTGGGTCGATGAGCCCGTCAGCACAGGTCCGTTCACTCTTAAGGAATACCGAATCGGTCAGCGCATTCGCCTCGCCCGAAACGATAACTTCTGGGATCGAACTGCCTACCTAGATGAGGTTGTATTCAACCTCGCCGGTGGTGTCGCTATGGCAATGTACGAGAACGACGAAATCGACGTTACTGGCGTTGGTCTCGCCGACCTCGAACGCGTGCAGGACCCAACTGAAGCATTGAACAAAGATCTCGTTGAAGTTCCGCCAAACTTTGCAGTTTCATATGTTGGATTTAACATCAATGAAGCTCCGTTTGACGATGCAAACTTCCGTCAGGCCCTTAATCACTCAGTCGATAAACAGTTGATTGCCGATCAAGTGTTCTCGAATCTCGTGAAGCCTGCGTACGGAATTATTCCTCCTGGATTCCCCGGATTCTCTGCGGATATCACAGGGCTCGAATTCGACCCTGAACTCGCTCAGGATCTGCTGAACCAGTCGGCATACGCGGAACCTAGCACCCGACCTCGAATCGTACTTACGGTTCCTGGTACCGGTGGATCGCCTGGTCTAACTACCGAAGTTGTTGCCGACATGTGGCGACAGAACCTAGGCATCGAGATCGAGATTCAGCAGGTTGAATGGGCAACATACATACAGGATCTTCACCGAGGCCGTTTGCAGGCATGGAGCGGCTTGTCTTGGCAGGCTGACTACCCAGACCCACAAACGTTTATAGACGTCCTTTTTCGATCGAATAGTGCAATCAACTACGGTGGTTATGCTAACTCGCAAGTCGATGAATATGTCGTGGCTGCACAGACCGAACAGGATGCGACCAAGCGCGTCGAGTTCTACAATGACGCTGAACAGATCGTAGTATCTGAGGCTGCATGGCTC
Organism: uncultured Dehalococcoidales bacterium; assembly: GCA_963934365.1. Lineage (GTDB taxonomy): Bacteria > Chloroflexota > Dehalococcoidia > Lucifugimonadales > Lucifugimonadaceae > Lucifugimonas. The sequence goes on along the minus strand of CAWVYJ010000016.1, from coordinate 15,805 downwards.
CCACTTTGGTGGGGAGTAGACTCGAAGGCGCTTGTGAAGCCTTGGGTTCAGGACTATCAATTCTCGTCACTGACGATTCCGAAGTTCAAGGACGTTTGGCTCGATAAGTAGGGCTGACACTCAGTTAGAAACAGGATTGCCCCGGTAAAACATGACATAGGTAATATGTCGTGAATTGGCTAACCAGCCTAATGCCGGGGCAATTATTTATTATCGACCGATAGATATTTGATCGAAACAACTACCGCTCGTAGCAACAAAGGACTGTAACCGCACATGCTGGCATACATCGTCCGACGTTTGTTGTGGACTCCCGTTTTGCTGGCTCTAGCGGCGTTCTTTGTGTTCGTGATGGGCACGTTTGCTCCGGGTGATCCGGCTGAGCTTCGACTCGGCAACAGAGCAACGCCCGAAAGCATCGAACGAGAGCGTGAACGACTCGGACTAAACGATCCGATTCCGGTTCGTTATGTTCGATATGTGGCTAATGTGCTCAAAGGCGATTTTGGCGATAGCTATCACTATCAAGGTCGCCCTGTACTTGAGATCATTGCGCCTCGCCTTTGGGTTTCGGTTCAGCTAAATATTGCTGCGTTGATCGTCGCTATATTCGTCGGGTTACCTCTCGGTTTCTATGCTGCCAAAAAGCAGGGGACAGGTAGGGATCCAGCCATCGTTATCTCGATGCTGATTCTCTACGCAATGCCAGTATTTTTCACCGCTCCGTTCTTAATTCTTTTCTTCGCAGTGAAACTTCACTGGGTTCCGGCAGCCGGTTGGGGCGGATTCTTCTCGCTTCAAATAATCCTTCCGGCGCTCACGATAGGAATTCCAGGAGCAGCTATTTTTGTACGGCACATGCGAGCGAGTACGCTTGAAGTTGTCGGACAGGAATACGTTCGTACGGCCCACGCGAAGGGCATGTCGAACTTCGTTGTCAACTACCGACACATCGCTCGAAATGCATTGCTTCCGATTCTTACGATTATGGGATTCACCCTGGCAGGAATGTTTGGCGGATCGCTGATCGTCGAACTCATTTACGGAATTCCCGGTGCAGGTCGATTGTCGCTCGATGCAATATTCCAGCGTGACTTCCCTGTGCTGACGGCTTTCGTGCTGCTTGGTTCGGGTATGTTGGTGCTCGCAAACCTTGCAATCGACATCGCTTATACGATCGTCGATCCACGAATAAGGCTGCAGTAGTCGTATGGCATCAGCAACCCAAACCGATCATATGATCGCTGATCTTTCACCGGCGCGAGGACACTGGCGCAGTGTCTGGTACAAATTCCGACGACGTCGATTAGCGCTCGTCAGCTTGATCGTGATTACGTTCATCTATTTACTGGGTATTTTTGCGCCGGTCATCCAGACTCACGATTATCAGGAAACCAACCTTAGACGGACGCAGCAGGGGCCGAGTACCGAGAACTGGCTTGGCACTGACCGGGCAGGACGTGACCTTTACACACGAGTTGTTTGGGGTATACAAACGACCGTCATCATCACGGTTACGACGTTCGTCACCGGAAGCTTGTTTTTGGGCGTGTCAGTTGGGCTCGTCGCCGGATATTTCCGCGGTTGGATCGACGCGGTGATCATGCGAGTCGGGGAGGTCGTTTCGGCGTTCCCGGATATCTTGTTAATTATCTTATTGGCCGCTACTTTGAGACCGCGTATCGTCGAATTAGCACGCGATATCGAAGATTCGACAGGTATCACAGGGCTAGTCAGTTCAGGCATCGTCGATTACGTAGTCATCGGTGTGGCATTGCTGCCTCTAAGCTGGTTTGGAATGATGCGCCTAGTGCGTGGTCAGGTGCTTGTGCTGCGAGAGGCTGAATACGTTGAGGCAGCCCGAGCTATGGGAACTTCGACTCCTCGTATTTTGTTTAGGCACATACTACCCAACGTTGTAAGCCCGATCATCGTTTCAGTTAGCTTTGGTATTGGTGCGATAGCATTGTCAGAAGTTGTGTTGAGCTTCTTCGGCCTAGGCGTTCAGCCGCCGCGACCTAGTCTCGGCGTAATGATCGGCGAGGTGACAGCTCGCGGTGGAGCGAGCGTTTCGGTTCTGCGAGATCACCCTGAGCAATTGCTTGCACCGATCATCGTCGTGTGGCTCTTGATTTTCTGCTGGAACATCGTTGGTGACGCCCTAAACGACGTACTCAACCCCCGAGCTCGCTAAGGTGCCGAGGGCACTTTTTAGGGGGTTCGTGAGAGGGTTCTGGCGATTTGAGCATTGCAGGCAATTTGCGTTTTGGTGAATCGCCTCCACTTACCTACACGTTAGCGTCGGCCTTCTTGATTCGTACTGCGAGAGTTATCGCCGCTACACGGTAACGAACGTGGCACGTAACAGGCATTACCGCTTCCGTGTAGCCATTACCGTGTAGCGTTACACGGATGTCAACATGGGAAATTAGCTACTCGCCGCGTCGATTGGAAAGCACCCGTGGAGTTAAATTGTGAAGCGTTTCGTGTCCAGCGAAGTGGCGCTCCAGCTCGCTCACCATTTCTTCAAAAAACCTAGTTCGAGATCGCTCTGTAGTTCCGGCGATATGAGGCGATAGGAACACATTAGGTAACTGGCGAATTCGTGAACCGACTGGCACTGGCTCTGGGTCAAACACGTCCAAGCAGGCTGTAGTGTCTCCCATTTCCAACCGTTCGATAAGTGCTTCGGAATCGACAATTGGGCCTCGAGAAACATTCACAAATACCGATCCCGGTTTCATGCTGTTGATCTCGTCAAGTCCGAGCATTCCGCGCGTGCTGGGCGTTAACGGTGCTAGGCAAACAATGACATCAGTCATCGAAAGAACAGCATCGAGCGACGTCAATACAAATCCGAGAGAGCTTGCTAATTCCGGTTCAACATAAGGATCGTGGACTAGTATATTGACGTCGAACGGCTTCAGTAATTCGATCAGGCGTCGAGCGATGTATCCCGCTCCGATCAAGCCAACAGTCTTCCCTGTCAGTTCTTCATTCTGAGCGAAGTCAGTTGTGGAATCCCGTTGTTCTGGTGTACCCCATTGATCATCTGCAATAAGTCGGCGGAAATGTGCACCAGCGTTTCTGAGTCCAATGAGCATCATCCCGAGTGCCCACTCTGAAACCGGATATGACGATCCGTGGGTGGTATCGACTGCCCGGACTCCTCTTGCCAGCGCTACTTCGACATCGATTCGTTGAGCGAAGCGATCGCCTTCTAGCTCGCCAATCAGTTTGAGTCGTGGAGAAGACGAAATAATCGATTGATCAATTCGCGGTGATCCGTGACATACGATGACGGCATCTAGCTTAGAAACGAACTCCGTTACCTCAGCTTTCGTTGAATCTGAAGTAGCCGGCGCATCGTCCCAGCTGGTGTCTTCTTCGCACTCATGCCAATGGAAGTCAGCAAATTTATTAAGACGTTCGAGATCGGCTTCGACTATGTACCGATTACGGACTTCTTTGTTGCAGACAATTCCCACTTGTGGGCGAGGTGCGGTCATTGATCAGTTTCCTTCGACATCTGAGTCGAGTGTCGGTCGTAAGATTTGGCAGTAAGTACATTTGGGTGATGCTACTATGGCGGAACTCACAGCCAATGCGTGAGTGTTTTTGTGTTTTGGAGCATCGTAGATGAGTTATTTTAAGTCCCGTAGATCCGCAGTTGTCGCCCGAAACGGCTCAGTGGCAACCAGTCAGCCGCTTGCGGCTCAGGCTGGATTACAGATGCTCAGAGACGGCGGAAACGCTATCGACGCAGCCGTTGCAACCGCAGCGGTACTCAACGTTGTTGAGCCTATGTCTACTGGTATTGGTGGCGATATGTTCGCTCTGATCTGGGACAAGAACGAACGTAAAGTTGTTTCGCTTAACGGATCAGGTCGACAAGCAGCCGCTGCCAATGTGGACGATGTTCGTAAAGCGGGTTACGAGTCGATACCGAATAACGGTGCTGGGAGTCATTTTGCAGTCAGCGTTCCGGGCACAGTTCACGGCTGGGAGACCGCTCTCAATCAGTACGGTCGAATGACACTCAAGGAAGTCCTCCAGCCAGCAATCGATTACGCTCTCAACGGCTATGCAGTGTCTGAAGTTATCGCCCACGGTTGGGGTGGTGCCGACACCATCACCAAACTAAACCACCGCCCATCTGGTCAAGAATTGTTACCAGGGTCAGCAGCAAACGGTGCACCTAAGTACGGTGAAGTTGTCACGCTTCCTGAGCTCGGCCGAACTTTGCAGATGATTGCCGAAGGCGGAAGCGAAGCTTTTTACAAAGGCGAAATTGCCAAGAGGGCAGCGGAGTTTATTCAGTCTGAAGGTGGATGGCTCACCGAAAAGGACCTCGCTAATCATCATTCCGACTGGGACGAGGCGATTAGTACGAACTACCGCGGTGTCGACATTTGGGAATGCCCACCAAACGGACAAGGCATCGCAGCACTGATCGCTCTAAATCTCGCTGAAGGTTACGATATTGGATCGATGGGCCCGCAGTCGGCCGATCGATATCACTACCTGATCGAATCGATGCGGCACGGTTACGCCGATGCGTTCCAGTACGTAGCTGACCCACGTGTAGCTGAAGTTCCTATCGAGCCATTGCTCAGCAAGGACTACGCAAATCGACGTCGGGCGGGCATTTCGGGAGTTCAAGCCGATCCCAACGTTTCTTATGGCGACCCAATGGGCGGTGCAGACACTGTTTATCTCACAGCAGTCGACGGTGAAGGAACGGCAGTTTCGTTCATCAACAGCTTGTTCAACGGATTTGGCACCGGCTTAGTGGTTCCAGGAACTGGAATGGCGTTACAAAACCGTGGTTCGCTGTTCTCGTTTGACCCAAACCACCCGAACTACCTCGAAGGCAACAAACGTCCGTTCCAGACGATCATCCCAGCGATGGCTACTAAGGACGACGAGATGTGGTTGAGTTTCGGTGTCATGGGCGGATTTATGCAGCCTCAGGGTCACCTGCAGGTCGCATCGAACATGATCGACCATGAAATGGACTCGCAGGAAGCATTGGATGCTCCTCGGTTCAAGGTTGAAGTCGAAGGCAATCAGGACGTGATGGTCGAAGAAGACCTTTCGCCTGATGTAGTCAAAGAACTCGAAAAGCGTGGACATACAGTTAATGTTGTTTCGGGTTACGACCGTGCCAACTTCGGTGGCGGTCAAGTGATCTCTCGTGATCCTGAGACCGGCGTACTAACCGCTGGTTCTGAGCCTCGTAAAGACGGCTCTGCTGTCGGATACTAGTTTCCGGTTACATAGCTAATTTGAAAGCCGTCGACACTTTGGAGTCGACGGCTTTTTTTAGGACGTGAGCTTACAAGTGTATTGCTTCAGAGGTTGAATATTTAGGATGTTCTAGTATTATATTAGAAATATACGGAACATGAAGGATTAAAATAGAATATGTGGGAACAATCATGAGTCTCAGCGTCAGAGATGTGGCAGTACGGTTGAACGTGAGCGAGAAGACCGTTTACAAGTGGTTGAATACGGGGCTTATCCCAGCGAATAGAATCGGCAAATCATGGATTATCACTGAGGAATCGGTTCTGGCACTTGTCGAGCCGAAACGGCAGACTCCGTTAGGTGCTCCACAGTGGATGGGCACCGTGCAAACTTCACCGACAGCACCGACTCGAACGGTGGCTGATTCACAGCTAAGTTCTACTGAAAATGATGCAGCGCATTTAGCTCGATTCACTAACATTCTTTCTGGCGCGGTCGGCCAGGGCGTGACAGGAATTCTGGGTCCAAGGGCGACCGATCGTGAAACATCTTCGACTATCGCTTCGGCGCTAGTCAATGCCGATGGCGAAGTTCTTCTTCAGGGCATCGGACTTCGAGAGTTCTTCGGAGATCGAGGTCACACGGGTATACTGAAACAGATGGCGACTGAAGATAAGGCTGTTCAAATTCGAGCGATTCTGGTGAACCCAGTTAGCGAATTCGCTAGAGCCAGAGCCGTTGCAGAAGACGGCGCTCAGTTCGTTGACGAAGACCGTTTCAAGGCTGGTCCGCTCTATAACGACAGCTGGAGAAGTTTGAACGTAATAGCAGCAATGAAGAAAGATTCAGCTTCACGTGCGCACTTCGGAATCGACGTACGATTCGTCGATCACTGGCCATCGGTTTACCTCGTCATGACAGGCGAATCTACGTTTGTTGAGACTTACCAGTTCGGTAAGCCGAATGCTGCTGTAGACGGAAGCTCGATCGACGGACTCGTTCCTATGCTGCAGTTCCAATCGAATAGCTCGTATGCTTCAATTCTCAGGCAGCACTTCGACTACATATGGTCAGGGACCAACCCCCACGTTCGCACCCACTCGTTAGCCGATATAGCCGAGGCAATGCACGTCGATGTTTAGGCTAATCGAATGCATATTCCTCGAACTCAATTGAGCCGTAGGTGAAATCTGAGAGGGAAGTGTAAAACGTAACTGACTCGATCTGGTATTAATCATAGTCGGGATCGACAATTGTTTCCGCTAACACGAAAGTTTTATTGCGTCCCGGAGTCCCGCCGTCAATAGATTCTGTGTGTCCTTCCACCTCGTAAAGAATCATGGATTCAGCCACGGATTCCGATTCGCCTTGTCCCAATGTGCCGTGAAGTCGTGTTCCAGAGTTGACGAAGTCGTAGCTGACAACTGATGCTCTTGTCAGCACGAATACTCTCTCAGGCTGCCCAACTTTCGTATTTCAATGTCTTCACATCGGAACTGAGCAACCTGTATTGCGGCATCGACTTGTGCGTCAGTTACGGCTTCAACCGTCATAAAACTGCGTATAGACTCTCGCAGTTATTCGTAGAGTGGGTTTAATCGTTTTAGGGGGTGCTGCACGTGTCAATCAGTCCAATAAATGTGGCGAGTAAAGCAATTCGTAGTCTCATAAAAGTAATTTAATGCAAGAGATTAGTTCTGGAACTTTACGGAACTAATCTCTTGCTCTTGGCGAAATAGTTCCTAATAACGCTGTCTTGTTAGTTCTACTCTTACTGGCGTTAACAGATCACGCAAGCGCTGTAAGCCAATGGATCGAACTGGCACACGGACGTCTCAACTGTTCCGATATAAAAAATATTCTGGAGGCTCAATTTTGGGCAAAATCAACGTAGCGATCATCGGTGCAGGTAACTGTGCATCATCGCTTGTTCAGGGACTACACAAGTACAGCGAAATCGACGAAAACTCGGAGCGAATTCCTGGCCTTATGCACAACGTTCTCGGTGGATACGCACTGAGCGATGTAAACATCGTTGCAGCGTTTGACGTGGACAAGGAAAAGGTCGGCAAGGATTTATCCGAAGCCCTAGTTTCCAAGAACAACAACGCCATTCAGTTCTTTGACGTTCCAAACATGGGCGTGAAGGTCGACCGTGGCATGACTCACGACGGAATCGGTGAGTTCCTTGAAGACCTTGTTGAGGTAAACCACGACCCCTCGACTCCAGGTGGCGAGACTGCCGACGTTGTTGGCATCTTGCGAGATCGTGAAGTTGACGTAATGATCAACTACCTCCCGGTTGGCTCTGAGCAGGCAACAAAGTGGTACGTCGAGCAGGCACTTGCCGCAGGTGTGGGATTCGTAAACTGCATTCCGGTATTTATCGCTCGAGAAGCCTATTGGCAGAAGCGATTCGCTGACCGCGGTATCCCTATCGTTGGTGACGACATCAAGTCTCAGGTCGGTGCGACCATCGTTCACCGAGTACTTGCTCGATTGTTCGAAGACCGTGGTGTTCGACTCGACAAGACCTACCAGTTGAACTTCGGTGGAAACACGGACTTCTACAACATGCTTGAGCGATCACGCCTGACATCGAAGAAGATTTCGAAGACAAATGCAGTTCAGTCGCAGCTCGAAAAAGAGCTTCCTACTGACGACGTGCACATCGGCCCATCCGACCATGTTCCTTGGCTGGAAGACCGCAAGTGGGCATATATTCGACTCGAAGGTACGTCATGGGGCGAACAGCCACTCAACATTGAGTTGAAGCTTGAAGTTGAAGACAGTCCGAACTCCGCTGGTGTGGCAATCGACGCTATCCGAAGCGCCAAGATAGCAATGGATAAAGGTATTAGCGGAGCTATCGAGCCTGCTTCTGCCTACTTCATGAAGTCTCCTCCGGTTCAGATGCGTGACGACGATGCCCGTGTGGCAGTTATGGGCTTTGCGGAAGGTAACGACCCAGAAGCGTTAGGCTCTGCTAACTAGGCTTTCGTTCTAGAACGAACCTTAAGCGCTAGTACGTGTCGCTGGAAAACCAATATGATTGCGTCATATTGGCCTAGCGGCACTTTTGGTTAACGGTTTAGCAGTTAACTCAGAAAACCGAGCGCGTACGTATGAGTACTGTCGGGGGGTTTTGATTGCGGATTGCTCAAGTATCTCCATACGACTTTGCTCATTCCGGCGGAGTGCAGCGGCACATGGCTTCTCTAAGCCGTGAACTGCAAGATCGAGGACATGAAGTATCGATCCTCGCACCTTGTACTCGCGACGAACCCGCTGTAGACGTAGGCGATGTTGACCTTCGAACATTTGGCAGATCTGTTGCCGTCCCAACGGCAGGTTCGATAGCCCGAATCTCGGTTTCGGTATGGCATGAGTGGCGCCTAAAAACGATGCTCGAAAACGAAAAGTTTGACATCGTCCACATTCACGAGCCTCTTATGCCGATGTTCGCCATCACAGCGTCACGCTTTTCACCCTCAACGACTATCGGAACTTTCCACGCCTTTAACGAAGGTAGTGGTCGTGGCTATATGTTCTGGAAGAAGGTTTTGAATCGAGGAGCAATTCGCCTCAACGGTCGAATCGCAGTTTCCGAACCTGCAAAACAGTTCGCAAATCGATACTTTGAAGGCGATTACCGGGTCATTCCCAATGGGCTTGATGTCGAAAGATTTTCCAGGCCGGCTCCAAAACCATCGATACTCCGTGACGATGCGATTAATCTCGTATTTGTCGGCAGAGTCAATGAACCACGGAAAGGTCTTCGATACGCACTCGGTGCTTATTCGCTGCTGAAATGGCAGTATCCAAAGCTTCGGCTCGTAGTAGTCGGAGCAGGCGTTCCTGATCGGGAATCGTACCGAATTATGGGCGAGCGATCTCTCGATGACGTGATATTTACTGGACCAGTCACTGACAAGGAACTTCCTGGTTACTACCAGAACGCAGACATATTTTTAGCACCTAATACTGGTAAAGAGAGTTTCGGATTCATCATCATCGAAGCAATGTCGGCTTCGACTCCGATAGTTGCATCAGACATTGCAGGATTCGCCTCGGTTATGACCGATGGCAGAGAAGGGCTGATGGTTCCGCCAAAGGACGAAGCAGCTCTTGCGAGTGGCATCGAACGGCTTATAAAAAATCCAAGTTTACGTGCTCAATTTGGGGTAGACGGCAGGGCAACGGTTCATCAATATCGATGGACAGAGGTCGCAGATTCAGTGATCAACTATTACGATGAAGTAATGGAAAAACAACACGTGCCACCAGCGAAATATCAGGGCTGGTAATTTTTTGCACGATCTTCAATCTCTCAGATACGGTCTTCGCGGTGCGGTGACTAACTGGTTTGAGCGGCCAGCAGTTTCGATTCTCGTAGCACTCAAAGTCTCGCCCGACGCCGCTACAGCGATCGGACTGATGATTGCTCTTATCGCCGCTTACTTCACGAGTCAGGGCGACTTCCTCATTGGTGGAATCCTAGTTCTTATCGGCGCAACTTTCGATTTACTTGATGGCGGAATTGCACGCGCAACTGGCAGAGTGAGCAAGCGAGGGGCATTGACCGACTCTGTGTTCGACAGAGTGTCGGAAATCGCCCTATTGGTTGGACTCGGCATGTACTACACGTCAGGAAAAGACGATAGCCAAACTGCAGTTCTTCTCGCATTCGTAGCCGTTGGCGGTTCGTTGATGGTCAGCTATGTGCGTGCACGGGCAGAGGGGCTCGGTGCGAAAGGGACGGCCGGATTCCTTACCCGTCCCGAGCGAATCGTTATCACCGTAGCGGGTCTCGTGCTTGGATATCCGCTGGCTGTTCTTTGGATTCTTGGAGTGGGAACGCCTCTTAGCGCGGCTTGGCGATTCGTTGACGCATGGCGAGCAATCGACTCCGAATAATCACTAATTTGCATCCCTAACACTGTGTTTTGGCGTAAAACGGTTGGTACACATAACTTCAGTGCGGCGATAAATCTCGGCTGCGGCACTCGAAATCACGGAATGCAACTCAACTTGAACGTCACTTTTCCAAAATCACACACCAAGCGATCATCGATTCTGATTGTCGCAGTTTTATTGATGGCCATCTTCAGCTTTGTTGGGACCGTTGAATATGCGTCTGCTCAAGACGCTCCAAAGATTACCGTTGTTTCGTCCAGTGTTGAATCACAGTTTCCAGAAGGCATGACGTTTAAACTCGACACAGAGTCGGAGCTACGTATCGACGACATTCGAGTTACTTTCGAGATAGGCGATAGAGGTTCGACCCAATACGCCTATATGGATTTAGATCAAACTTCGCGTCCTCTGGTAAATGGAGAACTATTTCACCGTACAAACAGTCGAGATCGCTACATTCCGCCAGGAACGATGATCAAATACTGGTTTGAAATAACCGACGAAACTGGCGAAACAATGCTGACTGAACCAGAATTCTTTCGGTTTGATGACGCAAGATTCGAGTGGGAAGAAGTGACTCTCGAAACTGTCACGATTCTATATCACGGTCCTGTACGCACCAGAGCAGAACGATTGGCAGAAGCTGCTGTCGAATCCCTTGGAATCATGGGCCCCGTCACCGGTGCCGATACTGAAACGCCAATCGTGATGACACTGTACAACAACAACGCTGAAATGATCGGGGCGGTTGTTTCTCGAAGTCTCGCCAGTAGTCGTGAATTGATTACTGAAGGCCAAGCTTTCGATGCTGAGAGTGTTGTGATTGTACTCGCTGGCCGATCTGACATTGGAACTGCTACTCACGAAATGACTCATATATTAGTGGCTCGTGCAGCCCGCTCGAGTGGTGCCGTGCCGTTGTGGCTTAACGAGGGTCTGGCCGAATATGGCAACCTCGATCAAACTGTGTCTTATGAACGGTTTCTTGAGTGGGCGGAAGGCACTGACCGATTAATTCCGCTTAAGAGCCTACGATCATTCCCTGGCGACCCTAACCTGACTTTGGTTGCGTATGGTCAGGGTCGAAGTGCAGTGAAATATATGATCGACGAATACGGCGAAGAGAAAATGGCAGAATTACTGGCCACTCTCGGAACTGGCCTAGGAATCGACGCCGCTCTTAACGCCGTTTACGGATTTGGAATTGATGGACTAGAGAACCTCTGGCGTGATTCAATCGGTGCAGAACCGTATATCGAGCCAACTCCAGGACCTACCCCGACGCCAGACGCTGAACCTACTGCGACGTACAAACTGCTGACCTCACCGCCTAGTTCGAGTGGCCCTGATGAAAATTCAGATTCTGAAGCGAACGATGAAGCTGAACTTACAGAAGCCCCAATTGCACTCACTCCTGTGGATGAAGTTGATGAACCGTCCGAAAGTGGAGATGCCGACCCAGAAGAACCGTTGCTTAATACTGAAGAGCAAGCATCCGGTGGATTCTGCTCATCTCCAGTTGCAGGATCGATAGACGGAACGTCAGGCGCATGGGTTCTCGTTGTCGCTGGGCTGGCCGTAGGCGGCCGCTACAGGGCACGCCATAAGAGCTAGGCGGCGATATTAATCACTGTGAATTGCTCTTTAAATGAGTCAGATAAGTGGTCTACTTGTTTACGCTACGAGCATCAGCGAGTAGTCGTTCCAATGTTCCACCCAAAATGGCCTGTTTATCGGGCTCGCTGACAAAATCGCAATGAGTACGAAACGCCTCAAGTGCCTGAAGATGCGTCATGGACTTTTTAACGACAGGGAAGTCAGATCCCCAAACCATGTTCGTCCCAAACGCCTGGTAACACTCTTCGTAAACCCATCGCGTGTCTTTATAGGGGAAATTCCATGTTGTATCAGTCAGGTAGTGAAATCCTGAGAGCTTAAGGAATGCATTTGGGAACTTGCTCGTTTCAATCACGTTATCGACGTTCGCTCTCGCGTCGTCTCCATGTGCTCCTAGTCCAGACATGTGATGGAAGAGGAAGTTGAGGTTCGGATGACGTTCGATAGCCTTACGAAGTTCGTTTTGGTGGCGTGGTGATACCGAAATACTGGCGATTAGACCGAGTTGCTCTGCAGTACCAAGAAAATCGATTCCCTCTGGAGAGTTAAACCAACTTCCATCGTCTTCGCCCGCCACGTAGTGCGTAAAAGCCTTCATTGGCCAGCAATTGGCGGCCTGCTCTAGCCGTTTCGCTGCACCGGGCGTGTGATAAGTGTCAGACCACATTGAATCGACATCAGCGAACTGTTCGAGTCGGTCCGGGTATCTGCTGAGTGCACCAGCCACGTAGTCGTTATTGTCGAAATTCTGAAATATCTGGGCGCAGACGATCGTTGCGCGATCGACTCCGTTCGTGTCCATCTGATGGATAAGTTGTTCGATAGATCCGTGATTTTCCGTATCGGGTACAGGTGGTAGGTATGGCCAGTGTGACCACGCGTGGCAATGTGAATCAATAATCATTTGGCAACATCTTTTCGCATTATTTCCGGGTACGCCAGTCTAAATCATAGTGAACTGCCAGCAGTTTAGTGGTGTGTAACCGAGGCGTCACACCTCCGCAACATTTCGGAAACACCTTACCCATAGATTTCATCTTGAGTTCTGAGAAACAGCATTATTTGGGAGAGAAATGTAATGGATTCTGGATCAGTAGCGTGGATGCTAATGGCATCTGCCCTCGTACTTTTTATGACTCCTGGCTTGGCGTTCTTCTATGGCGGACTAGTCCGCGGTAAGAACGTAGTCAGCACGGTCATGTACAGCTTTGTATCGATGGGTGTCGTCAGCGTAGTTTGGGTACTTTGGGGTTACAGCCTTGCTTTCGGAGAAGGCGGCCCGTTCATCGGGAACTTAGATTTCCTCGGATTCCAAGACGTTTCGAGTGACCCTGAAGACGGCGCAATGTTATTTGCCATCTTCCAGATGATGTTCGCCATCATCACGCCTGCCCTTATTACTGGAGCGATCGCTGAACGTTTCAAATTCACAACCTATCTCGTATTCCTCGTAGCGTGGATCACATTTGTGTACGCTCCGATCGCTCACTGGGTGTGGGCTGGTGATGGATGGTTGTTCGAAATGGGTGCGCTCGACTTTGCCGGTGGTACTGTCGTTCACATAAACGCAGGTATCGCAGCCGTTGTAGCAGCGTACCTAGTGGGCAAAAGACGTGGTGTAGACCGCGGAGTGGAGCCACATAACGTTCCATTTGTAATTCTTGGTGCAGGAATTCTCTGGTTCGGTTGGTTCGGTTTCAACGCCGGTTCAGGTCTTGCAGCCGACGGACTCGCTATCAGTGCGTTCCTCGTAACAAACACTGCAGCTGCAATGGCTCTGGTTGTGTGGGTCATTCTCGGCCACATTCACACCGGAAAAATGAGTGGTGTTGGTGCCGCAACTGGTGCAGTAGCCGGTTTGGTCGCAATTACTCCGGCATCTGGTTTCGTTGGACCGATGGGCGCAATCGCAATCGGACTCGGAGCTGGTGTACTCACGTTCTACGCAGTTCGTATTCGACACAAATTCGGATTCGATGATGCGCTTGAAGTAATGGCCGTTCACGGTATCGGTGGTATCTGGGGCGCAGTCGCTACCGGTATCTTCGCAGTTGGCGGAATCGGACTTGTCGATGGAAATGCTCAAGTGCTTGGATACAACGTTGTCGCCGTACTCGCAACCATCGCCTACTCGTTCGTTGTTACTTTCATCATCTTGAAGATTCTTGATGTAATACCTGGTCTGGGTCTCCGGGCTGATGAAGCAGATGAAGATGCCGGACTGGACGTATCGCTCCACGGTGAGCGTGCATACGTCGGCGATGGTGCTGACTAAGCATTCATACAACCTGCGTGATCGACGAATAGGATCGATCACGCAATTGGAGAAAATTGATCATGATCAAAATTGAAGCGGTAGTTCGCCCCGAACGAGTCAACCTCGTAGTCGAGGCTTTGCTCGGCGCTGGTGTCGGTGGGTACCACATTTCGAACGTGTCGGGTAAAGGCACGCAGCAGGGTGTTGAAGTGTTCACCGGACGTGGTGCAGCTACTACAACTCGTGCAGCGCTGCCAAAGACGGTTATCACAACCGTAGTCAAAGCAGACATTAAGGACGCAGTCGTCGAAGCCATAGTGAACGCTTCCCGAAGTGGTGACGAAGGGCAGATTGGCGATGGGAAAATATTCGTTTCGCCAGTGTCTGAGGTAATTCGTGTTCGCACCGGTGAGACGGACGAGGCGGCCCTATAGGCGATTACTTCAGTTCGACTCGGTTCTAAAACAAAATAAAAATAGATAGGCCGTCGGCTTTCAGGCTCGCAATCATCAAGGTTTGATTGAGTGCTGGTGATAAGCGGCGGCTTATCTATTTTGCCTTTCCTTGAGGACATAATCTGAATTGTCTTCACCCACGCATTCGACGATGTATATAGATCGTGAATCGTTGGATTGATCCGATCTTAATAATGCTCAACGAAGTGATTTTCTAATACATAGGCTAGACTTTATTCTTACCTAGCTAAATGGGGCACACAATCTGTTTAAACAAACGAGGCAGCTATGAAAATCGGGTTCAATATGGGCGTCGACCCCATTGACTACCAACAGGCGAAAGTCGATCAAAACGATCTTCAGTTCGCTGCCCAAATGGGCGCTACTCACGTGGTGCTGCAATCTTATGCAAACGCTGGAATTGTTCCAGGGGATGAACGGTGGGAGTACGACGATCTGGTTCAGCTCAGGCAAAGAGTTGAAGATGCTGGGTTAGTTCTTGAAGCTCTGGAGAACGTGCCACTCAAGTTTTATGACCAAGTGATGCTAGGAGGACCCGATCGGGATCGACAGATTGAGAATATGGTCTACACAGTTCGGAATATCGCTAGAGCTGGTATACCGATCTTTGGCTATCACTGGATGCCAACTCTGGTAGGACGAACATCGCTAGCAACTGAAATTAGATCTGGGTCACGAGTCACCGCATTCGATCTCACACAGGCGAAAAAAGATCCGCTACTGATGGATCGCCGGTACACAGAAAACGAGATGTGGGAAAACCTTGAGCACTGGATCAAAATCATCATTCCAGTTGCTGAGCAAGAAGGCATACGAATTGGTATCCACCCTTGCGATCCGCCAGTTGCTGAACTCCAGGGAATACCGCAACTTTTCAGGAGTTTTGAAGCGTATAAGCGATTAATCAGCATCGTAGAGTCTCCGTCGAATTGCATCGAGTTCTGTCAGGGAACTTTTAGTGAAATGGAAGATGCGAAAGGCGACGGTATCTACGAGATGATCGAGTACTTTGGTGAGCGGGATAAGATCCTATACGTTCACTTCCGCAACGTTTCGGAAACAGTACCGAGTTTTCGAGAGGAGTTCATCAACACCGGATATGTCGATATGTACCGTGCGATGCAGACCTATAAGAAGGTCGGCTTCGAAGGTATGTTTGTTGACGACCATGTCCCCGTAGTCGTCGGTGATAGTCCGTGGGGGCACCGCGGCAGGGCGTTTGCGAATGGCTACATCCAAGCTTTGATGGACGTAGTCGAAAGCTAAAGTCGAATTTACGTAACTAAGC
>CAWVYJ010000015.1:0-35436 GCA_963934365.1 uncultured Dehalococcoidales bacterium | reverse complement strand
ACCCGTTGCCTAAATCACCAGACAAGCCTAGATTTCTTCGAGCAAATTACTTACGAACTCCCAATCTGGAGAATTACTGATGCCCCAGGGTCTTACCACCGTTTTCACAGAACCGGGCAAGCCATTCGAACTCGAAACACTGCCCACACCTGAAATCGAAACGGGTGGAATACTAATCAAGAACACCGACGCAGTAGTTTGCGGCTCTGATCTACACGTATGGCGTGGTGATGGAGATGGTCCGCCACTTTCGAAGCGTCGCATTCTCGGTCACGAGTTCACCGGAGTCGTTCATTCACTTGGTAATGGGATCAACGCTGATTCACTACGCAGGCCTTTAAAAGAAGGCGATCGAGTTGCCTTCCCTTTCTTCTTCCCATGCAACCGCTGCTACCACTGCATTCGTGGCGAACATCACGCTTGTACGTTCCGCTCAAGGCGTAACATGGTTGGCCTCGACGAGTATGCATACTGCGACGGCGGGATGGCCGAGTACTTCTACCTCCAGCCTGGCCACTATGCATATAAAGTCCCAGACGAGCTCCCTAGTCAAGCCGTTCCGGCAGTCAACTGTGCGCTAGCTCAGGTACTGTTCGGACTTGAACGAGTCGGCGTTGCATTTGGCGATACTGTTGTTGTTCAAGGTGCTGGTGGACTTGGTATCTATGCCACTGCAGTAGCTGCAGAACGAGGTGCAAGCCAGATCATCGTTATCGACGGTCAGCAAAGCCGTCTCGATCGGGCAATAAAATGTGGCGCCACATCGACGATATCGATGAATGAGTACCCAACTCCCGAATCACGTGTTGAACGTGTTCATGAACTAACTCGCGGCATTGGTGCCGACGTTGTTGTTGAAGTTGTTGGTATTGCCGCTGCTACATATGAAGGTCTCGATATGGTACGAATCAACGGTTCGTACCTAGATATCGGAAACATCGGTGGCGGTAGCCTGACTATTCCAGCCGGAAAAGTCATCGGCAACCAGACAAAATGGGTCGGTACGGTTCACTACAACCCTTGGGTGATAGAAGCTGCTTTGCAGTTCCTCGTGAAGACCAAAGATAAATACCAGCTCATGGACGTAGTTTCGGACACTTTCGCTCTAAATCAAGTGAACGAGGCGTTCGAGTTCGCAGAATGGCAAGGCAAGGACACAGGAACGCAAGCTCAACGAGTTGCGCTCCACATGGACTAGCCAATCCATCTGAAGTGATTAACGAAAAACGGCGGAATTACTCCCGCCGTTTTTTTGTGTCTAAAACCGACTCACGCTTAGGCTTTGTAGGTTTCCCTAAGTTCGGCGTAAATTTCTTTGGTCTGGATAGTTCCGAGAGCAAGCGTGCTCGAAACGTTCATCATCTGGTATCCCTCGCCGATCCAGCGTCGGCAGTCCTCGACGTCACCGAAAGTTGTGGCGAGGTACTTACCTGTGCCTTTTATTCGATGTGCGACGTCCGACATGATGTTCTCAACCTTCGAGTTGTGAATATCGCCGTTTACTCCAAGTGACGCTGAAAGATCAGTCGGGCCAACGAGAAGAACTTCGTATCCAGAAATTGCAAGAATTTCGTCGAGATTCTCGTACGCCTCTACACTCTCCATTTGGAGCATTAAGATCGTTTCGTCGTTGGCATTGTCGATAATGTCTTGATCTGAAAGACCAAGATACCCAGCAAAATACGGTGCAATTCCTCTCATGCCAAGAGGTGGGTATTTCGCCCAGCTAACTGCGTTCTTGGCGTCTTCTGGAGTGTCAATCTGTGGGACCATCACGCCAACTGCACCAACGTCATATGCCTTCTTGATGTCTCCCGGATTGTTCCAAGGAACACGGATAACTGGCGCACTACCGTTCTGGCGTCCCTGAACACATATGGTTCCCACTGATTCTGTGCCTACCGGTTGGTGTTCTTGATCGATCCAAACCCAGTCGGCGCCGGTCTGATAAATAGACTGCGCAACGAACGGCTCACGAGTAAACATTCCAGTTCCGAGAACAGGGTTTCCAGTCGCCAGTTTCTGTCTAACATCACTTGGGTACATGTTAAATTACACCTAGAAAACTAATAAGCAGTAGTGAGTAACATACGAATCTTACATCTGTCCGCTGGGACATGGTCAAGCTATTCGAATGCACTACATCCGGATAGCTTGACTTCGTAATCGGGTAGCATCCTACAGACTCAGGTCTACTGATCTACCGGTGTTTGCCGACTTGTAAAGTGCTTCGACAACCGAAGTGTTACGGAGTCCATCTTCGGCTGGGAATTCAGGTTTCTTGCCGGTAAGAACGCATTCGGAAAACTCATCGAATTGAACAGAGAAACGGTTTGGTGACGGAGTTGCGATGATCTCTTCTTGTCGACCGTTTCGTCCATCACCACGCTTAATGATGATCGGTCCAGAATCGTCGAACATACCTGGGATCTCGATTCGTCCTTTTGAACCGTCGACCGTGATGTAGCAACGGAACGGCTGTTCCATGTTAGTGGTGATATTGCCGATCGCGCCGTTCGAAAATTTCATCGTGCCCGAGAAAGTAGTATCGATGCCCCAGTTTCCCGAGTCGTTAGACATTCCGATGACCTGCACCGGTTCTGCCGACATTACAAATCTAGTGGCGTAAACGGCGTAGCAACCAGCGTCCCAAAGCGCACCACCAGCAAGTTCCTCAGAGAAACGAACGTTCCCTGCCGGTTTAGCGATGGAGAAGCACAGGGCCGAATCGACGGTCTGAATGTCTCCAATAGCACCTTCGGCGATGAGCTTGCGGGCCATTCGCATGTGTGAGTTCCAGCGGTGTGTGAAAGCTTCGACAAGAACGACATTGTTGGCGTTCGCCGCATCAATCATTCGCTGACACTGTTCGACTGAAACAGCCAGCGGCTTTTCACACAGGATGTGTTTGCCGGCTTCAGCTGCTTTGATCGTCCATTCACAGTGCATACCGTTTGGAAGTGAGTTAATCACTGCATCCATATCGGGATCGGCAAGTTGTTCTTCGTAAGATCCGTACCAGCGATCAATGCCGTTTTCTTTTGCCGCAGCTTCAGCTTTTGCTGCAGTCCGAGAAGAGATGGAGACGATTTCTGAGTTCTTAGAATCGTAGGAAGCGCTCAGGTGGGCGTTGATCCCGATCTGAGCGGTTGACAATAATCCATATCGAACGACATCTTGCGGCATGTATTTACTCCGTGAATGAAATGTAAATCTACTTTGGCGACGAATAGTAACGGTGATCGCAGTAGAACGCGACGCCTTATCGCAGCGGAGAACCGGATTCTACTCGCCGAACAAGTACGACTTGCCGGGATCGATCGTAAATCGCCCTCTCATCGCTGATCTGCCCAAAATCATGCGGTACGCCATCAGGTGACGATTCGCCAAAGTTAGCTCAGCGACGAAAGTCTCGCCACCCAAAGTCATCGTCGTTTCGATCACGGGTCTGAGTTCACTTTTGCCATTCGAACTACGAATTCGTCGGCGTGTTTTGACTTTTGCTTTTACTCGAACTGCGTCTTTACGACTACGCCTTCGTGGGTGAATTTCGAACGACACCCACTCTACTTCGTTTTTTTGGCTGAATCGAGGACGGAACGCGTGAATCGATGAAGTCTGCGCGCCAGAGTCAATCTTGGCTTTGACACCGAAAACCTCGAAGTCTGGAAATGACACGCGTTCACGCCATCCAATTGGTTTAGGAGATTTCGCTTTAGATTTTCTGGTGCGGGCAGCGACCATCAAAATAAAGATCCGCCATTCGAATTCATTATTTCTAGTTGATATTCAATATGATCGATCATTAAACCCGCCACATCGACTCGGGTTGCCGTTTCGATCCCTTCAAACCCTGGAGACGAGTTCACTTCAAGAACAAGTGGGCCTCTGTCTGATCGCAGAATGTCTACACCAGCAGACTCGAGTCCGTGAGCTTCAGTTGCTTTCACTGCGTAGTCAATTTCAGTCGGCGTCAATTCAACTTCGTGAACTGTGCCGCCTAAATGTAAATTGGCTCGGAATTCTGCCCCATCCGAAACTCGTTCCATAGCCGCTACTACTTCTCCGCCTACGACCAAGCAACGAATATCACGACCATTAGCTTCTTTTATGTATTCCTGAATCAAAATATTTGCTTCAAGTTGCCTGAATGCATCGATTACCGATCTGGCGGCTGATTTTGATTCAACTAGCACGACGCCCACACCTTGAGTTCCTTGTAAAAGCTTCACAACGAGCGGTGGACCGCCCACTGCATCAATAACGCCGTCGATGTCCTGTGTTTCTTCTGCGAAGCCTGTGCGCGGCATTTGCACATCAGTACGAGAAAGAATCTGAAGCGATCGTAATTTATCTCTTGAACGGCTTATCGCTTGAGACTCGTTCGCTGTGTAGACCCCCATCATTTCAAACTGTCGAACAACCGAAGTTCCGTAAAACGTTCGGCGCGATGCAATTCGAGGAACAACAGCATCGAAATCTAGCGAATCGCCTCGATAAAGTACTTGTGGGCGCCTTGATGTGATGTCCATATAGCAGCGCAAGTAGTCGATCACTCGTACATCGTGTCCGCGCTTTTGAGCAGCCTCGACTAGACGTCGGGTTGAGTAGAGGCCAGGACCACGAGAGAGAATTCCTATTTTCATGGTTAGCTCACGCTGTGCGTTTTCATACGGGTGGATCAATCGATGTGAGATACGGATCAATTCTCTCAGTTTCAACAAACCAGTTCCAGTTTTAAAAAACAAGAGACCTCTCCATTTCTGGAGAGGTCTCTGATGTTCTCAATATGGTACGCCCGGAGGGATTTGAACCCCCGGCCCTCTGGTTCGAAGCCAGATGCTCTATCCACTGAGCTACGGGCGCATGAACGGGTTCGGTTTATCGTTCCCGTACTGAGTTCAATTCTATCGGATCACGGCAGTATTTACATGCCTAAATCTAAAGAATAAAGCCAACCTGATTAGTTTCAGAATTCGGTCATTCAAATTGAAATATGGGGTGAGCGGAGGGAATTGAACCCTCGTCTCCAGGGCCACAACCTAGCGTGATAACCTCTTCACTACGCCCACCACAGACCTTAAACGCTAGCACCGGCTCAACACGTGGTCAATTTTAATCCGACCGAATTTCAACCTCGATTGCCGATCTAGCGTGACGCTCACCTCAGAACGTAACGCTAGATCTGTTTTTAGCGTTGTTATTTGTCATAACCACTCCTGTACGCTAAGTATTTACTTACCGAGAATCATAGCCAGTTCGATCAATGAACGAGTTGGGACACCGGTTGCCCCTGCAGTCATCCAACCTCTTGTGCTGTCTAGCATGGAGGTCGCGGCAACGTCGATATGTACCCAAGGAGTATCACCAGCGAAATCAGCTATGAAATGAGCAGCCGTGGTCGATCCGCCGCCACGCCCTCCCGTGTTCTTAAGATCGGCTATCTTCGAGGCGTTCTGGCGTTTGGTTACTGAATCGAGAGGCAAACGCCACATCGACTCACCAACAGTCTTACTCGTTTCCAGAACCGCGTTCACCAGCTCATCGTTGTTGCTGAACACTGGGCTGACCCCGTCCCCCAGCGCAACTCGAGCGGCCCCAGTTAACGTTGCAACATCAACAATCCGAACGGCATCCTTCGATTTGGCGTAACCAATAGCATCGGCCAGAGTCAGTCGACCTTCAGCGTCCGTGTTGTCGATTTCGATCGTCATGCCGTTCATTGCTGTAACAACATCGCCGGGTCGCTGTGCCGATCCTCCGGGCATATTGTCGGTAGCAGCACAAACCACGTGTACGTTCAACTGAGGTTTCAACCGAGAGATAGCTTGCATCGCGGCTATGACTGACGCTCCGCCCCCCATGTCGCCTTTCATCTTGCCCATGCCAGCGCCAGGCTTCAGAGAAATTCCGCCGCTGTCGAATGTGATTCCTTTGCCGATAAACCAGAGGTTGTTTTCCGTGTTTGGCTTATCACCTTCATAGGTAAGGTGAATGAACTTGAGCGGACGTGGTCCACCTTGAGAAACACCTACAAATGCCCCCATTCCGAGCGCTGATACGTCGGCTTCTTCAAGAACCGTGCATTCGAGGCCGTTTTCTGCTGCGACGCGAATTGCAGTGTCCGCAAGATCGGATGGAGATAGCTTGTTGGCAGGTTCATTTACGAGGTCACGCGCAAGAATTTCGGCTTCCGAGTACGCAACTCCTCTGTCTACACCGGCCTGAATCGACCTAATTTTCGAGGCATCTGATTCAACAATGGTTAACTGGGCTACATCTGACTTTCGTTTTTTATCGGTTGTGCGGTATTTGAGGAATCGGTATGAGCCTAGGAGAGCGCCCTCGACGACAGCCTGAGTGCTGGATGCGGCGTCAAGATTACCGATTCCAGCCCCATGAACGATCGTCGCTGCATTTTTAACGCCCACAGTCCTGAGTTTCCGTATTACTCCAGCTGATATTTTTCGGGCACTGTCAGTGTTGAATCCCTTGCTTGAACCTAGCCCAGCAACCAATACGCGAGAAGGCTTGAAGTTCGGATAAGCGTTATTTGGCGTGTGAATTAGAGTTAATTCACTTGCTGACCCAGAGATTTCACCATCGGATATTAGTTCTGATATCAATCCATCAAGTGCCGAATCTACTGACCCAGTGGCTCCACTAGGAGAAGTCACGCCCTCAAATAGGTTCACGACCAGTACATCGACTTCTATCTCGGTTACATCGCTTTGAACGACAGTGATTTCCAATAGATCCATCTCCCAATTTTTTATATAGCGCCACTTGTGTCTGCACCAACACTTAGATCCGAAATAAATATGCCTTAGGCGAGGGGATCCATTCTCGAATATCAGAGCCTTATCTTAAACAACTAATTTGGCTTAAAACACACGATGACCCTTGATGTGCTGAGACTGTGCAGGAATTGTATTTGTCCTGAGCCAGCAGCGGCGACGGTACACCTAATCCGCGCGCATCTATGAGTAAGTGTTACACTGATTTGAACTTAGATTTAATACATAGTTTTGAACTTGTTCGGAACAATAATTAGGTAATAACCAATAAATGAGTACGAACGTACCTTGAATGAATTACCAAAAAACCAATATGGTTCCGTGTGTTGAACAGTTCGATGGCCTACACCGCTCTCGAAGCTAAAGGGATTCTGTGAATTCCAACTACATAGCCATTGGCCCGGGTAACCTGGCCAATGGCGACAAAACGCAATGAGTGTCCGCTCATGCATAGATTTGAAATAAGACCAGGCGTGGTCTTGGAAGGCGTCAGAATGACTACCAACAGCAACAATGTCGCGGTAAAGCTTGTGAGCGATGGAACGTTCCTTTTGGACGGTGGACCAATGTTTGGTCCAGTTCCTAAGATTTTGTGGGAACAGGACGCAAAACCTGATCGCAAGAACCGAGTACGCCTCGGTCTCAACTCGCTTTTGATCAAGACTCCGAATGCAAATATTCTGGTCGATGCTGGGATTGGCAATAAAGAGCCTGAAATTACTCGAGAAATTTACGGCCATTCATCATCTAAATTAATCCGAAACCTACGTCATCAGGGCGTAAGTGCCCGAGACATTGACTTCGTGATCCTCACGCACCTAGCGTTCTCACACAGCGGTGGCGCTACTCGTTTGGATCGTGAAGGCACGATCATCCCTACATTCCCTAAGGCTAAGTACCTTGTACAGCGCAGCGCATGGGAAGAAGCTTTCGCACCAAATGAACGATCAGTTCCTGTTTACGGAACTGGAGTTGAGCACCTCAAGACACTCGACGCCAACGGAATGATCGTACTTCTCGACGGTGATACCGAAGTAGTACCAGGCGTACACACAATCGTTACTAACGGATATTCAGAAGGTCATCAGGTTGTACTGGTGAATACAGGTAGTGAACGAATCATCTACCTTGCGAATCTGATTCCAACTCCTAATCACCTTCCTCTGCCCTACATCACAGCATTTGATCGATATCCAGATCAGACGCTTGCTATGAAGAAGGAACTTCTTGACCGATGTGAGAAGGAAGGCTGGCTTATGGTCTTCGCACACGGATACCACCAGACTGCCGGATACCTTGAGCGACGACACGGAAACATTGAACTACGTCCAGTAGACTTCTAACCTGCTTGCCCGCAGCTAGAAAGTCTTTAAACAAAAGAACCGCCCCTTCGCCCAGGGGCGGTTCTTTTGTTTAATAATGAACATGAATTATTCGGACGCTAGGTACAACTAGATACTGGGGTACATCCCAACCGAATCAGAATACGTTTCCCATGACTCAGGATTGACCACTAGGTTAGGCGATTGCATTGTTATACTCACTCAATCGTAATTTATGAAGTTAACGGTTCGAGAACTCGGATTGTTGAATCGGTGCTCTACAAAAAAGAGATTTGCTCAAAGTAGATGCCTAGAGGTCAGTAAATGGCAGATCGCGTCGTTGTAACAGGAATCGGACTTGTCACCCCAGTAGGTTCTGATCGTAAAACCACATGGGATAGCCTTCTCGAAGGCAAATCTGGAATTGACTATATTTCACTGTTCGATGCGGAAGGCTTTGAAAGCCGTATTGCAGCTGAAGTCAATGACTTCGATGCTGCTCCGATTCTCGGCCGGAAAGAAGCTCGTCGACTCGATCGATTCGCCCAGTTCGCTTGCGTTGCAGCTCTTGAAGCTCTTGAAGATGCTGGACTCGACATGGCAACTGAAGATGCTGACCGAGTCGGCGTATTAATCGGAAGCGGGGTTGGCGGAATCATCACGATTACTGAACAGCACAAGATTCTGCTCAATAAGGGGCCGAAGCGAGTAAGCCCGTTCCTCGTGCCGATGATGTTGGGTGATATGGCTTCTGGTCAAGTTTCAATGATGATCGGAGCCAAAGGCCCGAACTTCTCGACTGTGTCTGCATGTGCAACCGGAACAGACTCGATTGGCGAGGCGCTTGAGATGATCCGAAGAGGCCGCGCCGACGTTGTAATAGCCGGTGGCACCGAAGCTGCGGTCTGTGAGATCGGAGTCGCCGGCTTCAACTCATGCATGGCATTATCAACTCGAAACGACGACCCACAGGGTGCATCACGACCGTTCGATTCAGGTCGAGACGGATTTGTTCTTGGTGAAGGTGCCGGACTCGTGGTACTTGAGTCGCTCGAACACGCAGAGAAGCGTGGAGCGAACGTGCTTGCTGAACTTGCCGGGTACGGCGCATCAAGTGACGCACATCACGTCACACAGCCGCACCCTGAAGGTGAAGGCGCAGCACGAGCGATGAAATGGGCGATTGAAGATGCCAAGCTCGTCCCTGAAAACGTCGACTACATCAACGCACACGGTACATCGACACCTTTGAACGACAAGTTCGAGACCATCGCTTTGAAGCGAATGTATGGCGGTCATGCCTACAACCTGAAAATCAGCTCTACGAAATCTATGACAGGTCACCTGTTGGGGGCTGCCGGTGGAATAGAAGCTGCATTCTCAGTACTCGCCATCAAGGAAGGCATAATTCCGCCCACCATCAACCTTGATGACTCTGATCCTGATTGTGATTTGGACTACGTGCCAAATAAGGCGATCAAGCAGAAGGTCGATGTTGCGATGTCGAACTCTTTGGGCTTCGGTGGGCATAACGCGAGTCTTATTTTCAAGAGCTTTCAGCAATAATTTACATTAGCAGATCGAGGTATTCCAAATGACGCTCGATCGCAAATGGAAAATTGCTGACCCCCCTCCTCCTGGATTCCGTTTGGACCTTGGATTTTTGGATTCCGGCGTTCGAGGGCCACTTCCGGCCCAGCTTATGTGGAATCGCGGGCTACGCACAGCTGCCGACGTAGCCGAGTACTTCTCGTCGGGAATGGATGATTTTCTCGACCCGAAAATTCTTCCTGACATGGGAATAGCAGTTGAACGGATCCACTCCGCTATCAAGAACGATGAGACTATCGGTGTATTCGGTGACTTCGACGTTGATGGACTGACTGGTACTGCCATCTTGCTCAGGATTGTGAGGTCGCTCGGCGGCAAAGCGATTCCTTATATTCCTAATAGAGAAACCGATGGCCACGGGCTATCGAATCAAGCTATCAATTCGTTCGCTAGTGCCGGTGTAACCCTCATTACAACTGTCGACACAGGTTCAACAGCTGTTGATGAAGTTGCCTACGCTAATTCGCTAGGAATCGAAACGGTCGTCACCGACCATCATTTGATAGAAACAGAGCGTCCAAAAGCGATTGCTATCGTAAATCCTCATCTCGAATCGGAAGGATCAGAGAAACAAGTCGACTACTCGGGAGCCGGAGTTGCATTCAAACTAGCGCAAGCGTTATCCGAAGCTGCAGGTCGAGAATTTCCAGAAGAACTCCTCCCTCTTGCAGCACTCGGTACGATCGCAGACATCGTTCCGCTCGAATCAGAGAACCGAACACTGGTAAGAGAGGGGCTTCGCTTACTCGGGCAAACCAACCTGCCAGGCCTACGTGCCCTATTGGACATTTCCCGAGCTCCTGGAGCTTCAGGTAGGCCCACATCCGAGTTGATTTCGTTCTACGTTGCGCCCCGGTTAAACGCACCTGGCCGAATGGGAGACGCAGAACCAAGTCTCCAAATTCTTTCAACTAACGATGTTTCGGAAGCACGTGCCCTCGCCGAACGGCTTGATGCCGACAACAACAAGCGTCGTTCACTAAGCCAAGATGCTTGGGAGCACGCGTCTACACAGTTCGACATCAATTCAGATGATTCGATCGTAGCAGTCAACTGCGATGGTTTCCCAATGGGGATCTTGGGGCCGTTGGCGGGACGTCTGAATGAACTCACCGGTAAACCGGCTATTGCGTATCAATTGGTAAATGGCTTAGCACGTGCGTCATGCAGATCTAATACGGTTCTAGACCTTCACGCTGCCCTATCGACACATGCCGATAAATTCGAACGATTTGGAGGTCACGCTAGGGCAGCAGGTTTCTCGATCAAACACGAATTATTGCAAGATCTACTTGATGATCTTCGGAAACATGCCGCTTGGGGAGCTTTGAGAACGCCCGCCCTGCCAAGCCTCCACGCCGACGCTGAAGTGAGATTGGAAGATCTAACAGTATCCACATGGAACTTCGTGTCTGCGATGGAGCCGTTCGGAGAAGCCAACCGCGAGCCAGTTTTGGTAACTTACGGAGCAGTGCCAATTGACGTCCGTACGGTCGGGGTAGATGGAAAGCACTTGAAGATTAGCTTCGATGCTGATGGTCGTCGCGTTGAATCCATAGGCTTCGGTCTTGGCAACCGAGCTCTGGGAACCGGAGCCGTCGACATCGTTTACCAACTTCGAACCGAAGTCTGGCGCGGGAAGACCCGCCATCAACTTGGGCTTCGCGACATTCGACCTGCCGCCATCAAATAGGCAGCGCAATAATGATGTTCACCGCCATGGCGAGCCTTCACTAACTCTTCGCTTGCTGTCGTTGGCGATCGCGCTTACGACGGCTTGCACCGCGATTATCAGCATTTGGATCGATGTCCAATCCAGAATCATCCCGGCGAACCTTCAGAATCATGAATGGGATGGTGAACGAGAGCACAGCTAACGCGATTAGGTGGGCTTCCTGCAATCCCCAGAATTTCACGTCGTCGAGTCGTAAGTACTGGATTGCGAACCGGCCGATTGAATACCAACTGATATAGACCATCCAAATAGCACCAGCCGGCCGCAATTTGCCTTTTAGCTTTGTGATAACGAACAGACCCATCAAGTTCCATATGATTTCGTACACAACTGTAGGGTGTACTGCGCGTTCTGGATCCCCGAAGAATCGTTCGGCACCTAATCGGGCCGGACTGCTTGGGTGTGTGAAATACCAACCCCAACCTGCATCCAACGCACGAGACCAGTGTTCACCGTTAATGATGTCGCCAACTCGACCAATCGTTTGGCCTACCAACATTGCAGGTGCCGCAATGTCCATGTACTTGCCAACCGGAGCTTTAACGAAGTAGGCGTATATCGAACCAGCGATCCAACCACCAAGAATCCCACCCCAAAGTCCGATTCCGCCCGACCAAATAGCTAATATTCGCCCGGGGTCGTCACCATAAATAGCCCAGTTATCAAATACATGAACCAATCGAGCACCGACGATTCCGCCGAGAATTCCGAATATGGCGGTGTTGTAAACCTGGTCTTGGTTGAGATTGCCCTTCAGAGCGGCTTTCCCGACCATCCAGATCGCTGCAGCTACACCTACGAAGCTGAGGAATCCGTGCCAACTCAGCGAAAAACTACCGCCAACGACGATATTTGGGTTGAACGGAATTTCAATTGCTAATAGCGGCATTTAGCGTTGCCTAGGCCTTTGATATTGGATAGTCGTGATAAAAATCATAAAAATTCTAAGATGGTCGTTTCTCTAATAAGATTCATGACTGACTAACGAGTGTACGCACTTCGATGATTCTAGGTTCCGACCATATAGGAATCAATCACCATTATTGAAGGAATTTATAAGCAACTAAGCTTAACGTGCCTCAAATATCCTAATTTCCGGACAACACCGAATTAGCGATAGACATTCTCATTAGAGTAAAGTTGGGTGATTATCGTGATTCAGATCTCGCACCGAAAGCATTCGAATTGCACGCAGAACTCGAAACATTCGTAAATTACCTTTCCGTTGATCGGGGTCACTCCCGGCATACTCTGTCCGCCTACAGGAATGACCTCGGATCGCTCATCGATTTTCTTAATGAAAGCGACAGTCGACCCTTAAGCTGGAAAGATGTCGACGAATCTGACATTCGGAACTTTCTATACGATCTAGAAGAGCGCGGCTACGCCTTATCTACTAAATCACGAAAAATCGCATCTGCAAAATCCTTCTTCAAATTTCTGAAAGAGGAACAAATCATGGAGAACAATCCGCTCGTCGACGTTCGTCAGCCCCGTGCTGGAAAATCCTTGCCAAAGGCATTGACTATCGAAGAAGTCGACCGATTGCTCGAAACGAGTTTTGCGGCGACCAACGCCGAAGAGACACGTGATACAGCGATGGTTGAACTGATGTACGCAGCCGGACTCCGGGTTTCTGAACTGGTTGGTCTAAATCTTCGAGATGTGGACCTAGACACGGGCACCGTTCGCACGATCGGAAAAGGATCGAAAGAACGGATTATTCCAATTTACGATAGCGCCGTTGAATCTATTTCAGCGTACATCGCTCACTCACGACATAAACAAGTCCGCCCCGACATCGACACACAAGGAGCGCTATTTTTAAATCGCCGTGGCGGGCGATTGACCCGACAGGCTTACTGGCTACGACTGAATAAACTTGCCATTAAGGCAGGAATATCATCTAACATCACTCCACACATGCTGCGGCACAGTTTCGCCACCCACCTTTTGCACGGCGGTGCGAGCCTAAGGCACGTTCAGGAGTTGCTTGGTCATTCGAGCATAGCGACGACTCAAATATATACTCACCTCACGAACAAACATGTTCGGAGCGAGTATACGAAGGCTCACCCCCGAGCATAATCAGGTTATCGGAGGTCGTATTGACTGTAATAACGATTGAAGGACGACTAGGCGCAGGCGGTCCTGATCTGGGTCGCATGGTCGCAAAAGAGATGGATCTCGATTTCGTAGATCGCCTCATGCTCGCTGATATTGCGAAAAAAATCGGAGCTACGGTCACAGCACTTGCTGATCAAGAAAGCCGTATCCCTTCCCTAGCTAATCGTTTCGCACAGTCGATTCAGCGCATGCTTCATCGTTCTGCAGTTGCGGGAATGGGCGGTGATCCTTATTTCGGACCCGGAATTGAGCAATTACTGGCTCGCCCCTATTCCGAAATGGAAGAAGCTCCACACACGAATGCAGAAGAAGTCGATGAGCAGCATTTCATCGACACAGCGAACGAAGTAATCAACGATCTAGCCGAAATTGGCAACGTGGTTCTACTCGGCAGAGGCGGAGCAGCGATTCTTCACGACAATCCAGCCGTTCTGCGGGTTGGAGTTGTCGCAAAGATGGAAGATCGCATTAGGCGTGTTCATCAGCAAATGCGATTCGAGTCTCCAGAACAGGCGAAATCAATGATCGAACACACGGATTTAGCGCAACATCGCTACTTTGAGCGTGCTTTTGATTCCAGCCCCATCGATCCCTTCTTGTATCATTTCATGTGGAACACTTCCGACGTCTCGCTCGAGTACGCTACGCAAATCACAATCGACGCCGCAAAAGTGATGTCCGAAAAAGGTTTAAAATGGGCGGATTCTACTTTCGCTCAATCTGAACTCACATCTGAATAAGCCATCTAAGTTCTCTGTACGAGTTAAATGCCAAAAAATACCCGAAAAAACCGTCGATCCGCTAAGCCGAATGTATTTGTACAGTCGGATCAACCTGAAGACGCAGGTGATGTCGGCCCAGACGAATCCGCGTCATCATCGCCAACAGAAGGCCCGCGAGTTCGTGCACGAGTCCAACGGACATCACAACGTGCCAGTGTGAGATCAGAGATATACACACGATCGCTTTCTGCTGAACTAAAAAAAATGGGTGCGCTCTCGGGTGCTGTGATACTCGTACTCGTGGTTCTTACTTTCGCTCTCTAGTTCAGATTATTTAGATTTGTTGTCCTAATTCATTGGGAATGTATCTAGTTTTCTGAACGAAAAAATGGGTTACTCGAGATAGCCGTCCTAGACTAAACAGGTCTAGGACGGACTTTTTTTATATTGCCAGCTGAACCACGAACATTTTCGACCCGACTCGCAGCAGTTCCCTTGAAACCAGGGGTGTACATTCACCGCGACTCCGAAGGAAAAGTTCTTTATGTCGGTAAGTCAGCATCACTTCGTAACCGGCTGCGTTCCTACTTTGGATCCAAAAAAAATCTAGACGCGAAGACAACCGAACTTGTATCCAGAATTGCCGATTTCGAGTTTATTATCACCGAATCTGAGCAAGAAGCACTCCTTCTCGAAAACTCGCTAATCAAGAAGCACAAACCTCGCTTCAACGTCCGACTCAAAGACGATAAAACCTATCCCTACATCAAGGTAGATCTTACGGAAGATTTTCCTAGAGTCTATGTAACACGTCGTACTGAAAACGACGGCGCAAAATATTTCGGTCCGTTTGCATCTGCGGGTAGCGTTCGGAAAACGCTGGATCTTCTAAAACGACTATTCCCATACCGTTCCTGCACGAAGGCGATCACCGGCACCGATGATCGCCCATGCCTTGAATTCCATATAAAGCGTTGCATCGCTCCCTGTACTGGATACGCCTCGAAGCTCGACTATTCCAAAGTTGTCGATCAGGTTCTAATGTTTCTCGAAGGAAACACTAAAGAGGTAGTGTCCGAACTTGAGTCAGCGATGCTTGAAGCTTCGGATCAACTTGAATTTGAACGAGCTGGAGCACTTCGAGATCGCCTCAAAGCGATTGAGCGAGTTTATGAGGGACAAAAAGTTGTCGGAATGGGTCGCGAAAATCTCGATGTGATCGGCGCTGCCTATGGCGGAGAAGAAGCCTTGGTCGAGATCTTCTTCGTACGCCAAGGCAATCTGATCGGCCGTGATCACTTCACAATGAGCGGAACCCGAAATGAAACAGGTAATGAAATCCTTGCAAGGTTTATCGAGCAGTTCTACTCATCGGCGTCACATGTGCCACGAAGAATACTTATTCCTGAAACGATCAATCGAGTTGAAGTTATCAAAGAATGGCTCGAATCACGCAGAGACGGACCAGTCGAGATAACGATTCCGCAACGCGGTCCTAAACGTCGATTGCTAAAAATGGTGAGCGACAACGCAGAACAAGGTCTCGAACAGCTGAAGTTGAAGTGGATTTCAGAGACAACCCGCATGGAATCGGCAATGTCCGAACTTCAAGAGCAATTAAACCTGCCCACTCTGCCCCAGCGAATCGAGTGCTACGACATTTCCCATATACAGGGAACCAACACAGTTGCGAGTATGTCGGTGTTCAAAGAAGGAAAGCCTCTATCGTCCGACTATCGACGGTTCAAAATCAAATCGCACGATCGTAACGATGACTTCGCGTCTATGAAGGAAGTTCTAACTCGTCGATTCAAACGCTTGAAGAACGCTAGAGAAGGCGGAGAAGAAAACGCCAGTTTTGCAGCCTCACCTGATCTAGTATTAATCGACGGTGGAAAAGGTCAGCTTTCTTCTGCAGTAGAAGTGATGTTATTTCTCGGACTGCAAGATATCCAGCTGGCTTCAATAGCAAAGCGTGAAGAAGAAATTTTTCTGCCTGATGCTGCTGAACCCGTAATAATGCCCAGAAACTCTCAGGGCCTATTTTTACTGCAACGAGCTCGAGACGAAGCTCACAGATTTGCAATTACGTTCCATCGAAACCTTCGAGGTAAAGCCTCAGTAAAATCTGCTCTCGACAGTGTTCCCGGCATAGGACCAAAACGGCGTAAGATGCTGATTCGTACCTTCGGATCAGTAAAGGGAATTCGGGAAGCATCTGAAGAGCGGATTGCAGCCTCGCCTGGAATGACCGAGAAAACAGCCCGACAACTCAAAGAATACCTTTAGGCCTCAATGCAAGCTCTTTCATTCCCCGGCTACGGTCGCGTTGAAATCATAGAAATCCCCCGACCAGCCCTGCGTGAGCCCACAGATGCAATCGTATTGGTAACAACTGCAGCGATTGGACCATGGGATATCGAGCGATTCTTCAGCGTTGGTGAAGATAGTATCGTGCCCGGTGGTGAATTCGCTGGGTTGGTAGTAGAGACAGGTTCAGATGTTTCTACGGTTGAACTAGATGATCTCGTATCAAATACGGTTCATCATTTCACATCGAACGGCGGTAGCCAGCTGTTTGGGTCGTCATCCCTTCCCGGAGGACATGCTGAATACGTTCGAGTACCCGACGCCGACGTCACTCTCACAAAAATCGCAGCCTCCGGCGAAGAACGTGCTGTGCTCGCCGGTGGCACTGCTGGCCTTGGCGTAAACGTTGCTGCAGCCGCTATCCGAGAGTCGCCCGCAGGCTCTTACGCAGTCGTCGGATGCGATCCAATTGGAATGACTGCGTTGATTGCTCTGAAAAACACCGGCAACTCGAAGCAGATTATCGCCATTGAAGATCATACGGCGCGCCGGACGCTTGCTTCAGGATTTGCTTCTCAAGCACTAAACAGCAACGATACCCTGCCGATCGAGCAAATGGACGTTGTGATAATTGGCTCCATTGAAGATGCTCCGAAATTCGAAAAAGCGGTGAGTTTAGTTCGTCCTGGCGGTTACATAATATTTTCTGAACCGTATGGTCCGATCCGATTGAGCGAATCTGCCGGGACACTTACGGGTGGCGTTACATTGGCGACGGCTGCTTGGCCGACAAACGAAGATGCTAAGAAGATCGTCACAGCGATGCAGATAAAACGATTGGATCTCACACCGATTGTTTCGCATGTAATTCCTCTGGACGAAGCCCAAGAAGCATACGAAGCTGCAGCCGGCCCCGGCCAAGGCGTTCAAAAAGTGTTATTGAAGCCGTAACCTCGTGGTAGTGCCACTTCACACCATCCTATTTGCGTCGGTGTGATAATCCAGAAAAATCTTTAGGAGCCGCGGGCATTACTGGTCCTTCATCCGCATCACCCCCCGCAACTAACTGCCGCCTCGCCCACAGAACGGTTAGTGCAGCATCTAAGTTCGAAAGGGTTTCGGGAAGTGAAAGCTTGCCATCAGGTAATCCGAGTTCAATTCTATCTCCGGTCAACATGTCCTGAGGGGCTCCATTTGCAATCGGTAGGCTGCTTGTTGGCTCCGTGGTCAAAACACGATCGTTATCGTCTAATTTTGATTGGACTGCAGCTTCATATGGGGCAGCAATGCTAGTTCGATTTTCGTGCTCAATGCTCAAAAGTCCCTGATCCCTGGGCAGATACGGACGAGCCTCGCAAAATATCCGATCAATAAGCGCCAATCGGCGAGCGACCTCGGTTCTATCAGCACCAGAAAGTTCTTCTAACAAAACAGCGAATCGATCAGGAGCATACGGTTGGTCGCCTAGACGAGTCGACATTTCAGTAAACAGTGCGACGTTCCGTGCCAGCTGAATTCGAGCGTCTTCGCTCTCTTTGACCGAGAGCGGCGTTGCAGCTCGTAAACCATCCCTAGTTACTCTAACCCGGCTTCGACCGCCTGCTACACCCCACATACGTAGAGCACCTAGACGAGCGGAAAACGCTCCACCCCGATCCGACATTCCAAGCGACCGAGCCAATCCTTGCCGAGATACTTCGCCTGCAAATTCACGAGCGATCTTTTTACCAACTTCTATGCTTTCAACTAGTCCAATTTCAGGAAACTCATAATCGCCAAGTTTTGCCATATAAATAAGCCTTGCTACAACAATAAACACATCCGGTTAGACCACAGAGACGTTTGAGATCAAGCAAATGACATTAAGTGCCATTCAGCCCATAAACACTTCTTGAGACCCACCTATTAACTTTGTTTTAGCAGCGTTACGCCGGTAAACACGCTGCCAAACATACCAACACGCTTTATTATACGCCGCCATACCGCTGCACCACAAGCGGTTTAAGGGCGTGTTGGGTCTTAGTTGTTCTTGTTTCCTGTTGTAGTGTTGCTTTGAGAAGGGCTGTAGTGCCTTTAATAGCGCCTGGGGCGTTGCTTTGCCCCGTTAAGGAACGTCATTAGTAAATAAGCGGCGTAAAACCATTCGTCGGTACTGGATCTTCACCTTGTGCGAGCTACCGCTGTACCTGTCGATCGACACAAGTATTGGTAGCCGATGTGAGGCCATTCTTCCCAATTGCTAGACACACGAATTATCCCTGACCCAGTAAATATTCAGCACTTGAGTGACCAGTAAATGCTGCGACTGATTAATCGCTTAGCTGAACTATTTCAACGCCTACCAACGCAAAGTTTGAAGGCCCTTTAAATGCGCCGCTCAATTTATCTCACTTCGATCCGATTTTTGCGCAGATTGACGATAATTTACGCCGATGACTTTGCGGCGTAGACCAATACAGATTACCAGAGTGTTTACCGTTATGTTTAGCATGTAATCTGAATGTAAGAAACGGCTTTTTGAACTCAATCAACCATCGATCGGTTTTTTGCATAATTTCCAGCGTAGGTTCACAAATATGGCTTGTCTCACTCAAAAAAATAGCCGGACACAGCAAATGCTGAGTCCGGCTATTTTGAGCACATTCTAAGTCGATTAATTAGCTATTTTTCGACCCATAATTTCACTCCATCGCTTGTCAGTTTTTTTAGTCGTCTTGGGACGTTAAGCTACCTATGCCACCTAACATTTTTGTTAGCTCCAGCGGCAAGATGAATTTCGTTGATTCGCCTTCCCCTAGCGTCTTCAGCGCATCGACGTATTGGAGCGTCATCGTATTCGCATCGACTCCTGAAGCGACTTTGTGAATCGCCGCTAGGGCTTCAGCATAACCGGTTGCCCTGAGCACAGTTGCCTGCTGATCACCTTCGGCAGCCAGGATTTCAGCCTGCCTATCACCTTCAGCCTTTAGGATCGACGATTGCTTCTCGCCTTCAGCAACTGTAATAGCTGCTTGCTTAGTGCCATCGGCCTCTAGAACAACCGCACGGCGAATGCGTTCAGCAGTCATTTGGCGGTTCATCGCCTCTTGAATGTCCCTGGGGGGATCGATCTCACGAATTTCTACGTTCGTAACTTTGATACCCCAGCGCTCTGTTTCAGAATCCAACCGCGTTCTCAGAGATTCATTTATCTTGTCTCGCTGGGAGAACACGTCATCGAGGTTCATTTCACCGATGACCGCCCGAAGGGTAGTCGTGGCAAGTCCAACTACAGCAGTTGTATAGTCTTCAACCTCAAGAAGAGCTTTCTGGGCTTCGTTGATATTAACGCGTAGATACACCAAAAAATCGATCTCTATCGGCGCATTATCCTTGGTGATGTTAGTTTGACGCGGGATATCAAGAACAGTAGTACGCGTATCGATCTTCTGTATTTGGTGGATAATCGGGATCGCAATTACCATTCCCGGCCCCCTCATACCTTCAAATTGACCCAATCGAAATCGGGCAACACGCTCGTAGTCTTTCACGAAGTTAATTATCGCCATTAGTACCTCCTAAACGGAAAGGGAGTCCCCGATCCAAAATTGTTCTCAATCATTACTCGATACGTCATCTGTGCCTGTTTCGGTTCCCAGTAGTTTAACCTTCAGATTAATCCCGTCGACCGAAACCACCTCTACTTCTGTTCCAACGGAGATACGTTTGTTGCTATCTCCGTCATACTCGCCAGACCATATCTCGCCGTTTAATAGGATCTGACCTGACGGAGTTAAATCAGCCGATACAACACCCGAATTCCCCACCATACTCGCCACCAAAGTCGGACTTTGGTACAGCAATATATCTTTACTTTTACGAAGCTCCAAAGCAAACCACAACACTAATGTCCCGGTTGAAACCCCAATTATCGTAAGTAACCACCGATTCACGGCTGGATCTGTACCGGTAAAGGTCGGGTTACCAAAGAAACCGACCAGAAATACTCCGCCAAATACCAGGGTCACTGTGCCGGCAACACCGAAGTAACCAATTCCCGGAGCAGTTGTCTCTAGATAGAACAGCAACATCGAAAGAAGAATCAACGCCACTCCTGCCCAAGAGAACGGCATCTGTCCAACTCCGGCCCATCCAAGAACCAAAAACAACACACCTAACGTCCCTGGTATCCAAAGTCCTGGATTCCAAAGCTCCACGATCACGCCGAGCCCGCCAAGTGATACGAGAAGGAAAGCGATATTCGGATTTGATATGAATGCCAATACACGTTCGAGCAAACTCAAATCCATCTGCGATGTCACAGCGCCATCAATCTCCAATTTTACTGTTACCTCATTGATATCAACGAGATAGCCATCTAACTGATCCAAAAGCGAGTCGTAATCGGCTGCAATGAAATCGACAATACCTAACTCGGCAGCTTCTGACGCTGAGTATGCTTTAGCTGACAAAACGGTAGCCTCCAGCGCTAACACGTTTCGACCTCGCCTCTCAGCGATACTTCGAATAAATGCGGCTGCATCCTGAGATGCCTTCCGACTTAAAGTGTCCGGCAAATCACCGCCGCCAGCATCAACCACCGATGCGGCGCCAATGTTTGTAGTAGGAGCCATCACCAAAATATGTGCTGAAGCGCCAACAAAAGTTCCTGCGCTTGCCGCCTGTGCACCATCAGGTCCAACGTAGACAACTACGGGCACCTTCGACGACAAAATCGACTCCGTTATGTCTCTGGTGGCGTCCAAAAGCCCACCAGGAGTATCCAACATCAGTACGACGAGTTGGAAATCTTCCTCATCAGCTCTTTCAAGACCACGATCGATAAATCTCGAAGTAACGCCGTCTATTGAGCCGTCAAGACGAACGAGAAGAACTCTTGGCTCTTGATCTCTCGCGTCGTCTGATTGAGCCTGTGCAGATTCTCCGAACGATGAAAGCAATATCCCAGTCATACCAGCGAGAGTTATAAGCACTGCGATTAGTACTCGAATTACCCTCACCACTACCCTGAAAGACCGATTAGGCACAGTTGAACTCCGTAACTGCATTTTATCCAACGATTGTGAAGAAAAGTTGACCAATATCGCAAACCTGCCAAAATACATTCGTTGTCACTGTGGTCATACGTTTATTTATAGTGATGAAGCGCAACCAATAGCTATAGGTTCAAGATGAAAATCACCGATATCAATACGTTCCACGCGAACGACGGTCAACGAAACAACATCTTTCTTGAAATTGAAACTGATGAAGGAATCACAGGAGTAGGCGAGGCGTACTCGATCGGCCCTGACAGAAGCGTGATAGCGATGATCGATGAGATGAAGCCTTGGTTTGTGGGGCAAGATCCTGGACGAATCGAATGGTTAATCCGTCGTGCGAAAAACACTCTGCGTTTCCCTCTTGGTCAAGTTGCGTGGTCTGCCATCTCAGGTATCGATCTCGCACTTTGGGACATTGCAGGTAAAGCTGCAGGGTTGACCGTTTATAGCTTACTCGGCGGTAAGACTCGTGATCGCGTCCGGGTTTACCACGGCATTTACGGAGATTCTCCGGAGGAAGTTGGCGAACACGCAATACGGCTTATGGACGAAGGTTACTCAGCGTTCAAAACTAGCCCACTTCCTTCGAATTGGCGTGAAATTCCGTGGCGTCAGGCGCTACGTGAAGCCGATCAACGAATGTCAGCTATTCGAGATGCAATTGGTGATAGTCCCGATCTAGCGGTCGATGTACACGTTGCCATTCGTGAAACTGCCATTTCACTAGAACTCGCGCGAGTCATCACGCCTTACCGGCTCATGTTTATCGAAGAACCTGCAAGGGCTGAATTCATCGAATCGAGTGCCGCACTACGGCGGGAGTTTAGGGTCGCACTCGCAACGGGCGAGAATCTGTACGGACTTCACCGATACACCGAGCTAATGAACGCGGACGCTGTCGACATCATCCAGCCCGATTTGCTCTGCTGTGGAGGACTTCTCGAAGCTAAGAAGATCGCCGCCGTAGCCGAAGCACATTACGTAACTGTTGCGCCCCATAACCCATTGGGGTTGCTCTCAACTGCGGCAGGTGTTCATCACGCTGCATCTATCAACAACTTTGCGATTCTTGAGTGGCACGGCGATCACAAAAAGAAGAAGTCTGAGTTCATAAACGAAACTTGGGTCCCGGTTAATGGGTATTTCGAACTCCCTACACAGCCCGGACTTGGAATGACGCTCAATCACGATGCCATCGCCGCTAATCCACCTGCCCATTGGGACAGAGGATTCGCAACCTACAGCGACGGATCACCCGGTTTCTTATAAATCACGTCGAGTTCCTATCTCACTTCGCAATTTCTAAAAGGCGTCTTAAATGAAAATCACAAAAATAGAAACACTCATCGGCACCGATCCAGCAATAGGAAATCTCGTTTACGTCAGAACACACACTGACGCCGGAATTCATGGCGTGGGTGAGGTTTACCACGTTGGTCCTGACATGGCCTCGACGATGTGGGTCGAGTACTTCGCCGAGCAGCTTGTTGGACAGGATCCGACTGAGATTGAACGCAACTGGGCACTTTGTTATCAGGGAGCCCGATTCCCTATTGGTTCTTCCGGTTTAGCAGCACTCTCGGCGATCGACGTCTCACTTTGGGACATCACAGGGAAGGCACTAGATAAACCCGTTTATGAACTGATGGGTGGCAAGGTTCGAGACAAAATACGAGCCTATTGGGATATTCACGGCAACACGCCCGAAGAACTTGCCGAAGACGCACGCAAGTTCGTCGACAAGGGATACACAGCACTCAAAGCGAGTCCACTATCTCCAAATTGGCGAGACATGCGATGGAACGACGTGATGATCGACTCGAACACGAGGTTCAAGGCGGTACGTCAGGCAGTCGGCGATGACATCGACGTTGGGTTCGACGCTCACGCGGCGATTTACGAGCCGATAAGAATCCTCGAACTCACAGACGCCCTCATGGAATTCAATCCTTGGTTCATGGAAGAGCCAATTAGAATGGAAAACCGCTACGAAATGGGAAAATTGCGCGACAAGATGCAGTGCGCTGTCGCAACCGGAGAATGCCTGTACACGAAATTCGAGATATGGGACCTGATCCGAGAAGGTGGGGTAGACATTATCCAGCCCGAGGTCTGCATCGTTGGTGGTCTGACCGAAATGCGAAAAATAGCGTTCATGGCAGAGGCTCACGACTTAGTAGTAGCACCCCACAACCCTATGGGGCCATTGGCTAGTATTGCGAATCTCCATTTTGATGCAGCCACTTCGAACTTCCTTGTTCAAGAGTCGAGAACGTTAAAGCCGTTCGAAATCTCGTCAGTGACCAACATTGTCGAACCTGTTGATGGTTACTACCCGATCCCAGAAGGTCCAGGACTGGGAATCGACATCGTGGAGTCGGAATTTACTAACCGACCGTATTCCAAATCATGGCATCGCGGTGACAGGGTCAACCCTGACAATTCGATTTCGTACATCTAGAGGCCATTTCGCGTGACAACTTGGATTCATTCTGATCGCTAATTGGGCTAGGTCTATTCGTAAAGAATGCTAAAAACAACACTAATATACTGAATAGATAAAAAAAGGGCCAACGTTTAATCGAAAGAGTCGATCTACTCTTGTCGGAATTCCCGCTGATGAAGGAATAAGTGCTCTTGAACAGCGATCGCATTGCTGAAGATGAAGATCTTCTAAACTGGCTCGATCAAGCTAGTCAATTTGCAGTATCGCTCTCGCCTAAGAAACCCAAACGCCCTAAACGGCAAACCTACCGCGCCACATAAACCTCTGTCTACTCCGAACCAGCTGAACCAACGGTCGATGCCCACGCGCCCATAGCCATAAGTCCGCCATCGACGTTGAAGTACGAACCGGTGACGAATGAAGCTTTTTCGCTGGCGAGAAATAAGACCATGTTCGCTACATCATCCGCCTGACCAATCCTGCCGATTGGATGCGCCTGACCAGTTGAAATCAACTCATCTTCCAAATCACCACCAGTTCCAGCAATAGCGTTGCGAACCATCGGCGTGTCGATAGCTCCCGGGTTCACACACACAATCCGAATATTGTCAGGAGCGAAATCTAGTGCCATCTGCCGCATTAGCGATAGGTCCCCACCCTTAGAAGCCGCATATGCGGATACTCCGCCCATCGAC
Organism: uncultured Dehalococcoidales bacterium; assembly: GCA_963934365.1. GTDB lineage: Bacteria > Chloroflexota > Dehalococcoidia > Lucifugimonadales > Lucifugimonadaceae > Lucifugimonas. Next base: position 10,629 of record CAWVYJ010000015.1, on the reverse strand, counting down.
TGGAGACCCTGAACGCTAGCTGAGGAAATAATCACTCCCCCACCCGCCAGACGCATGTGAGGAATCGAGTACTTCGCCATCAGAAATCGACTTTTAAGGTTGACTGCGATGATCTTGTCCCAAGTTTCTTCAGGAAGGTCTACAGCGTCAACATATGAATCAGGCGGCTGAATACCGACGTTGTTGAACAGTACATTCACTCCACCGTATGCCTCGACCGCTGCATCGACAGTCGCACGACATCCGTCGGACGTACCAGCATCGCCGTCAACAAACTGCGCTGTGCCTCCACGAGAAGTAATCCGACTTACGATTTCATCGCCAGCCTGGGTATTCCAATCTAGGATCGTTACTTTGGCACCCTCGTTTGCGAATGCTTCAGATGCCGACCCACCGATACCCAACGCTCCGCCTGTGACGATTACTGATTTTCCGTCGAATTCACCCATTTAATATCTCCACGAACTATTTGGAACGTAAAATCACTTTGAAATTAAAACTCACATTGCGATTACAAAGTCAATTTACCATCACAATCAATGTTCGGACCGCACCGAATGGCGCAAGAGCACATTGAATTGGTAAATATGCGCGCCCACACACCTCAAATTCGATTATGTACTGCAACTACTCAGGAACTATATGCAACTCTCAAGTATCAATCGCCTAACTCTGATTCTGGCGCTGGCTTCCCTTTCGATCCTTCTCACAGCCTGCTCAACCGGGGAACGCTCTGGCAACGAAGGTGATTTTGTACTCGACTTCTACACCGGAGCTGATGAGGTCGGTGGAGAGTCCATATCGTTCGACGAGATCGTAGCAAATGAAGATCGCCCTATTCTTCTCAACTTCTGGGCGGCCAACTGCCCTCCCTGCCGAGCTGAAATGCCTGTTCTGGAAGCAATATGGAGGGAATACGGGGATAAAGTTTTGTTCATTGGAGTAGACGTTGGGCCATATGTAGGACTCGGCACCTACAAAACAGGTCAATCATTAGTTAATGAATTTGGCATCACCTACGTGACCGGCAAAACGTCTGATCGCAGCGTAATTACCCATTGGAAGGTAAAAAACATGCCTTCGACGTTCTTCATCGGAAAAGATGGTCAAGTCAATGACATGGTCATCGGGGCAATCTCTAGTTCACGTCTGTCACAAAAAGTTCGTGAGCTAATCGCAGCTAACGCCACTTAGTCGATTAGTAACTTTCTCTCGTTTAGCGGCTGGGGCGGTGCTAAAATTTCGCAATTCACTAGGCAGCTACTAGAAAACCTAACTTGAAACCTAACGACTCTGATTCCGCTCCCGATACCGATACTCAAGCACCGAGGCGTCAAGCCATTCGACCTTGGTCTGCACTGAAATTCAGAGACTACCGAATACTTTGGGCCAGCAGCATCGCTGCAATGATGACGATGTCGCTTCGAATAACAGTGACTGCGGTTTGGCTTTACGAGAAAACAGATTCAGGCTGGGTTCTGGCATGGCTCGGGATTCTAGAACTGGTGATGCGTATCCCGGCCAATCTCTACGGCGGCGCACTTGCTGATGAGGTCGACCGTAAGAAACTCATGGCAGCAACTCAAGCGGTAAGTTTTCTGCTCGTCGGGTTGATGGCCGTCCTTGAAGGGTTTGGTGCCCTTGAAATTTGGCATATCTATGTGATTACCGCAGTACTTGCATCTACCAGTGTCTTGGGAGGGCCGGCCAGATCAGCCCTCACAGCACGTGTCGTTCCGCGCTCACACTTGATGCACGCAGTTGCGACAAATACGGCAACTATGCAGATCGGATCAATGGTTACTCCGCTGATCTTCTTCTTGAGTAGCCGGACCACAGATTTGACGATCTCATTTGCCGTAATCGCATTGTTTGCGGGATTAAGTGTGGTACTCCCGCTACTCATCGGCATTGATGGGCGAGCTGAGAGTGCGAGCACTGGCAAGTCACGCCTCAGAAATATAGTCGACGGTCTCAAATACGTGAAATCCCACCCGATATTGCCAGGTCTATACCTTCTAGACGTGGGCGTGACTATTGTCAGCTTTTACAGACAGTTGTTCCCGATATTCGCTGACCAGTTGTACAAAGGCGGCAGAGGTACAACTTCACTCCTCACCTGGGCCAATTCAGCCGGTGGGCTAGTCGGCAGCTTGATCGTGATGTTCACTCGTGACTACAAAGCCAAAGGAATGCTCGTACTGTGGGCAACACTGTTCTACGGGGTTCTATTGATCTTCTTCGGTGCAACCACGGTTTTATGGACGGGAATGATTGTAGTAATTTTGCTTGGTGCGACCGATGCCGTAGGAATGACTAGTCGACAGGCTATTGTCCAATTGACCACCCCGGACAATATGCGCGGACGTGCTTCAGCTGCTCACTCTCTGGCGGCGATGAGCGCCAATGGACTTGGGCAGGCTGAAGTCGGCTTTATGTCGGACTTAGTCGGGGCCGATCAAACGCTCTATATCGGTGGTGTTGTCTCAATCGTTGTCGTCTTCCTGATCTGGTGGCTGGTTAAGGGCGTTCGCATGTACCGATACACAGAACTTCCGTCAGGTGCAGCGATTGACGCTGATTACGATTTCCCACCTGTTGATTATGACTTAAATGAACAGATCGAAATGGACCTCAGGAGCCTTAAGTGAAGATCACCAGAGTCAAAACATTTATCGTCGACGGCGTCTTCAGGCCGTGGACGTTTGTGAAAATCGAAACTGACTCAGGAATTGTCGGCTGGGGAGATTGCACCGAATGGCAAGCTGCTTATTCAGTAGCAGCCACAGTGAACCAGCTTGGCGAAAACATGATCGGCAAAGACCCTATGGCGTCAGAGGCGGCTTGGTGGGACAACGCTTCGTTCATGGTTCGCCAACGTGGGGGAATCGCCTACAAAGCGATGTCAGGCATCGACTCAGCTTTATGGGATATCAGAGGCAAAGCACTCGACGCACCCGTTTGGCAACTACTCGGTGGAAAAATGCGCGACGAACTCGAACTCTACTGGTCACACTGTGGTTCTGATAGAGGAAAATACTCAGAACAACTCGATGTACCGAAACTGTCGACGTTGGATGATGTTCGTGAACTCAGTCAAGAAGTGCTAGATCAAGGATTCGCCGGAATTAAAACCAACATTCTTGCGGTCGATGATTTACCCGATATCCCCCGCAAAAAAAATGGCGTAGGAAATAGCGGTCAAATCTCATATCAACAGATTCAAAATGCCGTAAGTGTGGTCGGAACATTCCGAGAAGCACTTGGTCCAGAAATTGGAATTGCAATCGACACGGCTCTTAGCTTTCGGTTAGGTGGTGCCATCAAGCTCGCAAGAGCACTCGAACCGTTCGACATGATGTGGCTTGAGACTGAAACGTGGGATCCGGGTTCACTACGTACCGTTCGCGAGTCGACTACAACTACGATTTGCCACGGTGAAAGCCTGATGGGTCCCGAGGAGTATCGACCATTCTTCGAGTCACATGCTCAGGACGTAATTATGCCCGACTTTGCATGGAATGGCATCACGATGGGCAAGAAAATTTGCGATATGGCCCATCTATACGACACTGCTATAGCGCCACATAACTGCCATTCTCCAATGAATACTTTGGTTTCTGCAAACATATGCGCAGTTATCCCTAACTTCATGACCTTGGAATTTATCAACGACGACGCTCCTTGGCGCGACGACTTGATGACTGATCCGTTCGAGATCCGCAATGGGAAACTTCAAGTACATAATCGGCCAGGTCTTGGCTCAGATTTGATAGAATCTGAGCTAGAAAAGCACCCTTGGACCGGTGGCAATAATCTGTAGTCGGTCGAAATTCGGATAGATAGTCCTGCCCAAACTGCAACCCAATTTGGGTCGGGCTGAAGTTGGCTCTCGAAGCGGTCGATTGCCAGTTATGCGTCAGACAAAAAAAGACCGTCGAAGAAAATCTCCGACGGTCTTTCAAAATTTCAGTTCAGAACCAGTGATTAGCTCCAGACACGGTCATGCGCGTCGAGTTCGTCCCACTCTGATGTGTCTAGAAAGGCACCAACCGGGTAAACCGCCGCACGCTTTGATTCTCCTAGTTCGCTTGCTTTTGCAAGGTTTTCGGCGATTGCCTCTTCGTTCAATTCAAGCCCTAGTCCAGGAGCGTCAGTGACAGTGACATAACCGTCCTTGATCACATCACCCTCTTGACCTACAAGATCAACAAGATCGTTCCACCAAGGGTTATCGACCGAGTGCATCTCCAAAGCAATGAAGTTCTCCATAGCCATCGCGGAATGTGCGTTCGCCATTGCAACGACCGGCGAACCAGCCTGGTGAAGCGCTACACCTATACCTGCATCTCGGCAGTAGTCAGCAATTCGCTTGGTTTCGATAATTCCGCCTGAGGTAGCGAGGTCAGGATGAGCAACTGAAATTGCCCGAGCATCCACGAGTGGCTTGAATCCATCTAAACAGTAGATGTCTTCACCCGTGCAAACAGGAGTATCTACACCTGCTTTCAGAGCCTGCCACTGGTCAACAAATTCCCAAGGAATCATGTCTTCGTACCATGCAAGAGTGAACTGGTCGAGAGCTTTACCGATTCGAATTGCGTTCTCAACGCCCATATGGCCAAAGTGGTCGGATGCTAGAGGGATTTCGTAACCAATAACGTCACGGACAGCCCCAACGTACTCCTGCATCTTGGAAATACCATAATCGGTAACCTGAATACCGGTGAACGGGTGCTTCAACGTGTTCGACTCCTTAGAAATTTTCTTATTGATCACTCCTCCTTCAAACTCTTCAGCGATCCACGTTCCGATGTCCATTTTCAGGAATTCGAATCCTCGATCCATACGACCCTGGAGCATCTTGCCCATCTCTTCTGGATCTTTCCTAAGCGGCGTGTCGGCATAAACCTTGATTTTGTCATCGCCATATTTACCACCGGCGAACATGTATGCCGGTACACCGAAAGCCTTACCCGCGAGATCACAAAGAGCCATCTCGACTCCGCAAACTCCACCACCGAGCCGACCGTGACCGCCAAAGGGTTTGATCTTTTGGAACAGTCGATCGATGTCACACGGGTTTTCGCCGAGAAGACGGCTCTTGAGCATAAGTGCGTAACGAGCTGATGCACCATCTCTGACTTCACCAACACCAACCAAGCCTTGGTTAGTCTCAAGCTTGATGATCGGCCATCGCCATCCACCGCCCCCAACAACTGCGATTCGCATATCGGTGATTCGTAGGTCAGAGGGACTTGAAGAAGTCTTTACTTGATCCACTGCACTTGTATTTTGATTTACCAAATTACTAATTTTCCTATTTCTAAACTGAACTAAGTAAAAAAACCGACTACTTTAAGCGGTTGGCTTTCCATTCTTCAAAGTTGTTATTCATATCTTCGGAGAACTTCCGGTCTACCTCACCCGGGGTATAAATCCCTTCTCTGATACGTTGCTGACCAAATTCGTCTTTCAATCGAATCGCTTCGGATCGTTCAACAACTTCTAGCGCAAGGTGCGGCGGAATAAAAACCACCCCCGTGCTCGTTCCGAGAACGACATCACCGGGAACGCAAGTTGCTTCACCGATTCGAGTGATACCGTTGATCTCTGGCATGCTCACATCGAGAATCGCACTAGGGTCAACACCACGAACGAACGCATTAAAGTCATCCATCTCTATGATTCGCTGAGCGTCACGAATTCCACCATCGATAACCATGCCGGTGCCCGAACGTGACTTTATAGCTGTAGCGAGGTTGTCGCCTGCAAACGTCCCATTAAACACCTTGCCAAAAAGATCGACAACGATAAGGTCGTTTTGTTCCAATTCGTCAATGACCCAAGAGTTCTGGAATCCGACACGGTCGTCTTCAACACCCTGTTTATCGATTGAATCGTGAATGTCTGGACGTCTTGGGACCCAGCGGCAAGTAAGTGCCCTACCAACAATCACGCGATCAGTGTGAAGGTTCATCCAGTTTCCAGCGAACTGAAAGTGGTACCCGTTGCGCTTACAAGTACCCCATGCCTCTTCAGTTGTCACCAATTTCATGCGTTCGAGGATACCTTCAGATACCAACGGTCGACCGTTTGAATCTCGATCACCTTCCCATTTACTGGTTACAGCGCTGATCATTTCAGAGTTAGTTAATTTCATAAATTCCTTAGCAAAATACTAGGATAAGATCAGAAAAATTCCGAGGAAAAGTTTACACCTAGATCTGTGGAGCTGGCGTTCCATCTTCATTCAAAATACAGGCCTCAATCAGGGCCTGCTTCATTTCGGAAACCTGTGATTCGCTGAGCGGTAGATTAGGCTTCCGCGGCACAGTGCCTTCGTAGCCCATCAAATTCAGCCCAGTTTTCTGAACACCAACCCCCCAAGACATACCAATAGAATCGACATTATTGATGCGTTCCTGCATCTCACGAGCTTCAGCGTAACGGCCATCAATACAAGCCTGAATAATGTCGCGAGCGATGTGGGGGCCCCAGTTGCCGAACAACAAACAAGCCCCAACTGCACCGATCATTCCACCCGGCATCAGAAGTGTTCCATTGCAGGTCCACAGCTTTACGTTCTCATTTACGAATTGGGCCATTCGGCACTCATATCGGTAGTTGAGAGATATTATGTAAGCAAATACATTATCGAATGACGTTAAATCTTTGAGTTCATCCTTAGTAATGTCAGTACTCATTGCAGTTTTGGGCTGGTGGATGATTACGACTGGAACAGGACTACCTTCCGTGACCTGCTCGAAATAATCTTGGATGGGTGCAGTATTTACGGCTTTGCGTTCAGATGGAATTCGAACCCTAACCATGTCCGCTCCAGCATCCGCATACAAGTTCGATAGCCGCACAGCCTCAGTTGGTGACAGTGCATCGATACCTGCGATTACGAACCTACGGCCAGCATGAGCTTCTACGACGGTCTTAATGGCAGAAACCTTTTCAGGTTCACCCATGTGAAACTCTTCCCCACCATAGCTGCCAACCACGAAACCCGACAATGCCGTGTTTGAGAACTTGTCGACGTTCCTAGCAAGCGCGTCAAGATCAAGAGATTCATCCGACCGAAACGGCATATTGGTAGGAGCAACGATTATTGGGTCGGAGGAAGGAATTACCATCAGAGATCCTGCATAGATTTTGTAATTAGATGTCGTGAGGAAAAAGTTTACCTCTCAAATCGAAACGGATGGTTACGCACATCAAAAACTTGATAGATGATTCACCTTTGGAAAACCCAAAATCATCTCCTCCGCGTTTATCGTTATCGGTTGACCATACATCTAATATTGTGTTGTCACGTATCTCCGCTTCTACTCTGCTTTCCTAAGGATTAAATCGAAATTGAAAAAGATAGCGCTGCTCTCGTTGATCCTTGGATCAACATTCGCCATTGCGCTAACGGGGTGCAGTAAAACAACTAAGCCTGAACAACTTGTAGTTTTTGCAGCAGCATCTGATGTGGCTTTGGGCAAAGCGCGCATACCGCTCAACATTCGGGATATCGAAGGAACGAGATTCGACAACCGTGCAGACGAATTAGAAGTCACATACACATCACCTACCTCGAACGAAACTCATTTAGTCGACGACCTAACTTGGCGCGCTTGGCCTATCAGGAGCGGTACCTACACGAGCACGATGACGTTCGACGAAGTCGGCTTGTGGAACATCAAAGTTCGAGTCAAAGCAGATAAAGATTCGATTCCAACAGGAAGCGGAATACTAGTTAAATCGGCTACAGATGCCCCAAATATCGGAGAGCCTGCCCCACTTACTCCGACCAAAATCAAACCTAATGATGGAAACCTACGCTCAATAACTAGTGCGCCTGATCCGGATCCCGATCTTTATTCGATCAGTTTCGACGACGCTGTCGCCACAGGCAACCCCACAGTAATTACGTTCTCAACTCCTGCTTATTGCCAATCAGCCACATGCGGTCCGCAAACAGAAGTTCTTTCGGTATTGGATGACGCATACGAGGGGCAAGCTAGCTTCATACATGTCGAAATATTCGACAACCCGGAAGAAATGCTTGCAGCAGGTGATCCGTCGCTCGGAATCGAGGCGCCAGTCATCCATGAATGGGAATTTCACACCGAACCATGGACCTTTGTTGTCGATGGGAACGGCGTCGTGGTTGGGCGTTTCGAAGCATTCGCCACTCAAACTGAAATCGAAGAATACCTAGTCCCTCTCCTGCGATAGTCCTAGTCGCTAATACTCACGATCGTGAGTACACGAGGCTCCAACTCCTCGTACACAACAGTTATCGCCTCTTGTTGAGCCTTATGCTCATTGAGATGTGATGGTGTAAATCCTGAAAAAGTCCCTGCCCCTTCGAACGTCCATACTTCGCCTGAGTCCTCGCGAATGGTGAGACTGGATATTGTAGTTACTGAAGCCGCTTCTACACTCACCACTTGGCCGCGCACAGAATCATAATCTCGCTTTATAGAAATTACAGCGAGTGCGATCGATATAAGTGCGGCAACTATTAATAGCGCCTGAACAATAGTTCTTTTCTTGTTCATTAATTGACCGTAGCAATAAACCTGACTGCGGCTGAATAAAACTCGTCGGATTCAGTGGAGATCACTTTGGACTTGCGGTTTCAAATTCACCATGAGAATTCAGATTTTTTATGATCAGTACACGATTTCATCGAATAGCTTACTGTCATTAAAGAAGAAATACTTGACTGTCAGTTGATATCTTCAACGACGAATTACTCGGGAAACCCTGTAATAGTGTAAGGAGTCAATTCATAACAGCGTGAAGTAACGCTCTTGATCGCCTAGTACCATATCCCCTAAGTTGCAAAACCCTTTCGCACCAAAACCCGGCGACAAAGTCGTACGCAGACCTCGGCAAGCAGAAATGTCGCCGGTATACGCGCACGTCGAACGGCGTGAAGTTCCAGTTCGAGGACCAACTTCGCCAATGATGCTTGTCTACAGCTTTTTTGTTGTTGCAGCCATCGGTGCCCTTCTGCTCTCGCTGCCGATCTCAAACAGATCTACTGAATTTATGTCGCCGATCACGACGTTCTTCACATCAGTGTCCGCTATGACTGGAACTGGGTTAACACTGGTCGACACTAGGGAGCACTGGACGGGTTTTGGCCAATTTATAATTGCAGGTTTAATTTTTATCGGCGGCCTAGGCTTCATGACCGGTGCAGCATTCCTGCTTCTTATCACTGGTCGACGTTCAAGCCTTGAAGGCAGATTAGTAGTAGGAGCCGGCCTGGACGATAACCGTCTGGGAACTATCGCAACCCTAGCGCGGAACATCATCCTGATGGCGATTATCGTTCAAATTATCGGGGCAATATTCATATTCGTCCGTTGGTATTTGGTCGCACCAATTTGGGAAGGGGTGGGATTGGGTGAAGGCGTGTGGCAAAGCGTGTTCACTTCGATATCAGCATTTAACAACGCCGGATTCGAAATCCTGCCAGATGAACTTGTCGGAGGACCCAGTCTCATAGGGCTTAGCAAAGACATCCCAACGCTCTTGATCATTGGTGCAATGATTATTATCGGATCGACCAGCTACGCAACGTTGGGGAATGTAGTAGAAATTCGTGGCTGGCACCGTAGGTCCCTAGCTTCGAAGAACGTACTCGTCGGAACTGGTGTGCTCACTCTTATCGGGCTCGGTGTGTTCATGACGGTAATTGGCCTTAGTCGAGATTTGCAGTTTCTCCGTATATTTGGGCTTATCGTGCTTACTTTGTCGGCAACCTACGCCGCCGCCGCCTATTTGATCAGAATTCGAAGGTGGCGATATCTGACGCTAGATACGAAGCTTGTATTGGTGGGAATCGGAATAATGCTGCTTATTGGGTTCGTTTCATTCATGTCTCTTGAATGGAACAACGCCGATACCATCGGAAACGAATCTGCCCAAAGCAAAGTCACCCAGAGCGTATTCCACACAGTCAACAGAACCGCGGGATTCACCACTGTAGATTACAGCAAACTACACGCAGCGAACCTAACCGTCACCGAAGGACTCATGTTTGTCGGCGGTGCGTCAGCATCAACAGCAGGCGGAATCAAAGTCAACACGTTCATGGTGATTGTTATCGCCTCGTTCGCAATTTTTAGTGGTAAACAACGAACAACAGTGTTCGGACGAGAGATTCCACGGGTCAACATTCACCGAGCTATGGCTGTTGGAGCGACCGCAGCCGCCGCAGTGCTTGTGCTGCTGGTTGCTCTGTTCATCGTTCAACCGGGCCTAGACTTCCGTACAGGCGTCTTTGAGATCATTTCAGCGTTTGGTACGGTGGGCTGGTCTGCGGGCGCTACGTCACATCTGAACGAAGGTGCGCAGATCGTTCTATCGATCACAATGTTTGCCGGCAGATTTGGCCCAATCACGATCGCACTATTCATGGCGGGTCGTGAACGCCAAGACACGATTCGCTACGCCAGCGAACGTATTCGAATTGGGTAGATAACATAAACCTATAGCGCTCTTGCTATAGGGAATTCATATTAATTTTGACGCCTTATAAGCTACATAGCTAACAAGCTAAATGGAGATTGGATGTCAAGTCCACTCGAACAGCGCTCCTTCGGACGTACGGGTAAG
>CAWVYJ010000014.1:0-36849 GCA_963934365.1 uncultured Dehalococcoidales bacterium | reverse complement strand
TGCGTCGTTCAAGCGGGATTGTCCAGTAGCCAGATGGCTGGTTCGGTGGAGAGGGAGCCCATTTGAAATCGATATCGGCTTCTTCGGCGTTGTCAAGGAACAGCGGATGGTGCATGAACGCTACTACATGTTCAGATTCGATTGATTCGCGCGAACGCAGGGTATCGCCCAGGAAGTCCATTTGAGCTTTGTGTTCGTCGGGAAGATTTTGGGGTCGGTCGAGTATTACCGAGTCGAGAATAATGAATTTTGATTCGCCGTAATTAAAAGCGTAGTAGTCGTTGCCAAATTCAGCTCGATACATGTCTACGGAATCGCGGTCGGGGATCAGATTGTTCACACCTATGTCGTGGTTTCCGGCTACCCAGTGGACCGGAACTTTCGAATTATATTTGCCTAATGTTTCACGGATGAGTGCGATTTGTTCTTCATCACCGGCGGTATCGACCATATCGCCACAAACAACGATGAATGCGGGGTCGATTTCATCGAACTGTTCGAGGGCAGTTTCGAGGTTTTGACGTTCTTGTTCAACTCCTTCGATTTTTGGTGCGTCTTTGACGTTGAGCCCTCGTTTTCTAAGGAGTGATGCGGCTTCAGGGTCCATTCCAGAGAATCGAGAGAACATTCCAACTTGTGGGTCGGCCATTTGGATGAAGTTGAAATTTGCCATGGGTATCTGTTCGCGTGGACGGACTCGTGTCGTTCGTAATTGAGCGATTATGCATATGGTTATAAAATAGCGGCAGTTCGCAATAGCCTATTTGGTTGCGCTGGGCTTTTTGCCTGGTTTTTTATATGGCGTTTTGGATGCGTTGTCTTTTAGGTGTTCTACGCCGCGTTCTCTGGATAGTCGGATCTGGAGTTGTCGTTCACGGAAGCGTGCTCGATCTTCGTTGGCGAGCGAGTCGTCGCAGTGCGGGCAGCTGACACCTAGTTCGAACATTGGAGATTCACAGTCGGCAGGCGAGATAGGGTGTTGGCAGCCGTAACAGAGTTGGTAATCGCCTTCGATCAGTCCGTGTTTGAGTGAGACTCGGTGGTCGAAGACGAAGCATTCGTCTTCCCAGAGGCTTTCTTCTTCGGGAACTTCTTCAAGGTATTTGAGAATTCCACCCTTGAGGTGGTATACCTCGTCGAAGCCGATTTCCTTCATGTAGACGGTCGCTTTTTCACAGCGAATTCCGCCGGTGCAGTACATGGCGACCGCAGAAGGTTTTTGTGATTTGGACGCTAGTAGGTCGGCCCAGTCGGGGAATTCACGGAAGGTTTCAGTTACGGGCTCGATGGCATTTTTGAACCTTCCCACGCCGAACTCGAAGCTGTTTCGAGTGTCGATTAGGAGAACATCGTCTCGCTTGATGAGATCGTTCCAATCAGCGGGATCGACATAGGTTCCGGCATCGGCATTTGAGTCGATGTGGGGTTTGCCCATCGTTACGATTTCGTCTTTGATTTTGACCTTCATACGATTGAAGTTTTGGTTCTCGTTGTAGGAGTACTTGACTTCGATTTCATCTACGTTCGTCCAGCTGTGGAGATGGTCGAGAACGGCTTTGATTCCGGTGTCTGGACCGGAGATTGTCCCGTTGATGCCTTCTTCAGCTAGGATGAGTGTTCCAACGATGCTTTCGGAGCGGCAAAGCGCCAAAAGGGGGCCTTTTTTTTGGTCGGGCTCTTCTATTTTTACGAAGTGGTAGAGAGCGGCTACTGTGAAGGCTTTTTCGGAGCCTTCGATCACTGGTGCTGTCTTTTCTTCGCTTGCTGAAAGGTTGGCGTTGGAGTTGGTCATCGAACTATTTTACGTTCTTGTTGCCAATTCGGGTTGCGAGCATTTTGTGAGAGTTGCATGTTGCCCTACCATCCGTAAGAGGACCTTGAAACTTCAACGACTGGCGCCTTTTGCTAGTTGTTTAGTTTATTAGCGGTTAGGTAGTCCATGTTCATTTCGATGCCAAGGCCGGGAGCCGTGGGATCGAGATGGAGCGCTCCGCTGGAGTTGTCTAGTGGCGACTGGATGAACTCGTTGTACTTGGTGAGATCGGCGTTGGCAGTTTCGAGCTTATAGAAGTTCGGAACGGTCATCATCACGTGAGCGCCAGCTAGAACGTTTATGGGTCCTGAGGCATCGTGTGGCGATACCGGTATGTAGTATGTCTCGGCCTGAGTCGAGATTTTCTTGAGTTCAGTGATTCCACCGGTCCAAGTGACGTCGGGCATAACAAAATCGGCGAGTTGGTTTTCGAAGATTTGTACAAATTCCCAACGGGTATGGAGTCGTTCACCGACCGAGATCGGGACGTTCACTTTGTCTCTAACTTGGCTTAGGGCGTGGTAGCTTTCGACGGGAACTGGTTCTTCAAACCAATCGATATCACCAGCATCTTCGAGCGAGTTGCAAAGTCGAATGGCGGTTGGGACGTTGAATCGTCCGTGGGCATCGATGAGGACTTCCATATCTTCGCCAGCTATGTCACGAATTTTTGCTGTGAGTTCAGCGGCGACACGCTCGCCCGCTTTATCTAGATTTCCACTGAGGTAACCAGAATTGTTCGCCGATTGTTCGCCGGTGTGCGGGAACGGGTCGAACTTGAAAGCTTTGTGTCCTGAGTCGACGATTTTCCTAATTTCATGTTCGACGCCTTCGGGGGTTACGAAGTTCTTTTGGTCGGGGTGCGTGTAGAGCAGGATTTCATCACGGACTTTACCGCCGAGTAGTTCGTAAATGGGGAGATTAAGGACTTTTCCTCGGATGTCCCATAGTGCGATGTCGATGCCGCTTACGACGTGTGTGGTTGCGCCTCGGGAGCCCATGTATGTGAAGGCTCGGAAGATTTTGTTCCAGATTTTTTCTATCTGGGATGGGTCTTCACCGATGAGGAGGTCGTTTAGTTTTTCGATGATGCCGGCGACGGCTCGGTTGGCGGTAAGGGTAGTTGTCGTAATTTCACCCCAGCCGGTGATGCCTGCATCTGTTTGTACTTCTATGAAGAAGTACTCGCCCCAGAAGGAGCCTTCAACTTTTACGAGCCAGGGTTTGATTGATGTGATTTTCAAGGGCGTGATTTGCTCCGGGTGTGGCGTTAGGCCTGGGTGTCGTTGGTCGACTTGGTTGTGACTAGACGGGATCGGCGATGTGGATCCACATTGGCTGGTCGCCTATGGGTTGGGTTTTTAGGTGGGTGAGTGTTCCTGTGGGATTGATTTTGTAGGTTGCTAGATCACCGTTATCGAGTCCACCGACAAGCATGAATTTTCCTGTGGGGTCGATTCCAAATGCACGAGGCGTGCCAAGTGATGGCTGCTGGCCAAGAGAAGTTAAACTCCCGGTCGATTCGTTGACGGAATACATGGCGACGGAGTTGTGTCCACGGTTGGATGCGTATAGGAATTTGCCGTTAGGGCTCATGTGGATTTGGGCGTTTGAGTTCTCGCCGGAGAAATCATCAGGCAGCGTTGAAAGTGTTTTGAAGGCTTCTAATGTGCCGGTTGCTGAATCGAACTTGTAGGCGGTAACACTGGAGTCCTGCTCGTTGTCGAAATATAGGAATTTTCCGTTTGGGTGGTAGACGTAATGACGGGGTCCGTGACCAGCTGGCGGTTCGATTACGGCAGGCGTGTTGGGCGTGAGTTTGCCGGTTTTGTCATCGAATTTGTACTGGTATATGGCATTTGAGTCGTCGACATGCGGCAGGAATGTGTACGAGTTCGTTGAATCGGTTTGAGCGCAGTGTGCACGGTGTTGTGTGGCGATCCATTCGGTTGGAGCTCCGCCGAGAGCACCTTGTTCATCGATCGGGTGAACGGCTATGTGTCCGGCTCCGTAGTAGGCGGAGAGCAGGTGGCGACCGGTTTTGTCGACGGACACGTAGCAGGGGTCGGATTCGAGATTGACTGTACCCATCGGCTTAAGGGTTCCAGACGTGGCATCTATATCAAAGCTTGCCATTTTGTTGACGTCACGAAGTCCGATGTAAGCGCGTGTATTGTCGGGAGAGACTGCGAATGGGGCGGGTCCACCTGGAGTCGAGATGTCTTCCTGGTGGGTTAGTTCCCCGGTTTCGGAGTTAAGATTGTGGATGGCGATTTTATTGTCGCCTTGGAGGGTTATGTATACGCGTTGCATGGTTTTCGTTCGGCTGAACTGTTGTGAGTTATAGCAGACGGCTGATTCTATCTTGTACGTGGATGTGTTGTGCGTGAACTAATCTCGTTGACCTCAGTCGACCCGCCTTGCTAATTTGTGCAACAATGCGCCACAGTTCAAGTCCTTCTGAATCAGTACTGGGCACTTGCTTAGTAATGACTGCTAAATAACCGGAGAATTTACTCATATGAATGTCGTTAGAGATCTTTTGAAATCCGGCAATACCGTTATCGGAACTGCCGGAGCGGCAGCTGGCGACATGACCGTGTTGGCTGATTCCGGTTTCGACTTTCTGTTGTTCGATACTCAACACACGCCTGTCGAGGTTAAACAGCTAATCCCTAATATCCAGTCGATAAAAGGTAAAAAGGCTAAGCCGATCATTCGAGTTAGCGGTAATCAGCCCGATCTCATCTGCTTTGCGCTCGATGCCGGTGCGATGGGCGTCATCGTTCCGATGGTCAACACCAAAGCGGAAGCCGAAGCGATGGTGCGAGCTTGCAAGTATTCACCAGACGGTGATCGAAGTCATTCGGGTCCTAGAGGTGAGTTCGGCGAAGCGGCCGACTACCGTAGTTATCTAGATATGGTCAACGAAGAGTTGCTGATAATTCCGATGATCGAAACACAACAGGCGATCGACAACCTTGATGAAATTCTCAGTGTGCCCGGAATAGATGTGCTCTTGATCGGTCCGTCTGACCTTTCGATTGAACTCAAGACTCCACTCGATTACACGAGCGATGCGTACACGAAGGGTTTGGACACTATCGCCGCCGCCTGTAAAAGGCATGGGGTTGTTCCTGGCATGTACTTCATTCCTCCCACTCTGGAGGCGAATGATCTTATCGCCAAGGGATACAAGTTCTTTACCCAGCCGTGGGCAACTTGGGCAAGTGAGGGCATCAAAAACGGCCTAGCTGGTATCAACCGCTAGGTTCGGGATTGGGGCTGTAAGTCACTAACAGATGAATCGCCAGATTGTAGACCGGCCGGTCGAGCAGATCGAATTCCGATCACGTCATTGGTGCGTAGATTCGGATATATCGTTTGGCGTGGTGGCTGATTGCCACGTCGTTACTCCTCGCAATGACAATGCCCGTCTATCTGCTTGTGCCTAGGGATTCGACTCCTTTGGCGTTTTCTTGTTTCCATTCTTCAGGGACGGGTCCTGCGTAGGGTGGGTGTTCGAATCGAGGAGGTGATTCAGTGACCCTTGGATCGTTTTGTTCAACGAGGATTTTCATTAGGCGCTCATGCAGGTGTTTTCGCGTGTTTTCATGAGCGGGTTCTGCTGCGATATTGGTCATGTAGTGAGGGTCAGAGCGTAGGTCATAGAGCTCTTCTTTTGGTCGTTTTCCGAATCCTAGTTCGAACAATGGGGCTACTTCTGGGTCGGCGCGGTTGCAGACCATCCATGACTTAGTTGGGCTTTTGTCGAGATCAGGATAAACGACTGTGTAGCTGTTCAGAAGTTCGTCGGATGGAGGCGTATCGGCTGTTGGGTCATCGAGCCCCATCGGGTCGCCAGCGGGCCATCGGTCGGGCTCGAAGTTGTGGATGTAGAGGAAATCTTTGGTGCGGATTGCACGAGTTGGGTAGGGCAAGCCTTCGTCGGGCCGAGGATTGTCGATTAAGTTGTGTCGTTCGCGTCCCGTGACGACGAAATCTCGATCTGATTCTATTTGGCCGCTGTCTTCTGATTTGAGGAGTGGTAAAAGGCTATGACCGGTCATTTCTTCTGGAAGATCAACTCCGGCGGCTTCTAGGAATGTGGGTGCGATATCCATGAGGTTTACGAAATCATCGACCGTGCGACCTGCTGAAATAGCTTCAGGCCAGCGAACTGCCATCGATACTTCAGTACCGAATTGATAAAGATTGCACTTAGCGCGCGGGAATCCGGGGATGCCGTGGTCGCCACTGACGGCGATGATCGTGTTGTCGAGTTCACCGATTTCTTCGAGTTTGGCGATGAGTACACCTAGTCCGGCATCGACAGCTTGGCACTCTCCTAGATAGTCGGCGAAATCTTCTCGGATTTCATGTACGTCGGGGAGGAATTCAGGCATGCGTCCTTTTAGATCATCGGGATCTATGTTCCAGAGTTTTTTACCTGAGCCCTGCTGCCAAACGCGGTGGGTATTGGTTGGTCCCCACCAGTAGCAGAATGGTTCGTCGCCTTCACGTGCATCAAGAAAACTATCGAAATTTGCTTCTGTTTCATTGAGGATTTCTTGTTTAGCGTCGTCGACCGATTGACCTTCAGGACGGGCCGTTACTTCCTCGGAGAACGAGTTGTAGCGGGTTCCCGCTGATTCGTATGCGGTGCGTGCTCCGCCGTACGGTGCGTTGGTTGTCAGCCCAGGTGACCATACTTTGTAGGTGTAGCCGATATGGTAGCCGGCGTTTTCGAGGAGGAGAGGGTAGGTTGGGATCGTTTCGTCCCAGCGTGCGCCTTGAAGAATTGCACCTAGTCCGGTCTGCCAGAAGTAACGTCCGGTGAGTATGGAGCTGCGGCAGGGCGTGCAACTTGGTGCAGGGACGTTGGCGTTTAGGAACAGCGTTCCTTCGTCGGCGATGCGGTCGAAGTTGGGAGTTTCGATGAGTTCGTGTAGTGAGCTTTCACCCGGTTGGTTTCGGTAAGCCGAAGCGTAGCGGCCCCAGTCATCGGCGAAGGCAAAAACGATATTTGGTCGCACTCTTTACTCCATAATCACTGAGTTCTAAATTTCGATTGTTGATTATGCTATTTAGACACCACCTGCGGAAAGTATTACAAGAACGAGTCTGACTGTTAGCAGTTTAACGGGTGAGTACTAAGTCGAGATATTTTTTTGTACTCTGGTCACACTTCGTAAGTTTTGAGTAGGTTTTTAGCGATTATAAGGCGTTGGATTTCATTGGTTCCTTCGCCGATTATCATAAGTGGAGCATCGCGGTAATAACGTTCGATAGGGCTGTCTTTGACGTAGCCTGCACCACCGTGAATTCGCATGGCATCAAGTGTGACCTCGGCACATATTTCGGATGCATATAGTTTTGCCATTCCAGCTTCCTTGTCTACTCTTTCACCTTGATCCTTTTTAGCGGCGGCGTCGAGAGTAATCAGTCGCCCTGCATGGATTTTAGTTCCCATATCAGCGAGCATGTTTTGGATCGATTGACGTGTAGAAATTGGTCGTCCAAAAGTTTCTCTCTGCTGGGCGTATTTGATGGCCGCTTCGAAAGCGGCTTGGGCCACTCCGATGGCTCTTGCCGCAACGTTGATTCGCCCTGTTTCTAGAGAATCCATGACCTGATAAAAGCCATTACCGACTTGAGATCCAAGAACGTTCTCTGCATCGATTCGGTAGTTGTCAAAAATAAGTTCTGTTGTATCGACACCTCGGTATCCAAGTTTGTTGAAATCTTTACCGGGAGTAAATCCTGGACCTTTTTCTGCAATGAACCCTGTGATGCCCTTATGTTGCGGATTGGCGTTCATATCCGTTTTGGCTAGTAAAAGGAACACGTCGCCGTTACGGCCGTTGGTTATGAACTGTTTTGTTCCGTTGATCACATATTCTTTATTATTTTTGGATTTGTCGGCACGAGTTTGTATGCCAGCTACGTCAGTTCCTCCACCTGGTTCGGTAAGGGCGAGTCCACCGCGCTTTTTGCCAGAGGCAAGATCGGGTAGCCATCTTTGCTTCTGTTCTTTGGTTCCGTGTTTAGTGATGCTCCATGTGAGCATCGAGTGCGACCCTATCGGACCGGTAAGCGCCATCCACCCTCTTGAGAGTTCTTCGAACACCATTGCGAAGGTTGTGACGTCTACACCTAATCCGCCATACTCCTCGGGTACAGTCATTCCGAACAAACCCATATCGGCCATTTTATCGATTAATTCGGACGGATAAGTGTCGTTTTCATCGTGTTCAGATGCTTGCGGTATGGCGTCACGTTTAACGAAATCTCGTACTACAGAGAGAAGTTGTGAACGGACTTCGAGTTGTTGGTCGAAGGGCATTGTTGGTCTCCGTGCGGGAGGGACTTATTTATGTGTCTACTATATTCGAGTGTTCGGAAGTGAGGGCACTTATGGGAATGACAAAAACCGTTTTGAGGTGATGCTTTTACTGTGCAGCGAAACTAGATGTACACATTACAAGCGTCGGGGCGGCAGACTGATTGACGCACTGTCGAGTGGCATATCAACCGAGTTTTAATTGGCGGTGTGTCTAGCGATAACAGCTCCACTGGAGCAGCAGGTTCCATCGTCGGCGTGTGCGAATGAGTTCGATGTAGCGTTGATAAATTTGACTAGGAGCAGCATTACCGGTACTTCGACCAGGACTCCGACTACGGTTGCTAGTGCGGCTCCGGAGTTCAATCCGAATAGCGATACAGCGGCGGCGACTGAAAGCTCGAAGAAGTTGGAAGCTCCGATTAGTGCGGCGGGGGCTGCGATGTCATGGCTTAGTTTCCACATTTTTGCCACTGCGTAGGCGATTGCGAAAACGATCAACGTTTGAATTATCAACGGTATGGCGATCAGGCCGATGTGGGTTGGGTTATCAAGGATTTTGTCGCCTTGAAATGAGAACAGCAACACGAGCATTAAGAGTAATCCGACGATGGTGATGGGTCCCAGTTTGGGTAGGTATGACTCTGCAAACCAGTCATTGCCTTTGGTATTGATAAGCCATCTTCGAGAGATGTAGCCGGCGGTGAGGGGTATTACGACGTAGAGGGTGACTGATAGAAAGACGGTGTCGTATGGCACGGCGATATCGCCGATACCGAGCAGGAAAATAACGATTGGTGCGTAGGCGAACAGCATTATTAGGTCGTTCACTGTTACTTGAACTAGCGTGTAGGCGGCGTTTCCTTTTGTGAGGTAGCTCCAGACAAAGACCATGGCTGTGCATGGGGCGGCTCCTAGAAGTATGGCTCCAGCCAGATATTCGTCGCCGAGGTCGCCGTTTATCCAAGGTGCGAAGACGATTTTCAGGAAGAACCACGCCACAATAAACATGGTGAACGGTTTTACTAGCCAGTTGATGACGAGGGTGAGAGCAAGACCACGAGGGCGCTTACGAACGTCTGCGATGCTTGCGAAATCGATTCTCGCCATCATCGGATAAATCATGAACCAGACGAGAATTGCGACTGGAACCGACACTTGACTGACGGTGAATCGGCTAAGTGTGTCGGGGAAGCTAGGCCAAAGTTCGCCAAGGGCTACTCCTACGACGATGCAGATTGCGACCCAGAGGGTGAGATATTTTCCGAAGATTCCGAGTTGCAAGGGTAGCGTGCCACTTTTTCTTGAGGGCGGGCAAGTTAATTGGGTAGAAACGATACCAGCGTTGAGTTATGCAGGTGCTAGCGTGCTGAGAGAAGAGGATGGTTTAATCGAGAATACTCGTTGCTGTCGATTATCACCGAAGAGATCACATTCAACATCGGTCAGCCGTTTGTTGTGTATTGTTCGAGGGCGTTGGGTTTGCTCATAGCCGGGTAGATGACGAAGGCGATGAACATGCAGATTATGCCGGTAATGGCGGTGATTAGGACTGCAGTTGCGGGATTGAAGATGCTGGCGAGTATTCCGATGCCTAGTTGCCCTAAAGGACCCAGCCCGATGAATACGGCGACTGATCCTAGGACGCGCCCGCGCATCTGAGGTGAGGCCGTGTAGATCACGATGGCACTTTGCATTGCGGCGAATCCCGACATTCCAATTCCACCGATGAAGAGAATGATTAGGCTGACCCAGTAGATTTCGGATTGCGAGAACAGAGCGATCGTAATGAGGAAGAGCAGCGATCCCCACATGTAGATTCGGGTGTAATGGTGTGGCTTCGCGAAGATGACGATTAGAGCGGCTCCGAAGAATGCGCCTGCTCCTTCAACCGATTGAAGAAGTCCGATGAGGACGTCACTGACCTGAAGTACTTGTTTGGCTACGACAGGTTGCTGGCTCATGTAAGAGAAGCCGAAGACGTTGACTACGAGGGTTACGCCGAGTGTGCCGATCATAACCTGGCTTTTCCTGATGTATTGGATGCCTTCAATGATTTGGGTTTTTGGTCCTTCAGGTACTTCGTTAGATTCAGGTCGCTGGTATTTCATCGAGATGGCGATGATGACTCCGATTGAGTAGAGGACGACTCCGAGTAGGAAGCCGCCTTGTGCGCCGATGGTGGCGAGGAATACTCCGCCGACGAAGGGGCCGATGATGCGGAATAGCGAGTTTGTTGTTTGTTCGAGCGAAACGGCGCGTCCGACGTTCATTCGACTTACGACTTCGCCGATCATGGTTCGGCGAACCGGGAATTCACTCGCTATTACTGCTCCTGTGAAGAAGCTGCCGAGTGCTAGATGCCAGTATTGGATAGTGTCGGTGATTATGAGTACTGCAAGAGCGGCTGACACGGTTACCTGAACTGCGAGTCCGCCGATCATTAGGTATTTACGGTTGATTCGTTCTGCGATTATTCCGATACCGAAACCAAAGAACATCGGTAGGAATCGCAAAAAGAAAGTGAACGAGACTAGAAACGGGGAGTCGGTTAGTTCCAGTGCTAGTAGGGCGACGACGAGCATTTCTAGCCACATCATCGTGCCCGTCATCCAACCGACCGACCAGAGACGGAGGAATTGTCGGTTGTGAAGGAGTTTTTTTTGTGAGGGTGAGGTGGTCAACGGCGAGAACGAAGGACTCTGACATGAAAGATGCCCGAGATGGAGCACTCAGAGTAACGATTATTGAGTCGTATACGAGTCGAGATTTACGAGGAAATTCGGAAATAAACCGCCGATAGTTACTTCTGAGGCATTGTGTACCTCCTACGGATAGGTAGCCTGAATTCAAGACAGGAGCGTGTCTACGCGATCGAAGCATCGATGATATTAACTCCGGTCGTTATTCTATGACTCGGCTCCGATCCTCAGTTTTATTACCCCGCCCCTTACGTCTGGAAGTAAAGGGAATGGTTGTTGGTTTTGTTTAGAGGGACTTAGTAACGGGCGATTGCGGAGCCGAGTCTAACGGTGTGTAGGTTAGCGCCAGAGGGCTTGAACGGCGTCGGTGCAGACATTGATTGTTTCTTCAGCGGCTCCGGATGCCATTGGCGTGGTTACGACTTCGTAGCCGCCTTCTTCGAAGTTGTCGGCCATTGGCATATAGCCCATGTAGCCGTTTGTGTATCCGCTGAAGAGGGTTTGTTCGGCGGGTGATGCACCCTTCACCGCTATTCCTATTTCACAGAAGGCTTCGACTGGAATTGCGACCAGCGCAGCGGGTCCGATTCGCATTGCTTGCACAGGCATCTCCATGGGGCCATCGGCGGTGCGAGTGGCGTTACTAAGCACGAATCCTGCTCGTTTTGCATCTGATACTGCGAGTTTAATGTTAGCTTCGGTTTCGTTATTTCGGGCGTCGTTTAACGTTTCGACAGCTTTATCGAATTCTGCCTGAGCGTCTTCGATAGTTGGGAAGTCTCCAATGGGCAAAGTGGCAGTTGTATTGATTATTCGAAGGGTGCCGTCGGGCTCTCCAGCCGGGTCGTCTATGTACATGCCTAGATCGGCACCGGACTGGACGACTTCGACGAGTCGTTCCTTTCGAGGTATAGGGTCGATTTCAAGTCGGATACGAGCCGATTCGAGTCCGAGTCGTTCACCAAGCCATTGAGCAACCGCTACTTCGCCGATGAAGCCATGGGTCGGTCCGCAGTTACCTGCTGCGCCTTGCAAGAACAGACATAGTCCGCCGCCGTACTGCTCGACTACTTTGCGAGCATAGCCGGGGTAGTCTGGTGAGAGTAGTTTATTTGCCGGGCCGAGAATCGTTGGGTGGCAGGCGAAGTTCAGGAGCGTAGCGATTGGTTCACCTTCGGTGTCGTTGATGGCGACGATACCGATTTCCTGATCGACTACGCCGTCCCACTGTCGACCTGTGAATAACGTGCCGTCGGCAAGGGAAGGTCGCCGGTTTACGTTGATCGAGCTTGTGCCTTTACCTACTCCCACATGAGCGGGCTTGGCGTTGTGGCGCGCCGTATTTACGGCGGTGGCAACTCGTTCAGAGAGTGAGTCCCAGTATGGCCCGACAAGTTCCATGCCTTCGTCGAGCCAAGATTGCCGGTTAACGGGACCAGAGTGCGTGTGGGTTGCTGAGATTCGCAAATTCTCGGGTTTTATACCGGAGATTTTTGAGACTTCAGTCCGAATGGCTGCATCGTCATCATTCATCAACACGCCTATGTCGAGATCGACGATTGCGATTTCGAGGTCGCCATCGGTTACATAGAGGGCGGTTGCGTAGAACGGCATGTCGACGCCCTCGGCGCGCTGGTGTGTTGCAGCGCCCCAACCTGCGTGGGCGATTCCTACTGGAGGGGTGATTTCAGTTCGTCCGGCGCCTGCTGTGAGCATTAGTTATGGTTTTCCGCGTGTTGAAGTTGGGATTGGTTGAGGAAATTTATCAGTGGGAATGCGGTTTTGGGTGGGTATTGCTGCCTGATTTGTTTGTTGAGTTGAGGTAGGTGTTTGATCCTGAACCCATTTGGCGTGGCTCCGGACAGGAATGAGTTCAGGATGACAGGTGGAGAGTGTTTGGAAGGGTTGATAATTGGGTAAGCTGTGTTTTTCCTACTAAAGGAATTCAATAGAACGACCTTACGAGGGTTATCGCAGGGATATCTATGGCATTAAAACAGCGACTTCTTTACTTGAGTGCGCAATCGACCGATCCTCGGTCACCTGCGATTTCTCAGGCATTACACGAACCTGTACGAGGCTCGATTGTCGAGATTGATCCGACCAGAATAGGTATCGACTATGAGTCGGTACATGACGCTATTTGCGATGGCTGGCGAGTGGTCAATTTTCCTGATCAGCGCGGATCATTAGAGGGCTCAGAAGTAGAAGTTTTTGGTTACCAGTTCGTGCTGGAAAAGATGGAGCAACACGATGACTAACGCGACTAAAGTTTCAGCGGCTTCAGGAGTTTCAATACAAAATTTGCTGAATGACGATCAGGTCGCTGACTTTGTCATCAACGGCTATCATATCGTCGAACCACAGTTTCCTATTGAGTTTCATTCTCAGGTTTATAGCGAGCTTGAAGCCTTGCCGACGAATCCTGGTGACGAAATAAATAAAGCGGTTCCGGCGATCGACGATGTGTACGAACATCCCGCCGTTCGAGGAGCGTTGTCGAGTTTGTTGGGTTCGGATTACACGAGGGCAGCTCACAGGCATTGCCATCGGAATCACCCGGGTACGAGAAGCCAGGCGTGGCATCAGGACAGCCTAAATATTCCAACACTGGACGATGGTCATGGTCGGGTTTCCGACCATGTTCAGAGCGTATTAGTTATGTACTACCCGCAGGATGTTGCTTCAAATATGGGACCGACGGCGTTAATACCGGGGTCGCACTTGTTCACTGCAGCGGGTGATAGAAACGCGTCGCATGGGAATTTTCGGGATCAGATTGTGGCTGTTGTCCCGGCGGGGTCAGTGTTAATTCTTCACTACGATATTTGGCATGCGGGTACTGCGAATACGAGCGATCAGGTTCGGTACATGGTGAAGTATTTGTTCGAACGAAAGAGCGAATCAATTGAGCCTAGTTGGAGCCACGATCCTGCCAATAACGATCGAATTTTCGAACGGCTAGAGCGTGAAGAGGCTGCGTTGATGCAGAGATCGTTGGTGAGCAAACGGAACTACCGGCGTACGACGATGTGGAACAACCTTGCCGGAGGAGCCGGACTTCAGTATGAGTACCGCGACAAATGGTCGGGGGAGTGGCCAAAGCCAAGCCTTTAGGGCGTTCCACTAAACGGTTGGGTCATGTTGTTTATATGCATCTGGGTAGCTGGTACTTCCACATAGCGACGGGATTGTTAGGTGGAATGAGCGGAGGACGGTTGACGCCAACCAATCAGCTTGATCAAAACAGGCTGTCTACACTTTTCGTAACGACAGCCCGGTTGTTTTTACGATAGTGGACTGAAAGGGAATGGCATGTAGAGCTTGCTGTCTTGGGTGCGTGGTTTTGGTGCGCCTTTTGGTGGCCAGACGTCTTTTTCGACAGCTTCTTTGCGTACTCGTGAACGTTCTTCGAGGGAAGAGTATCCCCAGAGGTGTGCCCATTTGTTGAGTACGCCGAGTTCGGTGTACCAGGCTCCGATGAACGGTGAGAGCTTTTTTCGTTCTGCGATTGCTTTGCCCCAGGTGTCTATGACTGCTGGGGTTTCGCCGGTTGCGTAGGTGTAGGTTCTGAGTTCGTAGAATGGGCCATGATCGCCGGTTATCGATTCGTCGTTGAACGGTGCGGGGAAGTAGATATCAGCGGCTTGACCTGCGAGTATCTCGCCGGTTGCTGGCGGCCAGCCGGTGATGCCGGTGGTCTCTTCACGAATTGCCTGACGTGCATCAAGGCTTTCGTATGGCCAGATGTGGAGTGCTTGGTTTAGTGGGCCGAATTCGGTGTAGAAGTAGGCGAATAGATCGGAATAATCGAGTCGACCGCCAGCCAGCGAGTCGTTGAGCGTGGCTTGGTATTTCGGCATGTTGCCAGGGAAGATATCGTATGTTCGGAATTCGTAGATCATGATGGAGTTGGGCCTAAATTGTGGGTTGTTGGCTGGGTGATCGGTTGGTTGCGGTTGGTCGTTTGACCCCGATTTTCATCGAGGTGACATTTGGTGTGCTGTTGGCAGATCCGAAGATTTTTCGTTTCGAATCAGCCAACCTGTTTATGACTCCGGGCGTCTTCAGACGACTTGGTCGTACGTCACAGTTCTCCTACCCTACCCCTTACGTCTGGAAAGAGGGGGAGATAGTTTCTAACTGGTTGTGGCGCCGGTTGAGGCGGGGTTTACCAATTTGATGTACTTGCTGAGCACGCCCTTGGTGTAAGCCGGTGGCTTTGGCTCCCACTTGTCTAGCCGAGACTTTAGTTCATTGTCGCTGATTTTGATGTTGAGCTCGAAGTTGTCGAGGTTCACTTCGATAAGGTCACCATCTTGAACAGCGGCGATTGGTCCACCGACGGCGGCTTCAGGGCCGATGTGTCCGATCATTGATCCATGGGATGCACCCGAGAATCGACCGTCAGTCATCAACAGAACTTTTTCACCAAGTCCTTGCCCAACAAGAGCAGCGGTAACGGAAAGCATTTCTCGCATGCCGGGTCCGCCTTTGGGTCCTTCATAGCGAATCACGATAGCGTCGCCTTCGTTGATGTCGCGTTTCTGGAGGGCTTGCATAACGCCTTCTTCGCCGTCGAATACACGGGCGGGGCCTCCGAAGGTTTGACCGAATTGGTGTCCGGCTACCTTGAGTACGCAGCCGTCAGGAGCGAGGTTTCCGAAGAGGGTGACGAGTCCACCTGTATTCGAAATTGGGTCTTCTACCGAGTGGAGCACGCTCGATGGTTCTGGAACTTTCACATCGGCAAGGTTTTCGGCAATGGTTTTGCCAGTGACAGTCATGCAATCGCCGTGAAGGAGCCCGGCATCGAGGAGTCGCTTCATTACGACGGGGATGCCGCCGAGTCGGTCGAGATCGAGCATCAAGTAGTCGCCGCCTGGCTTCATGTTGGCGATGAGCGGGGTTTTCATCGAGATGTCGTGGATGTCTTTGAGTGTTAGCTCGACGCCCATCTCACTGGCAATTGCTGGTAGGTGGAGGGTGGTATTGGTTGATCCACCCATTGCGACAACCACCGTTACTGCATTTTCGAATGCCTTGCGGGTAAGGATGTCGGAAGGTCGGATGTTCTTTCGAAGCAGGTTCAGTACTGCATGACCGGCTTCTCTCGACGAGGCTGCTTTTCGCTGGTCGACGTTTGGCTCCGAGGCTGACCCGGGGAGGGAGAGACCGAGAGCTTCACCGATGGATGACATGGTGTTTGCGGTGAACATTCCACCACATGATCCGGAGCCGGGGCATGCATGATTTTCGATGTCAAGGAGTTCATTCGCGTCGATCTCTCCGGTCTGGTATTGACCAACGGCTTCAAATACATTCTGAATCTGGATATCTTCCCCGTTAAGTGATCCGGGAAGGATTGATCCACCGTAGATGAAAACGGACGGTACATTGAGTCGAGCCATGGACATCATTCCGCCGGGGAGAGATTTGTCGCATCCAGCGACTACAACGAGGCCATCGTAGCGTTCGGCGAAGATCACGGTTTCAATCGAGTCAGCGATGACTTCACGAGAGACGAGCGAGCCGCGCATACCTTCGGTTCCCATTGAAATGGCGTCAGAAACGGTGATTGTTCCGAACGTGAAGGGGGTTCCTTCGGCTGCGAATACGCCACGTTTTACTTCTTCAACAAGTGGTGCAATTCCTGAGTTGCAAGGGGTGACTTCGTTGTGGGTTGAGGCGATTCCTACGAATGGGGCTTGGATATCTTTATCGCTGAGTCCCATCGCTTTCATCATTGAGCGGTGGGGTGCTCGAATGGCACCTTCAGTGGTTTCCCAACTGCGCCATTTTCCGGGTACTCGCTTGGAAGCGCGCTTGGAATCGAGTTTTTCTTGTGAATCGTTTGTTGTGGTCATGTTTTTTTGTACTGGTTTATCGCCCTTCAAGAGCCTCAGGATGACACCTATAAGACCTTGACTGGCGTACTTAAATCACGGTATTTTGTGACCCGTAATGTTACACGCAGATTCGAGCCTTTTCTGTGAGGGTTTTAGTGACGGTGATGGTGTTGTAGGCTGGCAGTGGTTTGCTGCTTCTGCTGGGGTTGACGGTTCTTTTAGGGAGAAATGCATGGTTACGAGTTCGATTGAATTGGTTGCTGATGATCTGTTTTTTCCTGAGGGTCCGAGATGGCGGGCTGAGGAACAGAAGCTTTATTTCAGTGACGTTATGGCCGCCAAGGTTTCACGTGTTGATGATGGGGGTGTGGTTGAGACGGTGTTTGAGCCTGGCGAGTTTCCGAGTGGTCTTGGTTTCCTAGGCAACGGCGATTTGTTGGTTGTCGCTACCGAAAGCAGGGCGATTATTCGGTTGGATTCTTCGCAGGTGATTGCGGGTAGTGCTAAGCGGTCGGACTCTATGCACCATGCTGATATTTCGACTGCGTTTGGAACTAGCAACAACGACATGGTGGTCGCTCCGAACGGGAACGCTTACGCTGGGGCGTATTTACCGGGATTGAGCGAGGAGGTTCCTCCGGGTCCATCGAATCCGCCGTTATTTGGAAATATGGTGCTTGCTCGACCCGACGGATCATCGCAGGTGGTTGCCGACCGGGTGTGCTTTCCGAACGGTGGTGCGATTACGCCCGATGGGAAGACTTTGATTGTCGCTGAGACATTTGCTTTTACGTTGACGGCTTGGGACATTGAGGACGATGGGACGCTGTCGGGTCGGAGGCCGTTTGCGAATCTGGCGGCGCCTACAGACGGGATTTCTTTGGATGCTGAAGGCTGTGTTTGGGTGGCGTGCCCGTACTTCTCGTATGGCGATTCAGGCGGTTGGGTTAGGGTTGCTGATGGAGGAGAGATTACTCAGGTGATCGCCTTAGAAGATGCCGATAAGAGCGCTTATGCGTGCATGCTGGGTGGTGAAGACGGTCGAGATTTGTGGCTGTGTGAGTCTACAGTGCTTGGTCGAGAGCGATTTCAGGGTGATGGTCGGATTCGACGTGTGAGGGTGGATGTGCCAAAGGCTGATGCTCAGTTTTAGGTGGGGCGTTGGTCATCCTCGTCATGAAATGACTCGGCTCTACGTTGACGTTAGGCTCCGAGCGTCGTAGGACGACTTGGTAGCGCTTCGCAATTCTCCTACCCTAGCCCTTCCGTCTGGCAGGGGTTAGGCTGGCAGCGGGTTATTGGGTGTGGATGGCTGCTGAGCGGTGCTTCCTTCACCCCGTCCTACATCCCTCGACTGCGTTCGGGACGCGCTTTGTTAGCCTGGGGTTAGGCGGAACGAACTTAGGTGCTGGGCATCGAGTTCGGTAGTGTCGAGTCGGATCATTAGCGGTACCATGTGGTCGAGTACGACTGCTTGGGCGAGGGTGCCGCATTTGACGGGTTTGAAGCCGATTCCTTTTATCAGATCTTCGACTGATTCCATCGCCGCTTCATCGTCGCCAGCGTAGTGAACATCGCGGGGTTCGCCGGTGGAGTCGATCGGGTTTTCGAACGTGGCTGCAAAGTTGGTTTTGAACGTTGCGATTACTCGGGCGCCATCGCCAATAATCGAAGCCGTGACTTGCGCACCTGATTCGCCGTTGTTGGGCTGGGCTGCGAATGGGTTTGTGATATCGATGACGATTTTATTTCGAAGCGAGTCGGCGAATTTGCTGGCAGTGGCTGCGACCTCTTTGTAGGGCAGGGTGATTATCACTATCTCGCCAGCGTCGATGGCGGCTTGGTAGCCGTAGATTCTCGATTCTTCTCCGACGGCTGCATGGAAATCGTTTTTCGATTCGGGTCGGCGCGATCCGAAGGCGACGAAGTGCCCGGCGGCGAGGAGTGATTTGCCGAGGGCGAGGGCCATGCTACCGGTGCCGAGGATTCCGATGCGGGGTTTTCGTGGTGTGAATGGGGTGATGTTGGTCATGAGGTGTCGGCAGTGGTGTCGTGCGTTGCGTTGCTCAGATCTCTGATTGCCACGTCGTTCCTCCTCACAATGACAATGCAAGATAGTGCGGCAACCTCGTTGTAGGATGGTAGGGATTTTGTTTGGCTATGTATACCGTTTGGACGGTTGCTGGGGTAGTCTTCGTGTTCGCAGCGTCTTACTGCGCCAACTTGATTTTGAATATGTCCTACGGGACCGTGAGATTGATCGTAAATGACTGAATATCTTCCATTACCAGGTACCCCCCTTGAGGAGCTTGATACTCCGTGCATCGTCATAGATCTCGATGTGGCGGAATCGAATATCGCTAAGTTGCAGGCTGCTGCCAATGAGATGGGCGTCGATGTTCGACCTCACTCGAAGACGAACAAGAGTCCTTACTGGGTTCGCAAACAGCTCGATGCCGGGGCTATTGGCGTTTGCTGTGCGAAGGTCGGTGAGGCCGAGGTGATGGTTGAGGCTGGTGTGCCTGAAGTGATGATTCCAAATCAGGTAATTGGTAAGCGGAAGATTTCTCGATTGGTTGCGCTTGCTCGTTCGGCAAGGATCATCGTTGCTGTGGAAAGCTCAGGAAATGTCGATGACCTTTCTTCGGCTTCCATGGCTGCTGGTGCCGAGCTTGGAGTGATCATTGAAATCAACGTCGGGATGGATCGGTGTGGAGTCGACGGCGATGGAGCTGTTGAACTCGCTAAGCAAATCGATGCAGCACCGGGCTTACGTTTCGATGGCTTGATGGGTTACGAGGGGCATGTTGTTGCCGAGCGGGACTACGAAACTCGCAAGACAGAAGCCGAAAAGGCTATGACGATTCTTACGGGTGCTGCTGATCAGATTCGTGGAGTAGGCATCGATGTGAAGCTTGTTTCGGCAGCTGGTACGGGAACTTACAACATCACGGGGCGAGTAGATGGTATTACCGAGCTGCAGTGTGGTTCGTACATTTTTATGGACGGTGACTATCTCGAAGTGTTCAACGATTTCGAGCCTGCATTGTCGGTTCTCGCTACTGTGATTTCTCGACAGAAGCAGGACGTTGCGATCGTTGATATGGGGCTGAAGTCGATCTCGATGGATCGTGGATTGGCGGAAGTGATTTCTCCTGCGTCGGCTTCGATTATCAGCCACTCAGAGGAACACACGAAGATGAATTTGCCGGATGTAATTTCGCAGGCTTTGAAGGTTGGAGATAAGGTGCGATCACGTCCGACTCATGGCGATACGACGATCAACTTGCATGAGTACTACTTTGGTATTCGTGACGGGAAGCTTGAGCAGGCTATTCCGATTCCTGGTCGCGGTAAGTTCCGGTAAGCGAGGGCGTTATGGCTCAGCGCATCGTCAGATGACTTGGTCGCACGTCGCAATTCTCGTACCCTACCCCTTTCGTCTGAAAGGGAACAGCTACTACTGCAATTTCGTTTGTGTGCCTATAATCTCGCCGTTCTACCTTTGAGTTGAGCGATGAGGGTCATGGCCAACTTGTCGGCGATGTGTTTATGTAGTGGTGCGGTGGATCGGCGACGATTTCATCAAGCGATGATGCGTTTGATAGATATTCGAGCTGCCGTCTGGAATCATGGTTTCTGGAGATCGTCGGAAATTGAATTTATCGCCTACGGATACGGGCGAGCTTTACGACTTGAACAGCGACCCGCTGGAGCTGTCGAATCTATACGATCATCCGGAGTTTGCGGCACGGGTGCGTGAAATGACGGGATGAATGCGTGTAATGCAGGATCGGACCGGGGATGAGTTGGAACTGCGTTAGGTTTTGGATTGCGAAACCATTTAAGTAAGGAATAGATATGTACGAGTTGGATGGCAAGGTTGTGATTGTTACTGGTGCTGGGGGCAAGGCAGGAATTGGTCGTGGGATTGCGACTCGATTGGCGGCTGAGGGTGCAACGATTACCGTTTGCGATCTGAACGATAACGGTACGCCTGATTGGGGTGGATTGTCGGCGGTTGTAGACGAGATCAACGCCGGTGGTGGTAAGGCTATTGGTCTTACTGGTAGCGTTTACGATTCGGACGATGTGGCTTCGATTGTTGAGGGAGCTATTTCGGAGTTTGGTCGGGTTGACATTCTGGTGAATAACGCTGGTGCACCGGCGGGTCCGGATCGGGTGAATGTCGTCGATCTTCCTGAAGAAGTTTGGGATCAGGTGTTGGGTGTGAACCTGAAGGGGACGTTCTTGATGTCTCAGGCGATTTCTCGCCACATGATTCATCGTGGCGGGGGCGGCAAGATTATTAATATGTCGTCGGTTTCAGGCAAGGTTGGGAACGCTAAGTTTGCTGCATATTGTGCTTCGAAATTTGGTGTGATCGGGTTTACGCAGTCGCTTGCGAGAGAGATGGCTGAGCATAAGGTAACGGTGAACGCTATTTGTCCTAGTTTGGTCGAAACTGAGCGGGTGTTCGGCATGGCGTCGGCATTGAAGCCAGACGCAGATACTTCGACTGAAGAGTGGCGAGACGAGATGGTTGCGCAGACGAACGCCAATAACCCTATGGGTCGAATTGCGCAGGCAAAAGACGTTGCTGACGTTGCTGCATTTTTAGCGTCTTCGCAGGCTGATTATTTGACCGGGTTGGCGATCAACGTGGCTGGCGGATCGTACATGGGGTAGGAGGGGTTAGTACAGGATGTGTTGGTCGGAAAAGTCTTTGCCGCCTGTTGAGCGGGTCAGGCCGCCTCCTAGGAATTCCTTTACTTCTAGATCGGCGAAGGCGTTAACTACTTGGTAGAACGTTGGAAGGTCTTCCCAGCGCGCTGGGTTCCAACTGAGTTTCCCGTCGCCTACGAGGTCTTCGTGAACTACCGCGTGGGAGCCTTCCGCTGGTGTGATGACGGCGTACTGGGTATCGGCGGTTCCCCATTCGCCGGTTCGTGGCATGTATTTGTAGTGCAGTTGGCCGTCTACTTTTTCCGGGCTTGCGGGTTTGGCATTTGATTTGGCTTTGAGGTTACTTACTTCCATATCGAGGAAAGTGAATCCAAGCCACGATGCTTGCGTTCCTGCGGAGTCGCCAACGACTCGGATATCGGGGAGTTCGCAATAGATTTTCGAAAATCCGAGTTCTTCGCGACCAGTGATGATGGGGTCGGCAAGGTTCTCCCAAAGGACGGTTAGGAATGGGCCTATAGCAGTGTCTTTTTCGCCCTTGAATCGTGCTGGGATTGTTACGCCCAAAACCGAGTAGCCACGACCTGCAAGCCATTCGATTTCAGTCATGTTGGTTTCACTTACGGTTACCACCGGATCGCCGTATAGCTCGAAGCCGGGTGGTAATAGGTTTTCGAGCTGCTTGGCGTTGGATAAAAACGAGGCTCGAAGTGAAACCGACTTAGGGCTGTTGATGCCATCGAATATACGACCGTTGTGACCTCTGCGTGGTCCGGTCGCTGGCCCAAAGTGGGTTGGCATTCGGTACATTTCGCCGGGCTGGAATGTGTATGACATCTATTTACCTTTTTGGTGTGATTACGGATGAACGTTTGTTCAAGATTGAGAATGCGGCTATTTGGTCGATAGATCGCTGGTTTGAAGCTCCATAGGGTTGCGTCGGAGACCGGTGTGCAGCCGATTTGTATTGGGTGACCTGCATATTCTTTTTGCTTTTCTAGTGGCGGTTTCGGCTAATCGTACTCGTAGTCGTCCAGGATGTTGTTGATAATGCTTTGCGGACCGGCAGCCATGAGTCCGGCATCGACGGGCAATAGGACGCCGGTGATCCAGCGTGATTCGTCGCTAGCTAGGAACGTTGCAGCCATCGCAATATCTTCCGCTTTACCTTCGGTTCCAAGAGGAGCGATGTCCCGTCGGATCTTTCGTTTTTTATCGTCGACGTGTTCGACCATAGATGTGTAGATCATGCCGGGAGCGATGCAATTGACCCGGACGTTTTCGCGACCGTGATGAACTGCCATAGCTCGGGTCGCTGCGATCATTCCGCCTTTGGCTGCTGCGTACGGAACGTTCTTGGTCATTGCGGCGCGTATGCCGTCTACTGAGGCGATGTTGATGATTGACCCGCCATCGGTTTTTGTCATTTCAGGGATGGCGTATTTCGAGATGAAGACCATGCTTTTGAGATCGACATCCATTACTCGGTTCCATGAGTCTTGGGTTACGTCGGGTGCTGCTCCGGGTCCGCCTATGCCGACGCTGTTCATGAGAATGTCGAGCCTGCCGTAACGCTCTACTGCCGCTTCGACGAGGGATTTGCATGCTGACTCTTGAACGACATCGGCTATGAACGTAGATGCTTCACCGCCTGCTTCCTTGATCATCTGTTTCGTGGTGTTGGCGGCTTCTTCGTTCATATCAACGATAAGCACCTTCGCCCCGTGAGTTGCGAAGAGTTTTGCCGTTGCTACACCTACGCCACTGATGTTGGCGGAGCGGGCTCCTGCGCCAGTGACGATTGCGACCTTGTTTGCGAGTCGATTAATTTCACACCTCGTGACCGGCTTGCCGTGTCTGAAGAGTTATCTGTCTTTGCTTTTGCTACTGGGTGGCGAGTAATTGCTTTGGCCGTGTAGATTTGCCGCCGTATAATCTGCCAATCGGGATTGTGGCACAGTTGCGTGAGATTTTCATTACGGTGGTGCTTGAATGTGCTGCTTTGATGGATCCGATGGTAGGTTGATTAGATAGCCAGTGATATTCGAAGCAAACGTTTGTAAGTAAGGAAACAATTATGAAGGCTGCGGTAATACGTGGGACTCAGAAGATAGTTGTTGAGGATATTCCGACTCCAGAACCTGGCCCAAATCAGGTGCTTGTAAAGATTAAGTATTCCGCACTGTGTGGGTCTGACGTTCATCGTTTTCAATACGGTATGGCGAACGACGGATCGGTACTAGGTCATGAATACATCGGGGAAGTTGTGCAGATAGGGCGGGATGTAACGTTGTTAAAAGAGGGTGACCGGGTAGTTAGTGGTGGGGGTGAGCCGCCAACAGGAACAATTTCTGCTTTGAGTTCTGGAGTTCGCTATAGCGCTCGTACAGTTGGTCTTGAGGTGACGCGTATCGGCGGATTCGCAGAGTATATAGCGATGGACGAATGGCGACCGTTGCACATTCCAGAATCTGTAAGTGACGAACTTGCAGTGCTTGCTGAACCAGCGTCAATTGCAGTTCATGCTGTTCGAACTTCGGCTTTCAAAATAGGCGATGAAGCGGTCGTTATGGGGGCGGGCCCCATCGGATTACTGGTCATGCAGGTTTTGAAGGCCGCCGGTGCAGCGGCGGTTTACGTTTCGGAGCCTGCGTCGGCACGAGCGGAGTCCGCACGGGTGCTTGGGGCTGATCTCGTGTTGAATCCAATGGAAGAGGATGTTGTTGAGCGAGTGCTTGAGTTATCGGGAGGTCCAGGCGTAGCGGTCGCTTTCGATGCTGCTGCTGCTCGACCTACGTTTCAGCAGGGCATGGAGATGATTCGTCGAGAAGGGCAGTTGTTAGTCGTTTCAATGGCTTGGGAAGATGTTGATCTTCGAACTGTCGATTGGATTGGACGGGAGGTTGAGATGAAGGCTGCGTATGGGTCGCTGCCGATCGATTGGCGTACGGTTTTGAATCTGATGGAACGTGCCCAACTATCTGAGAAATCTATGGTGACTGATGAAAGCTTTATCGGCTGGGACGAGATGCAGGTATCGATGGAGCGGCTGATGAAGCCAGAAGAGCATGTGCAGTTGGTTTTGGTGCCGTAGGACTTCTAGCACCGCTTCGCGATGTGTGGCTTGAATTATCGAGGCAGGTCTACATTCCGAGCAGTTTTGCTAGTTCTTCGCCCTGCTCTTTGCAGTAGTCGAAAACGATGCGTGTGTCCCATCCGATACAAAAATCTATTACGCCAGTATCCATGTACGGTTTAGCTTCTTTGAAGTGAGAAATTTCTACTCTAGGCCGTACACCCATTTTGATGGCGGTTTCGTTGACGTAATTTTGAACTTTCTGAATTTCAGATTGTTCAGGATCAGCGTATAACCCTTTTGTTACGGAGTAGTCCGATGGTCCAAACTGGATCATATCCACGCCGTCGACAGCCAGAATTGCTTCTAGATTTTCGATTGCCTTGGCTTTCTCAATCATGAGAACCACAACGCCTTCTTGGCGCTGGTTCACTCCTTCTTCAAGGGTTGCGCCGATACCGTAGCCAACATCGCGTTTCCAACCCGCACCTGCTACTCCATTTACGCCTGGAGTTTCGTGTCGCGCTGCTGCTACAGCTTCTTGGGCATCTTCGACGCTGCGTGTATCGGCGAATATAAGATTTTGTATGCCGGATCCGTTGGCTCTGCTTGCAAGCCATTCTTTTGGAACTTGCTCGATTTTCATCATAGAAGTCATATGGTCGAATAGATCGATGGCTCTGCCAAAGTTTTCAAGTGAAGCTAGGTCATATGGTGCGTCTTCACCCGAAAACTCTATGTAGTCTATTGCCCCGGTATATCCGATAATTTCTACCATAGCCGGCCACACCGACATCAGGTGCGTGCCGATGGTCGGTTTGCCGTCACGCAATCGTTCACGCAGTACGTTGTTTGTGGATTTTCTTAGATTTTTTGGGTCGATTGATCTGGACACGTTCTTATTTGGATCACTGCTGTTCATTGCATCGGTCGTTGGGTGAGCCAGATTAATTCCGGCTGAACACTTCGGTTTTTGGAGTGAACTCGGCGTCTAGCTCTAGTGGGTATATGGGTCGGGTGCAGACGGTGTGTCCGAGAGTTTGCAGATTTGCTGATGTAGCACCGGGGGCATCGACGTTGAAGTTTTCTTCTACCCAATCATCGAAGAACGCAGGTTCGCAGTGAGGTGATTTCACGATTGTCGAGTGGAAGTCCTGTGGATCGAGTCCAGCTTTGAAGAACAGGCCCCGGTCGACGAGCATGACCGTTTCGGTGGTTACAACAAGCGTGAGATTACCTGATTTCAGAACAGCCGTTGGACCGATTTTTGGTTCGTACTTCCACGTTTCGCACTTGTACGTGCCGTCGGTAAGCGACTTAACAGTCCAATCGAGCTTGAGGGGAATGAACTGTGGGTCGTGAGCTCCACCGATCCCCATTGTGAACGTTGCGCCTACGCCGAGTTCGTGTGCTTTGGCAGCGGCTGCGGGATCGACGATAGGGGCAAGGATGCTGTGCGGGTAATTGGTTATGACCATTTCGGAAATGATTGAGTTGCTGTCGCCCGACGAGCCTGAGCTTGGAGCGTCGGCTGCATCGGTGAAGGCGATTGGTCCTGTCATAGATGCTCCCTTGGCTACTGACTCTTCAAGCGACATGAATTGTCCTTGCATGATCGAACGATTTGGCCAGAAATCGTTTGCCATTTGCAGCGCATGTTCTTCGGCGAGAGCTTGGTTGCCGTCGGTGAAGACGTATGCTTGACTGCTTAGTTCGGGGACATCGGTAAATGGATTGCAGATTAAGAATCCGGCGGAGAGAATTTCTTGATTTTCATGCAGCTTTTTGGCATAGCGTATTTGTGCTCCGAATGCGCCTTTTGCTGTGATTAGTTCGTTACCACGAACGATGGCAGGGACTCGAACACGTGCTGCGACTGGCTTGACGCCGTCTTTCAAAATTCTGGCGAGCATTCTGGCGGCGCGTATTCCAGTGTCGTAAAAATCGACATGTGGGTAGGTGTGGAACGATGCGAGCCCATTGATATTTTCGAGCATCTTGGCGGTGAGGATACCGTGGAGATCCATTGTGATGACGATTGGTACTTCGTCTCCAAGAATCTTTCGTGCTTCTTCTAAGAGGTATCCCTCAGGGTCGTCTAATTCGGTCGTTCCCATTGCGCCGTGCATCGAAAAATAGACGCCATCAATTTTGCCAGCATGTTCTTTTAGCGGCTCAAGAAATTCTTCAGCGATACGTATGAAGGCGCTGTGGCGGAGTGGTCCGGCAGCTGTTCCTTCGGCGTCGTAGGTGTAAATGACTTCGAGGTCGTCACCGAACGCTGATTTCAGTTCGATTAGTGCGCCACCGATTTGAGAATCTTTGCCTTCGTGGGTTACCCTGATCTCGTCGCCACGCAGGTAGTCGAAGAATTCGTATTCACATGGGACTGGGTTAAATGTGGATATCTCTTGCTGACATCCGCCGATCAGGATTTTCATCGTCTATTTGGCTCCGGCCTGACTGTAATAATTCGAAAAGAATGTATCAGTGAATTTGGCGATTTGTTGGGATTGGCAGTGAATTTGCTTGGAGATTATGCCATCTTGCTGAGTCGGACGGGATTCTAATTTCTCAGGGTTGCTGGCATGAACTGGTGGACGAATCACTTCAACTTGAGCCGATTGAATCCGTGACTGTTAGAGGATTCTAAGAGCCGATCACAGTTAGTCGGGGCGCTGAATAAGGGGTTTTGCTTCAGCTGAATCATGATTACATATCGCTGGCTTGTTGCTACGTCTGAATATTGTTCAGCTTGCGCCTACGAGATGGTGAATATTACGCGATTTGTTGCCAATAGTCACAGATCACGGTCGGTGGGTGATTGTGAGGGAATCGCCAATCATAAATTGGCGATTGTTTGCGGAGTTGGGCGAGTGTAAAGTGCCTTTTGATTCACAAGAATCTCTGTGCTCGATGTAAATTTTAGAAAGAAATTGGTCTAAATTGAAAGCTGCACGACTCGTTGCTCCACAAACATTTGATTTCATTGAACTGGATGAACCGACTCCAGTAGACGGTGAAGCTAAAATCCGCATTGAAGCTACTTCTGTTTGCGGTAGCGATATTCACGGTATTTATCATGCAGAGCTTCCTGAAGAGTCGTACCCGCTTGCTCTTGGAGTTCCGTGTCACGAGATTGCCGGAACGATTGTTGAATCGAAGACTGATGCCTTAAAAGAAGGTCAGCGAGCAATCGTGCTCCCTACTCGGGGTATGGGTGGTCTTTCTGAATACCTTGTCCAGACTCCCGATCGTGTGCTTCCAGTTCCTGACTGGGGTGAAATCGATGAATGGGTTATGTGTCAGCACACCGGAACAGTTCTTTATTCTGTGAAACAGATGGGTAACGTTGCTGGCAAGCGGATTGCGGTTCTGGGACAGGGCGGAATTGGTCTATCGTTTTCGATGTTGACCGAGAAGATGGGTGCGCAGCAGGTAATCGGTATCGATCCTGTTGAGGCTCGTCGTGAGAAGGCATTGGAAATCGGTGCGACCAACACGGTTAATCCTGGTAAAGACGATATGTACGAAGCGATTGAAGAGCTGACGAACGGTGAGGGCATCGACATTGTTGTGGATGCAACTGGCGATCCTGCGGGATTCGGTCAGTGCTTGAAGATCGTAAAGCGTTGGGGCACGTTTGTTAGCTTTAGCCTTACTGGGCAGGGTGGCAAGATTGCTGAGTTTCCACACCAGGAGTTCATGTTCAAGGCTGCGACGATTATTCCTACGCAGGTTGCTGCCACTTCTCAGCCGACTAAGGACATTCGAGAGATGATTGCGCTCAAGGAGCGTGGCTGGGCTGATCCTGGCTTGTTGAAGAGCCACAATGTGGGCTTTGAAGACGTTCAGAAGGCGTATGACATGTATTCTGATCACTCCGAAGGCGTTATAAAGATTGTGATGGATATGAACGGCGCGGGAGCGTAGTTTGTAGGCTGGTTAGTTATCCGAAGGTATTGATTTTTGGGAGACCTCTCGTCGTTTTGGCGAGGGGTTTTTTTTGGGCGAGTGCGGTTAAGGGTCGTGCCGTGCTGGGATTATTCGGGTGAGCGATAGATCCTGAAAATGAATTAAAGGTGACAGTTCTGTCGCGAATATACGGCATCTGGGGGATGCCGTTTGCATCAGGAAAAATACTCGGGTGATTTGTCTGTTTTTACAACTGCGCCTGAGAAATCGAGTTGCTGCCACATTTCGTAGAGGACGATGGCGACTGCGTTCGATAGGTTGATGCTGCGATTCGCCGGCATCATTGGTATTTTCAGCTGTCTTTCTGATAAGAATCGTTCCGTTACTGATTCGGATAATCCTCGACTTTCAGATCCGAAAACAACTGTGTCTTCGTCTTGAAATTCGACCGAGTTATACGGAGTTGTGGCGGTTGAAGTGGTGGCGAATATTCTGGTTGAGTCGACTGAATCTAGTAGTGCTTCGAATGACTTGTGGACCGTAACTATTGCTAGGTGCTTGTAGTCGAGTGAGGCTCTACGGAGTGCGTGTTCAGTTAGTTCAAATCCCAGTGGTTCGACAAGGTGTAGATTCGCTCCTGTGTTGGCGCACAGTCGAATTATATTGCCGGAGTTTTGAGGTATTTCTGGTGCTACAAGTGCCACGTTGAAGGGCATGCGATTTACGTCCTCAGGAAGTGAGCTTGTTGGTTCAGAGTTGTGTTTGTAATTTTGCCACCGGTCGCAGATATTACTTGCCGTATCGAGATTGTGATCTGAATTACAGACTAGTGCTACTTGTGATTGAGGATATTTATGGTCACCTTAGTTCCAGATGGTGACGTCATTGACGGGAGTGCGTTTGCGTTCGAATTTGTTTTCGTCGGAGTCTGCTGGGTAGCCGATGTAGAGTGCGCCAACGATGGCCCAATCGGGTTCGGCTCCGATGGCGGTGTCGATTGGTGCGTTGCATGGCTTTCCGGTGCTCCATCCAACTCCGATTCCGAGTGATTCGGCGGCGAGCATCAGGTTTTGAACGGCGCAGGAGGTTGCGGCGAAGTTCTCTTGGGTCATTTCGTCGTCACGGCCTGCGACGGAGTAGACGTATATGAAGGCTGGTGCGTCGAGAATTTCTTGCAGGGCTTGTTTCGCACTAGTCTCGCGGCGCACAGGGTTAGGGTTTTTGACGTTTTCGTAGGTCCAGTCGTGAACGATTTGTGCGATTTTTTTTCGCATGTCCCCATTTTTTCCAAGCACGATGAATCGCCAGGGCTCTGTAGTTCGGTGATTAGGGGCCCATGTTGCGGCTTCGATCATTACCTCGAGGGCAGAGTCAGAGACGGCATCTTCTGTGAAATCACGTACTGTTCGGCGGGCTTTGATTGAGTCGAGGACCAAGATGTTCTCCGTTGAATGGGTTGAGGTTATCGAAAAAAGGGTACAGGTGATTGTTCAGAGAGTGGTGATATCGTCGGCGATAGAAGTGTATTTGATCTTAAAAATTAATTGAGTGTGACAGATTGTCGGAGATTTTAGCTAGGAATTGAGCGACTTTACCCAATCGTCTTGCGAGGGAAGGCTAGTGGGGTCTTCGGCGCGTTGTAGGTAGAAATTGTGCATGGGTAGGTATTGTTCGTACGAGGAGCGTAGTTCGGTAATAGCGTCTTCGGAGGCATCGATGCGGATATCGATTGGGAATTTTTCTCCAGGGACCCCGACAATTAGGCATGCTGAACGCTCGTTGAGATGGGATCCGTCTGCCCTCGATTGGCCTCCTGCTTGCTTGCCTGAGTCGAGGGCGGATAGGAGTCGATTGGCGAGGTTCGGGTCGGATTTGTTTGGAGTGGTAGGGTTTTCAAAACCGTTGATTAATGCCGGTAAAATTTCTTCGTCTGCTAGGAAGTTTCCGACTGCGGCGCAGTTATTTCCATTGAGATGGCCGCTTACGGGTTTAATGTTGCCGCCAGAGTGAATTAGTGGAGTGCCTTCGGGGAGCATGAGGGCGACTTGTCGGAACTCGGAATGCTCGTCGTTGGCGAGTGCTTCCATGAAGGCTTGAACGGGATCGGAACCGTCTTCGATGAGTTCCATTATTTCTTCGGCTATAGCAGGGTTCGTTGAGGCTTGTGTTGTGGCGACTGCGATTCCGGGGAGTATTTTCGGACATGTAGCACCGACGGCGAGTGAGTAGGTGGCTATCGCTATTCCTAGCTCGCCAGTTTTTGGATCGCGTCCAAGAATGGTGAAAGTCATGAGGACTATTTTATTCGTGAGTTCTGGTGATGTGGTTAGTGTTTTGAGCTTATCGTTGAGTGGAGTGTGATCATGGTGTCGGATTTTGATTAGGGATGCGATGACCTGAAGTACGACAGACACGCCACCAATCATCACGCCTAACTGGATTGTGGTTCTGTTCGCGTTCGGTCGTACTCGACTGAACTCAGTGTCAGAACGGTGATTACAACGAATAATGTTGTTATCCGATAATTGCCCATAATTTCCAAAATCGTTATCTGGCCTGATTTAGATAATTTGTCGAGTTGCACCAGTATTAATCGTGCTTTTTACCGTGTGATTTGATGGTGGTGTTCTCCGCAGGCGTGAGATGGGGATAGTCCCCATTTCTATTTGGAGTGCACCCCTAGATCTTGACGAGAGTTATGGGAAGAATCTTAGTTAGGTTGGACACTAGGAACGGATAATTGATGAATTTCTGGTATGACTGACCAACGAAATCTCATAGAATTCGTCATCGTTATTTGGGTGTCAGTGTTGATATGTTGGCGGTTCGCTGGCAATGTAATTGTTAGTTGTTTGGTGATCGTAAATTACTGTCGAATGGTGTGATGCTAGTTTGCTGATTTTCAGCCGCAGGTTGCGCTCTGATTTTTACCAGATGTTCGCCCTCTTTTTGGGCGTGCTAGTGATGACGGCTATCCTTGCGGGTGCGCCGATGTATTTGAGTTCGATCGAATCGCTTGGATTGCGTTCGACACTCGTGACGCTTTCGGCTTCAAACCGAAATATGCAGATTGTGGTTGAGAAACTTCCTCTCACTGATATTTCTGTTTCGTCGGCAACTGAACGAGTTGACGTAGCACTGGGTGAACTTGGCGATTTGATTGTGGAGATTGGGCAAGAATCCCACACTCGTCCGCATTTATGGGCCTCAGACGCTGATTCGATTTTTGGTGGCCCGAATGCCGATATCGCAATTCTTCATCGTTTCGACGGATTTCTGGATGAGGTGGACATCGTGGAAGGGCGAGCACCCCAATCAACAGTTGTTCAGGGTGAGACTTATCTTGTCGCTGAAGTTGCTGTTCCTGTAGAGCGCGCCGAGCTTTTAGAAATTGGGGTTGGAAGCGAGATATGGCTCACGGCGAGTCCTGCAGACCCACCGTATTTAGTCGCGAACGTCGTTGGGTTGTTTCAGCCAAAAGATCTCGATGCGGAGTTCTGGTTGGGTCTGGGCGGGGAAGTTACGGAGCCGGGTCGATCTGGCCCGACCGCTAGATATATGTTGCCTTTGTTCTTTACCAGAGACGGTCTGTTTCGCTCTGTTACTGGTAGTGCAGCATCGATTGGCACTAATCGCTGGTTGGTTCAATTGGATCCTGAACTGCTTGAACGACAGAGCCCGGCATCTACCGCTGAGCAGGTCGAATCGGTTAGGCATGAGCTTAGACGTGGCTTGCCTGAGTCGAAGGCCATTTCGGCACTAGAGAATCCACTCAAAGCACTTGGTCAGAAGATTAGTTTTGCGCGGATCCCAACTTTGATGATGGGTGGAGTGCTTCTGATTGCTGCCGGGTACTATTCGATTATGGCGGCAAGTGCTCTGATGGCCCGGCGACGAGTGGACACGGCCCGTATGTGGTCTCGTGGGTCGGGTCGACGGCAGGTTGCGATTTTTTTCTTTTTCGAGTCGTTGCTATTGGTTGTATTGCCAGCGTCGGTGGCGCCGTTTGTGGCGTTTGGAGCTATCAACCTGATTGGGATGATGCCTGAGTACGAAGCTATTACGCTCGGATCGAACATGCCGGTGTATTTCACTTGGCATGCGTTTGTGTGGGCTTTGGTGGGTGCGAGCATTGTTGTTGCCTACATGCAGTGGAGCCTGTGGAAGGGTAGCGGACGGTCGATAGGGTCTGAGCAGATATCGAGTCATAGGGTGGAAGGTAAGCCTTTCTTCCAGCGTCAGTATCTCGACCTATTATTCTTTATATTTGGCGGTGTGGTTCTTTGGGATCTATCGACCGAATCGTCGGTGGTAACCACTAAAGAAGGCGGAGAGGCGATCGTTACGGTCAATCCTCTGTTGGTGTTCGCACCGGCGATATTTTTGGGTGTCGCTGTGATGCTTTCGATTAGGGTTTTACCGCCGGTTGCGCGGATTATTTCCGGTGCTTTAACTAGACGGGGTCCTACTTGGGCGCACCTCACTTCAGCGTTGTTCGCAAGAGTTCCTCTTACGTATGCTTGGCCAGCGGCGATT
Source organism: uncultured Dehalococcoidales bacterium (assembly GCA_963934365.1). Classification (GTDB taxonomy): domain Bacteria; phylum Chloroflexota; class Dehalococcoidia; order Lucifugimonadales; family Lucifugimonadaceae; genus Lucifugimonas. The sequence continues at coordinate 3,929 of CAWVYJ010000014.1, read as the reverse complement.
GTGGGGATGGCGGCTGGAACTGCGATGCTAACGGCTACAGTGGCGGCGACTTTGCAACAAGGTTCTGTCGATCAATCGGGGTATGAGGTAGGCGCTGATCTGCGATTGTTCCCGGTTGATTTGAATAGCGGACCACGAAGTACTGTGCTCGATCAGGTGCGTGGTGTCGCTGGTGTTGAAAATGTTTCGAGTGGCCTTCGTACGACAGGAAATATTCGTCTTGGTGGGCAGGGTGAGACGTTTGAGTTTCTCGCCATTGAACCAGCTAAGTTCGCTGAAATTGGTGTGTTTAGGGGCGACTACGCAGACTCTAATATCACTGATCTGATTGCGGAGTTGGAATCTGACGTAAAGCTTGAACCGCTGGTAATTCCTGAGGCTGCAAATCGAATTGGTTATCGAATGAGGGCTGATGTTATTGAACGTCGTATTCAGGCGAGCGTGAGGCTGATTGATGCAAAGGGCTTGTCTCACACTATCGATCTTGGGCCGATCACAAGCCGTGATTGGCAGATTCGTATGGGGCGAATTCCGACGGTTGCGGCACGTCCAGTTGAAGTTGCAGGGCTTACATTCTTTCAATTGACCCCTGATCAGCTTGGTACAAAGACGAATGTTCAGATTGACGATTTGATGTATGAAGTTGCTGCCGATTCAAATTTGATTGTCATTGAGGAATTCGGTGATGATATCGATGTATGGAATCCATTGGCATCATCGGAAGGGTTCGACACGGAAACTCAATCGTTTACATATGTACGTAGCGTCGATGGCGAACAGCATTCCGATAGCGGTTTGCAGATTAATCTTGGAATTGGTACTGACCAAGGTGTACGGGGTGCGGTTCGATCGATATCGTCGACGGTCCCAATATTGTTTAGTCAGACGGCACTTGAAACTAACAATGTGTTTGTTGGCTACAAGACGGTTGTGCATGTATTCGGACGTTCGATTCCTGTCGAGATCATTGGTGTGAGCGAATTGTTCCCAACTCTTAGTCCTGACAAGGGCGGTTTTGGAGTAGTCGATGTTTCACAGTTGTGGGCGCATCTGGCGTTGAGCAGTGCGAACTCTGCGGGTGTAGCGGCCGAAATGTTCATTGGAATCGACAATGCGCCTAGCGCCGTGACCATCGCTGCCATTTCTTCTACCGTTGGGGGTCTTCATAGCGTTGTCGAGCGGGAACAGCTTCAACAATCATCAGTTGTAACTCCGCTCGCAGTAGCTGGTTGGCGAGGTGCGTCGATCGTGACGGCAACTCTGGCGGTCGTATTGGCTGTGCTCGGCTACCTTACGTTCGCTCCAATGCGACCTGCTGGGGATCGTTTTAATTTAGCTGTTCTGAGATCTATGGGCATGCGAAAACGTGGACTGGTGCTGATTAGCGTTGTTGAGCAATTGGTGATTTTGATTGTTGGTATTGCTGCGGGAGTTAGTACCGGATTTGTTATGGCGCGTATCGCTGTAGATACTGCTTCTCAGACAAATTCAAATGTGAATTCTCTACCGCCGATTGTTTTCTCTACTAACTGGTACTACGTGGTTGGTCTGATCGCCGCTCTAGCTGTTGTTTCGGTGCTAATGGTCATTTCTGATTCGATAGCAGTTCGACGAATCAACGTTGCAAATATGGTTAGAATTTCAGGGAGAAGTGGCTGATATGGGACCCCGAGTATTCCTTGAATTTGTGGGACGGCGAACGCGTTCGCACTGGCCAATGTTGGCGGTTGTATCTGTTGGTGTTGTCGCGGCGGTTATGACGATTGCTGCCAGCGTGATTTATTTTGATTCACTTGGCGATATCGCTCTTGAGCGCGAGATATCAGCCGATGGTGGAGCGAGTCACGACATTGTTATTTCAGGCCGAGAGACCAATGTTGATGCGCTGTCAAACGGCGACATTATTGGCATGGTTGATCGGATTGTGAGAGAGGTGTCATCGTCGATTATCACTGGCTCCACATTTACTTACGGATCGCCTACTTTGCTCGTTGACGCTCCAGAAGAGATCGAAGGTTCGTGGCGTGCGGTGCTGATGAACACACCTAGCATGCAAATAAACTCGGTTCTCACGTCAGGCGCTTGGCCGTCTAAAGAAACCGGAGAGAGTGCTGCCGGGCAGTTACTTATTGAAGTTGTTCTTAATGAAGATGCGGCTGAAGGGTTCGGTCTAACGGTTGGCGACGTGGTTGAGGTTGCACCGTTCTGGGACGATGTGAACGATTCGGTATCTGTTCAGGTTTCTGGCACATATGCCCGTGCTGATAATGCCACAGAATTTTGGACAGACATCGATCGGCAATACGGGTTCGATGACGACGACCTAAAATTTCTGCCGTTTGTCCCTGCGCAGGGCGTTTTTGAATCGGTTGTAGCGCCGTATCTGCCCGGTATGACGGTCAAATATTTCTGGCGGTATCACGTCGATTCGAGTCTGGTGAACGCGGCAGGAGCAAAGAAGCTGTTGCTAGGGTTCGATGAAATTAAGGCGCAGCTTCAACCTCAGATTGATAACTATTCGCAGAAAATTCCGCTTCAGGATGTACTTTTGCGGAATCAGCAACAGACGTTCTTTAGTCGTTTGCCTATGACCGTTGTGTTCTCGGTTATTGCAGCTGTTGTTCTTTATTTCGTTGGCACTATGTCGATCTTGATGGTGGAGACTCAGCGAGACGATATCGCTCGATTGCGTACTCGGGCTGCGACTGCAAATCAGGTGGTTGGAGCATTCGTTATCGAAGGCGCTATCGTGGCATTGTTGGCGATCTTGCTTGCGCCGCCACTGTCTGCGTTGTTAGTAAAGTGGCTTGGCGTAATTCCGTTGTTCAGTGCGCTTAACGAGGGAAATACGCTTCCTGTGAGCCTTGGCCGGTCTGCGTATGTTGTATCGATCGTCACTGGTATTGCAGGGTTCATGGCGATGGTCATTCCTGCGTCTATAGCTGCCAAGAAAACGGTCGTTTCAAGCGTTCGAGAATCGACTCGGCCTACAGCGCAGGGTGCGATGCAGAAGTACTACCTCGATGTAGCACTTTTTGGATTGTTACTCGTGTTCGCTTCGCAATTGACTAGCGAAGGCTCGTTTGTTGATGTACCAGGAGTTGGTGCGGCTTCGGTAGACAAGATAAACGTCGCAATGCCTGCTCTTGTTTTGGCATTTGGAGGATTTGTAGCGCTTCGTTTATTCCCGGCTATGGTGGAAGTGATTGCTCGACTAACATCTTTACCGAAGATTTCGGGATTGGTCTCGCCGGCTGTCACGCTCGTGCTGTGGCAAATGGCACGGAACCCTAGGCACTATTCTCGGTTGTCGTTGTTGATGATTTTGACAGCCGGTTTAGGAGTGTTCGCTTCGAGTTTTGCTGGGACGCTTGATGTTAGTGCGTCGGATCGAGCGCGTTATCAATCCGGATCTGACCTTAGAGTGAACGGTGTTTCATACACTAATAGAGTTCAGGCTGGAGATACTTTTAGACGAATTGCGGGGACACCAGGTGTCGAGACCGCGGCTCCTGCATTTAGGGCCGTTGGAGTAGATCTTACGGCTGATGTTGGTAGTACTTTTACTTATCTGGGAGTCGATCCTCAGTCGATGGCAGATATCGCATGGTTTAGGGATGATTTTTCCGCTATATCTTTGAGCGACCAGATGGATCTACTTTTAGAATCTAGCTCAGGTATTTCTATTCCCCCGGATGCTCGTTGGATCAGCCTGAAAGTTCGCCCAACTGTACGTCGTGCGGACTCCCGAGTTGCAGCACGGCTAAGTGATGCTACTGGACGATTATTCACATTGAATTTAGGATCTCTAATGCCACGATCCGCTGCAAAAATCATCTCAAGCAAAGATATAAATAAGACTTTTCTAGACAGCGCAGGTCCTGGGTATGGTGCCTCACCTCTTCATTTGGCAGTCCTCACAAACAATA
>CAWVYJ010000013.1:0-40996 GCA_963934365.1 uncultured Dehalococcoidales bacterium | reverse complement strand
CGAGTTTTTGTAAGCAATGAGCGGAAGCCCATCGTTTCCGATTATCAGTGAAGCATGCAAGTCACCAACCCCAGTATTCTCAATGAACATTGACGTTGCTGAAGTGCATGCTACGTCATCGCACTTCGCAAGATATAGCGCGTTGTTTGCTTCATAAGCAATCACTGGGAAGCCGTCATCACCAATAGTCACCGAGTTCCATAATCCTGCATCTCCAGGGCCTGTAGCGAGCGCAGTGCTTACATGCTTGGCACGTTGGAACGGAACAGCGTCACTCGACGACGACGTGGAGCAAACAAGATTTCCTGTCGCATCGATTCCTGTTGCTATTGAATCGTCAGGGCAGGATTGGCTAGATATTGCGTAGTCGCCAGTGGATGGTCCAGCATCGCCGCAAACCCAAGTTGAACCATTGAAGATGGCTATCTCGGACGATCCACAGGCCATACCGCCGAGGGTTGTGTTAAGAGTTGCCGGCCGATTGAGAATTTCGTTCCATTCAATGGTCTCTAAGAAGTTGTCGCCATCGTCTAGCCCTGACGGTCTGCCTAAGATGTCGTCCCATTGGACTGATGATGCGACACCACCGGAGTTAAGATCGGCGGGGACGCCGGTAATAGATGCCCATGCGACATCTGCAGTTCCAGCGGCAAGTTCGAGTGCTGTGTAGTAATCCGCATCATGATCGTGGTCGCTCCGAGCTGACGTGTTTGCCTCACCGGTACCGTCGAAATCTACTGAAGCAACGTTGCCTTCAATTCCGCTGGTAGTGGTGAGTCCGGAGCCTATCGCTAGGACTCCTGATTTTCCGTCGTTGCCCGTCGCACCCGTTGAACCTTTGGGCCCTTGTTCTCCTTCAGCACCGGCTGCACCGGGTGCACCGGCGACTCCAGGGAAGCCTCGAAGACCGCTCGATCCAGCTGGACCTGTATCACCAGCCTTGCCTTGTGTACCGGCAGGGCCTTGCTTACCGGCAGGGCCTTGTGGCCCAATATCGCCTTTGCCATACGCAATAACAGCCACAATAACAGCGATTAAGGCTAATGCGCCCGCAAGAATTACGATTCTGAATTTCGTAGGTTGAAAAGCTCGATGATCCATGTAGTTCCACATTAAATATTTAGGTTAGTAACGCGATTAAACATTTGCTCGTGCTTGTCAATCGTGATTCCTATTGGTCTGTACGGCGCGATTGTTCGGATTGTACTGTCGCCCAGAAAACAGGTTCAGTTCAAGCCGAAGACCAGAACTCGCCAAATAGGCGATCTGAGCTGGGAAATTATCTGTATTTCGAAATGTGAAGTTTGGCAAAGGTACGAAGGAATCTGTTTGCGATAACCTTCTCCTCGTTTGACCTTAGTGGCTATCCTTGGGACTGACGACTTGGCTTATTCTGTGCGCTGAACGACAAAAGGACTCTCAAAAGAATGGCAACTGTTACTGGTAACCGAATTACGCTGAGCCCTCGTGAAATGCCTTCCCGTTGGTACAACGTTGAGGCTGATCTGCCGTTTAGAGTTCCACCGATGATGTCTCCTTCGGGATATCCGATTACTGCTAGAGAACTCGAACCACTTTTTCCTAAACAAATTATCGAGCAAGAGCTAAACGCCAAAAACCGTACCTTCAACATCCCTAAAGAAGTTAAGCAGGCGTATCAGCAGTGGCGTCCGACTCCAATGTTTCGCGCTGCGGCTCTCGAAAAAGAACTCGGAACTACCGCCAAGCTGTACTACAAAGTAGAAGGCGGGAGCCCGAGCGGGTCGTATGAATCGAATACTGCCATACCGCAGGCGTATTACACGAAGAAGACCGGAGCCAATGGGATCGTTACAGGTGGAGCCGGTGGTGTTTGGATCAGCGCTATCGGCCATGCCGCTTCCCTGTTTGGCCTAAAGAGTCGCGTTTACAGCGTGCGAAAGCTCGGTTCTGATCGGGCGTGGGGTGATGCGTATGGTCGGGTTTGGGGTGTTGATGTACAGGCAAGCCCATCTGATAACACGCGAGTCGGCAAGCATCAGTACAAGAAGGAAGGCGCCGATTCGGGTTCGATCGCAACTGCGCTGGCAGAAGCCTACGAAGAGGCGACACTGAACCCCAACGTGAAGTTTGCGATTCCTACTTTGATGGGTAACACGCTTATTCACCAGACGATCGTTGGGCTCGAAGCTCAAAGACAATTGGCTGCTGTGAATGAAGCCCCCGATCATGTCATTGGTTCTATTGGAGCCGGATCGCATTTTGGTGGTCTTATCGCTCCGTTTATTCCCGCTCGAATCCAAGGTCGTAACACTAGATTCGTAGCAGTCGAAGAATCTTCATCACCAAGCCTTACTCGTGGCGTCTACACCGAAGAATCTGCCGATGCCGCAGGACTTATGCCGCAAGTTCCTATGTACACACTAGGTCGCGAATACGCACCGCCGGGAGTACTAGCGGGTGCAATGCGATATCACGGAGTAGCACCGATCGTTTCTTCTCTTTATCGAGAGAAGTACATCGAAGCGGTGGCTCACGGACAAATCCAGTCGTATAGCGCTGGATTGATGTTTACTCGTGCAGAAGGCATCGTTCTTTCTCCGCATGCTATGTACACCGTGAAGGAAGTTATTGAACAGGCTTTGCGATCAAAGGAAGCTGGTACCGACGATACGATTTTGTTCACGGTTACTCCAGCGATAAATGCCGAGTCTTCGCCATATGACTCGCTTCTTGACGGCGTGATGCACGACGAGAAGCCCGAAGAAGCTTCGTTGAAGAAATCACTTGGTCGATTTATCGGTCGTGGGTAAATCTCTTAGTTAGATCCGCTCCACTCGTCGCTTCTCGATGCTAAAGTTCCACTGTCGTTTTGCTGCCCGTCGATATGTCGGTCGATTTCGACAGAGTTACGATCTGAACTTTGCGCGCACTAGAGGCAATTCCTCGTTGCGGACGCCAATCAAATGCCGGAGGCACTTAAAGATGGATATCTCCAAAGAGAAGCTGGAGTGGATATACACAACGATGTATCGAATCCGCCGCTTTGAGGAGACGATGCTCGAACAGACTCTTAAAGGAAACTCGATGGGTGTGGCTCACACATCCGACGGGCAGGAAGCACCACCTACTGGTATATGTGCTCACCTCACCGATAAGGACTGGATCGGCTCTACTCACCGCGGGCACGGTCACTGTATCTCTAAAGGTCTAGAAACCGACAAGATGATGGCTGAAGTTTTCGGTAAGGCGACTGGGCAGTGTGGTGGTAAGGGTGGCTCAATGCACATTGCTGACTTCTCGAAGGGCATGCTTGGGGCCAACGCAATCGTTGGTGCTTCGATTCCATTGGCCGTTGGTGCAGCGTTGACGGCAAAGCTTAAAGGCATTGAAAACGAGTCAGTTGGAGTTTCGTTCTTTGGTGATGGTGCGTCTTCACAAGGTGTACTTCACGAGTCGATGAACCTCGCATCTGTCTGGAAGCTTCCAGTAATTTTCGCTTGCGAGAACAATGGCTACGCGGAAGCTACTCCGTCTTGGTACGCCGTTTCTGCTGAAGACATTGCTTCTCGAGCCGAGGGCTACGGGATGCCCGGTGTTGTGGTTGATGGTATGGACGTTTTCGCTGTTTACGACGCAGCTGGTGAAGCTATAGCTCGAGCTCGTGCAGGCGAAGGACCAACGTTCCTCGAACTCAAGACGTACCGATACCACGGTCACTTCCACGCCGACGATACGAGCAAGTACCGAAAGCCAGAAGAAGAAGCGTATTACAAGAACTTGGACTCGATTAAGCACTTCGAGCGCACTGTTCTAAAGCAGAAGGTGATGACCGAAAAGAAATTGAAGAGCATTCGTGATTCTATTGAACAAGAGATGCTCCACGCTGTTGAGTTCGCTCTGAGCAGTCCTATGCCAGATCTCTCAACTCTGTACGACGATGTTTACGTTAACTATTCGAACCCAGTTTTGGGACTGCGATAACTGCGTATTCCTTTCAACCTGATTTTTTAGTACCCAGAATTCAAGAAAACTAGATACAGACATGACGATCTCACAAGCAAATAACCCGATCGGACCCGGATACGAGGGTGTAGCGGGTTCGGAAAAGCGATTCCGAGATATTTTCCGTGACACTCTCCGGGCCGAAATGCTCAGAGACGAAGATGTATTCCTTATGGGCGAAGACATCTCCGGCGGATTCGACAAGGACACCAAAGAGCCACTCGATGCGTGGGGTGGACCGTTCGCTGCCACCAAGGGATTGGTTCAGGAATTTGGTGTCGAACGAATCCGTGATGCACCGATTTCCGAAGCTGGATTCGTTGGTGCAGCAGTAGGTTCTGCACTCACTGGCATGCGCCCAGTTGTCGACCTTATGTACTTCGACTTCGTAACTGTGGCATTCGACCAGCTACTTTCAAATGCAGCCAAGAGTCGCTACATGTTCGGTGGTCAGACCAAAGTTCCGCTGACACTTTTCGCACGATCTGGTGCAGGAACGGGTCATGCTGCTCAGCACTCCGAGAGTTTCTACTCGATGCTGGCGCACATTCCTGGTCTCAAGGTTGTGGTTCCTTCCGACCCTTATTCGGTAAAGGGATTGCTCGCTGCTGCAATTCGTGACGACGATCCTGTGTTCGTTGTGAACGACAAGAAACTTATAAACCTCACCGGATTTGTTCCTGATGAGGAGTACGTTATTGAACTCGGTAAAGGCCGCTACATGCGACGTGGTGCCGACGTTACGTTGGTAGGAATGTCGTACACAACGGTCGTCTGCCAGAAGGCTGCTGATCAACTTGCTGAGATCGGAATTGATGCTGAAGTGGTCGACATGATGTCGCTCTCGCCGTTCGACGAGGACATTCTTATTGAGTCGGTAACGAAGACGAATAATGTAGTTATCGTCGATGAAGATACCCCACGTGCGTCGATGTCTTCGGAGTTCGCCGCCATTATCGCTGACAAGGCATTCGACCATCTCGATACTCCGGTGAAGCGTGTAACAGCGCCTCACACCCCGGTTCCTTACAACAGAGACCTGGAGCAGGAGTTCATGCCTCAGCCAGACGACGTTGTTGGAACGGTGAAAAATCTGCTCGGACGAGAGTAATCGTTAATAGTCAGATAAGACTTAAATGAAAAGCGGGTAGCTCGTAAGGGCTACCCGCTTTTTTTGTTTGCTTTAAAAGCTTTCGCTACGCTCAGCCCACCGGCATCTGGCGGTTGGTCATCTTGCGGCCAACGGTTGCTTTTTCTTCGCCACCACCGGAGAAGATGTGAGCACCCATATCGAGGAGAACCTGAATGTTCTCGCCATCGGTCTTGCTTGGGTCGTTCCAAGAACACAGGAACTTGAGACCGTTTCGGTCGGCAGCACCCTTGATCTGTTCGCGAACTCTGTTCATCTCTTCTGGGTAGGGTGGATCGTGAGCATCTGCCATTCCGAACGACATTCCCATGTCGCCTGGGCCCCACTCGACAAACGCCAACCCCGGTACACGACAAATATCATCAGAATTAGCGGCAGATTCCTGATTCTCAAGCTTGAGTCCGATGAATAATTCGCCTTCAGGATTGAGCGGCCACGGGTCGGCAATCTCTGTGTATCGCTGAGGAGTTACGCCCCAAATTTCAGATGGCTGACGCTGTCCGCCAGCTCCACGCTGACCTTCGCCAAGACCTTCTCGTCCCTCTTTGTGGAACGGATAGCGACACTCTTCGATGAATGCACGAACTGCGTCTGCCTGTCGGGCGTGAGTGTGGAGAATTCCGTGAACTCCAGCTGAAAGAACCTGACGTATTTGCCATGCGTTTGCTCGAACTTCTTCGATAGTTCGGCAGTTCGAAGGCAGTGTTGATATAACTGCAGGCGTGCGGTGCCCAGCTTTGGTAGGTCCGCCGTCTACGAGGCCCTTCATGAATGCGGTGAGCCCTGCAACATCAAATGCATGGTGCTCGAAGTCGGTAATAAGGAAGTCGGCCCAAGTGCTCGCCTGCTTGAGACCGTTCTCGTAGGTGAGTTCTTCGATGCCGGTGTAGTAAACCGGTTCGCCCGCTTCGATGAGTTCAATAACTCGATTAATTCGTTTTGCCATTTTTATCCCTGATAGCTGTTCGTATGATCAGTTTCGACTGTCCGATTTGAACTCGAACGCCAAATTCGTGTGGTCACAACTTCGTTCCGGCGGGTATCTTATTCCTGCTTGGCGTTTCGTGCGCAAGCTTCGCCGCATATCTAATCGTTTCTAAGCGTGAAAAAACGAAGACAGGAAATTTAAATTGAGCAATTCAGCACAGGAAGCAATCGACACTTTTGCACGTTGGGCGCAAGCCTTTAACGATCGTGACGCCGATGCGATGATTGCTGAAATGCATTTCCCTCACATGAGACTTGCCGGAACCGAGTTTCAAACATGGGTCACTAGTAACGATTTTAAGAATCCTCAAGACGATATGACCGCCGCGTTGAAAGCTGAAGGGTGGCACACAACGATTACGAAATCGGTGACTGCCGCTCAGGCCGGTGCTGAAAAGGTTCACTTGATAATTCGCCAATCGCGCCAGCGAAAAGATGGCTCAGAGTACAACGGCTTCGACACACTGTGGATATTCACAAAAATCGAAGGCCGCTGGGGCGTTCAATTCCGCTCGTCGTTCCTTGCAAACGCCACTCAAGCCTATGGAGCCAGTAATCCGACGTTTTAGCCGGTTAGTGCTGCTCGGTGCTGCCTATAAACTACATCTGTACTTACAAGATAGTGTCCTGCCTACTGACACTGACTCAGAAACGGAAAACTTTTGCTTTCATCCCCGATCGATACTGCGTCCACGACGGTTCAACCGAATATCGTCCTAATCCTCGCTGACGATATGGGGTTTTCTGACCTCGGTTGCTACGGCTCAGAGATAAATACTCCGAATCTAGATTCAATGGCTCAGGACGGCATTCGTTTTACTCAGATGTACAACATGGCGCGGTGCTGCCCAACACGAGCATCGTTGCTAACCGGGTTGTACCCGCATCAAACTGGTATTGGGCACATGACCGGTGATTACGGGGTTCCTGAGTATCAGGGGTACTTGAATCAGAACTGTGCCACCATCGCCGAGGTGTTGAAGACCAACGGGTACCGCACGCAGATTTCTGGAAAGTGGCACGTAGGAGGAAATTACCCTTTACATCATCCTGAATCAGCAACACCAGGCGACGATAAGCACCCGACTCCATTGCAGCGTGGCTTCGATCACTATTGGGGCACTCTCACTGGCGCTGGATCTTTCTTCGCACCGCCTACGCTGATGGATGGTGACACCCCGGTTACGGTAGACCGAGATAATTTTTACTACACGGATGAAATAGCAAATCACGCGGCACGTATGATCGAAGACTCCGTGACGGATGGTGAACCATTCTTTTCATATGTAGCTTTCACAGCTCCGCACTGGCCACTGCACGCTCCAGAAGCGGACATCGAGAAATATCGTAACGTTTATGACTCTGGTTGGGATGAGCTTAGAAAATCAAGGCATGCCAAGTTGAAAGAATCAGGAATCCTAGATGAATCGTGGGATATGGCACCCCGAGATCGTGACTCAATTTCGTGGGAAGATGCCGAAAACCAGGAGTGGGAATCACTCCGCATGGCGGTCTATGCGGCGCAGATCGATAAATTAGATCAAGGCGTCGGTAAGATACTCGAAGCGTTAGATTCAACCGGAGTTCGAGATAATACACTGGTGATTTTCCTTTCGGATAATGGCGGCTGCGCAGAGTTTCTGGCAGAAGATACGAACAAGCCCGATCCGATGGAGTTCGACACGCCGATGTGGAACGGCGAACGGATGAAAATGGGGAACCTACCTGAAGTCGATCCTGGGCCGGCAGACACATTCCAAAGCTACGATTTGGCATGGGCAAACGCTTCAAATACTCCGTTTCGGCTTCATAAGCGCTGGGTACATGAGGGCGGTATTTCAACACCAGCGATCATCAGTTGGCCCGATCAAATCAAGTCGGGCCAGCTTGTTACGGAGCCTTCGCACATCGTAGATATTGCGGCGACCATTTATGACGTTAGCGGCACTGACTACCCCGAAGATGTTAGTGGAAATATTCTCACTCAACTTGAGGGTCACAGTTTTCAGGATGTGATCAAGACCGGAGAATGGGATCGGCCAACTCCGATTTTCTGGGAGCACGAAGGAAACAGAGCGGTACGTGACGGTGATTGGAAACTCGTGAGCGAAGGCAATACAGTTTGGGAACTCTACAACATGAAGGAAGATCGAACAGAACTGAACGACCTCTCTGGTAAGCGACCGGATGTTCTCTCGAGAATGGTTGAGATGTACAAAGAGTTTGCCCTACGAGCAGGTGCGCTTCCATGGCCGGTGGACCCAGGAGTCACGGCTTCACCCCGAGTTGGAACCAAACACATCCACGACGTAGATTGAGGTTTGATTGCCGTTCGTTGCAATCGAGCCAACGTTTTAGTTGACTAGCAATGTTGGTGGGTGCGCGCTTGAGAATCCCACGTATACGAGAACGCCAATTCGGTCGCTTTTAGGTATGTCGGAGATCGTGCCGGTTTGGTGTTCGCTAGATCATCGGTAGGCTCATCTAGCGATTTAGGCCACTCACCTGTTTCAGCCATTCAGAGATTCTTCGCCCTACTTGAACTTCGCTGCGTACAGACCTCGGATATAGGCTATTTGTCCAGTGTGTTGGCTGTTTTCTACTGGGATTCTGCCGAGGGCAAATAGAACAGTTGGTGCGCGCTCGGGTGCGTGCGGGAATCCTTCTGGGTGCTTGAGATCGAACTGATCAACAGTCACGCCCTCAATGGAAGGGATCAATAATTCTCGTGCTGCCTTCCAGTAGCCGATCACTTCTTCGACCGATACGTTAGGAAATTCTCGAACCTGCTCTATAGGATCGCCAGCACCGTTGCGTTCAGGGTCTATTCCAAGTCGTTCAGCCCAACCGCCTTCGATCCATGCCGTGTCGCCTTCTCCCCGTAGGTACCAGCCCCACATATCTTCCATACGACCCATGTGCCACAGAATCCAAAGGATGTGATTCGAAACGGGCGTAGGCATCCAGCGCGCTTCTTGGATTTCTAAACCATCGAGCGCTCGTTCCAACTGACGACCGTAGTCTTTAACCGCTTGCAGAGTCACATCTCGGTGATCGAGCAGGCGTTCTGTCATTAGTTCGCCTCACAAACGACGGCATCGTCGTTTGCTGCAAGTCTGAGAAGCATTTGATACGGGTAAATTCCTGAATCGTGACCGTCTGTCCAAAGGAACTGAATCGCGTACTTTCCGACTATCAGGTGATCGGCAGCAATGATGTCGTTCGGCACTTGAGAAACGTTCAGAAGCGGCCTGCCCGTCATCTCCTCAACACAAGCTGCGCAAGCGCACTGCAGTCGAAGATATCGGTAAGGATAGGTACACGTTTGACCGTTGTCCCAGGCGATTTGAACACCGATGTCGGTCATAACGACGTCAGTTGGAACAGCGGCGGTGTTACCTGAGTATTCTGGAGTCATCGACATTTATTTTTAGAGCTTTCGTTCAGGATTGTTGCGTTTAGCGGGAATTTTAGATTGTGGCATCGGATGATTGACGTAAACTTTCAGCCACAGTTCTTCACGCACGTCAGATTTATGTCTGCTTAGCGTACCTATATAAATTCACAGTAGAGGATTATCGCAGATGGCAAACGAAACGATAAAGGTCGGTTTCATCGGAGCAGGTGCCAACACGGCGTTACGACACATTCCTGGTTTACGGGCCCAGCAGGGTGTGGAACTCGTTGGAGTTGCGAACAGGTCGATCGAATCAAGTAAGATCGCCGCCGACAAGTATGAAATTGGCGAGGCGTACCCAACTTGGCTGGACCTCGTTGAAGACCCCGATATAGACGCTGTGTGCATTGGCACATGGCCATACATGCATTCGACCACTACGCTGACAGCACTTGATAACGGCAAGCACGTCATGGTTGAAGCGCGCATGGCGATGAACGGTTCAGAAGCGCGTGACATGCTCGCCGCATCACTTGCCAATCCCGATCTAATTACTCAAGTCGTTCCGCCTCCACACCTCATGGCATGTGAACAGCACGTGATCGACATCATTGCTGATGGATACGTTGGCGATATCGTGAATGTGAACGCTCGGGTCACAGATGGAAGTGCGTTCCCCGATTCAGATCAGGACGCTCACTGGCGTCACATTCGTGAACTTTCGGGTAACAACGTGATGACTACCGGAATTTGGTACGAAAACCTGATGCGATTAATCGGCCCTGCATCATCAGTTTCGGCAAATTCTCAGGTTAGGGTTCCTCACCGTAAAAGTTGGGACGGATCCCGCATGGCAATGACAATTCCTGACCAGATTGACATCATCTACTCAACGGGTGCCGGTGTGAATGTGAACCTTTCGGTCACTACTGTTTCGGGTTCGTTTGTTCCACCAACCGAAATTTGGATTTATGGAACGGAAGGAACTATTCACATAGCGACAAGCGGACTCGGTAACGATCCGGTCGTAAGGGGTGGTCGCAAGGGCGACAACAGCATGAGTGTGATCGAGGTTCCTGCCGAGAAGCGTGGCAGCTGGCGTGTTGAGGAAGAATTTATCAACGCTATTAAGGGCCTTGAGCCTGTGAGTCGCTCAAACTTCACTGACTCTTTGAAATACATGGAGTTCACCGACGCTATTCAGGAGTCGTGGCAATCAGGAATGCGGGTCAATCTGCCCTGGTCCTAGACATCTTTTTGGTCTGGCGACTGATCACTGCCTGAATACGGGTAGTGATCAGTCGGAAAACGTGGAACGAGGAATTACTTGTTTTTTTATTCGACATTCCAGTTTTGCCCAGTGAAGCGGATTTCTAACTGCCTGCTATGCGAGGCGATCCGAAAATACGCCACATAGATCATATTTCCCCGAGAAGAGTTTGAAAAACTCATCGAGCATCACGACGGTGTAGATGTCTCCTAGAATTATCTTCTACTGTGCTACGCTCCAAGTGTTGGCAATTTGATGGTGCGCAAGAGAAGTTATGTGCCACAGATTTTTCAGAATACCAACCCACAATTAGCGAGAGTTACGGAGTAGATAGTTGACGATTAGTGCGACAGGAAAGATAGATTTCAACGCTGATATCGGTGAGTCGTTCGCCAGCTATGAGCTGGGACTCGACAGCGAAATCGTCAAGTACATCACCTCTGGAAATATAGCGACCGGGTTTCATGCCAGTGACCCGGACTGGATGGCGAAAACTGTGAGTCTTGCGATTGAGAACGGCATTGGGATTGGCGCCCACCCGGCATATCCGGACCTTGCAGGATTTGGTCGTCGAAATATGGATCTCACACCCAGTGAGGTGCGAAACGCGGTTACCTATCAAATAGGTGCACTGGCAGCGTTTACGCCCGATCGAAAGTTGCAGCATGTGAAACCGCACGGTGCGTTGTACAACACCGCTGTTCGTGATGAAGCAGTAGCTGAAGCGATTGTGTCGGCTGTCAAGGCGTTCGATCCTGAATTAATTCACGTCGTGTTGGCAGGGTCGCAGTGGGAGTCGATCGCTCGAGCGCAAGGTGTGCGAGTGGCACGTGAATGCTACGCAGATCGTGCTGTGACCGCCCAGGGAACGCTTGTTCCACGTTCGCAATCAGGCGCGGTTATTCACGATCTTGCTCAAGTCGTGGATAGATCGCTCAAGCTTGCGACCGAAGGCAAGGTGACGGCGATCGATGGTACTGAAATCGATTTCTCTGCTGATTCGATTTGTTTGCATGGTGACACCGCTGGAGCGGTTGAGTTGGCAGCAGCAGTTCGAGGCTCGCTCGAAGCTGCAGGCGTGGAGATAACATCGATGAATAAGCTCATCGCTGGCAATGGTCAAACTAAGTAAAATGGAAGCGAATGAAGTTTCAGGTACCACGTACCCACGGCTCGCTTCGGCTGGTGATTCGGCCATTGTTATCGAACTAGGTTCTGAGATCGATCCGAGCGTAAACGATCAGGTATATAGCCTCGTTAAGACCGTGGAGACTGCGGACCTTGAAGCAGTTCGAGAACTTGTGCCGACCTATCGTTCTTTGTTGGTAAATTACGATCCACTGGTGTCGAGATTCGTGGAAATGAACGAACGGCTGTCGGAGTTAGTCGATCTCTCTTTGGATCAGGCTAACCATGAACCAGAGCAAGCTCGTATCGTCGAGTTATCGGTCGTTTATGGTGGCAATGATGGGCCAGATCTTGAATCGCTTGCTGAGCATGTCAACTTATCTGTGAAAGATGTCATCGAAATTCATTCGCGTATCGACTATCGCGTCTACATGATCGGTTTTGCACCGGGCTTTCCTTACCTAGGTGGACTTGATCAACGACTAGCGATGCCTCGACTGAAAACGCCTCGTGTTAGCGTTCCTGCTGGATCAGTTGGAATAGCTGAATCTCAGACGGGGGTTTATCCGAACGCTAGCCCCGGTGGATGGCAGTTGATCGGAAGGACTCTGTCACAGCTTTTTGATGTGAGTAGTCCATCGCCGTCGCTGATTACTCCCGGTTCCAAAGTGCGCTTCGTTCCGGTGGGATCTCATGGCCAATAATTCTCCACGAATCGTTCAGATCGTTCAACCCGGGCCTATGACCCTGGTACAGGATCGAGGCAGGCTTGGATTTCAAAAACTTGGTGTGTCGGTATCAGGGGCTGTAGATATAGACTCGTTTGATTTGGGAAATCTGCTCGTCGGAAACGACCCAGATGCTGCTTGCCTTGAAGTACTGCTTGGTGGGCTCGAGATCGAATTTTTGGACGATTTGATTATTGCAGTCACCGGTGCCGAATCTGATGTAACCATCGACGGTGTGACCATTGCACTGGGTGTTTCGTACTTTATTCATTCAGATGCCCGGCTTAAACTTGGTATGGCTACTGATGGTTTACGAACATACATTGCAATTGCGGGCGGCATAGATATTCCTCAGACGCTAGGCTCACGATCAACCCATTTTGCCTCAAAAATTGGTGGGGTAGAAGGACGTTCATTGGTCGCTGGCGATGTATTGAGCCTCGGTGAACCAAGCACCCTAGCCGCATCAGGATTGCTACTCGAAGGTGAGTCAACGAGTTCCCCTAGTGACGAAATTAGCGTGCGGATCATGCTGGGTCCTCAGGACGATGAGTTCTCGGACACCGGTATCGAGTCGCTCTTGAACTCTAGATATGTCGTTTCCGATCAATCGAATCGTCAAGGATTACGTCTCGAAGGTCCGGTGATTGAGTCGAAATCGGGGCGTTACGACATTGTGTCGGATGCTGTAGTAAATGGATCGATCCAAGTACCTGGCGACGGAAAACCTATCATCCTTCTCGCCGATCGCCAGACGACTGGCGGGTACGCTAAGATCGCAACAATAGCGACCGTTGATCTGCCCAAGCTTGGGCAAGCAGCTCCGGGCACGAACATAACTTTTACCGAGATTACTGTCGAAGAATCTCAAGAATTGCTTGCGGCGCGGAGTGAGCGATTCAAACCAGATAATCTTGCCGGTATCGTCGAAGAAGTCTCGCTCAAAGTCGATGGTGATGACATTCTGGTAGGTGTGGCTGAGAATGGTGAGACTGCGTTAGCTGCGGTTGACGGTAAGACCTACCCCATTTCGGTTGATGAATATACCCACCGCTGAGTAGAGAGCCTTTGTTAGAATCAGCAATTATATTTTGCGATGATGACCGTATTTGCACGAGTTTGTGAGCGGCTTAGGGAGCACTGACACGTTCGATCAAGATTTACTAAACGACGGGTTGACTCTGAGTCTTATTGGCATGGGCATTGTTTTTGTCGTGTTGGCGATTCTGGCACTGTCTATTAAAGGCATCAGTCTGCTTGATAGGCAATCGGCTACGAAAGTTCCTGTCGGTGAATCGGGAGTTCCTGAAACTGTGGTTGTTTCTGTTCCGGTCGCTGACGGCAAGATCACAGGTCAGCAGGTTGCAGCCATCGCTGTCGCACTTGCTTTATCTGAGCCAAAACGATCTGCGATAGGTCCTCCTATATCCAGAACTGGCAGCACAGCCGGATCATGGTTGCAAAGCGGAAGAATGCGGTTACTTGGATCTGGTTCAATCGGTGCTCGGGAGAGGCGCAATTAGTGGCTACTAAGAATTATAAAATTACGATTGCAGGCCAGACGTACGACGTCGAGGTCGGTGATATTTCAACGTCTCCTGTGGAAGTATCGGTCGACGGCACGACTTACGAGGTCGAAGTCCCCGACTCGGCAGCATCAGTCGCCCCTGCTACACCTTCTATAAGTGCGCCAAAAACGGTAACTCCCGCTCCACAAGCTATCTCTAGGCCCGCAATTACTACATCTGGGGGAGATGGGGTTGTTCGTTCGCCAATGCCAGGCAAGATCGTTAGCGTAAGCGTGGCTGCGGGTGCTTCTGTCACTAAGGGTCAGCCAATTTTGATCCTTGAATCTATGAAAATGGAAAATACGATTGCTTCACCAATCGACGGTACTGTTTCGGTTGTGTTGGTCGCTGCTGGTGATGCAGTTCAGCACGGTCAGACGCTGGCCGAGATCGCACAGGTTTAGTCTTTATGTCGACTGAGTTTGCTGCACTCTGGGAAGGTTTCACGGCGATAGGCGAAGAGCCTCGCATGATTCTCATGTGGGCAATTGCTGGAGCATTACTGTACGTCGGGATCGCCAAGAAAAAAGAACCGCTTTTATTGGTTCCGATTTCAATGGGGATTTTGTTCGCCAACCTTCCGCTCGGCGAATTCATTCGCGAGGGCGGAGGCGGAGAGCCTGCAGGGCTTCTGAAAACATTCCAGAGCGTTGGAATGGAAACCGATATCTTTCCACTTTTGATATTCCTAGGTGTCGGTGCTGCCACGGACTTCAGTCCGATGCTTTCAAATCCGAAAACCCTGTTGCTTGGGGCGGGTGCTCAGGCTGGTGTTTTCGTAGCACTTCTCGGAGCATTGCTATTGGGAATGACCGATTACTTCGAGTTCGGACTACTCGAAGCGTCGTCGATTGGAATCATCGGTGGAGCTGATGGACCGACAACTATTTTCATCGCCACTCGTATGCGAGAGCTGGGCGAATCGCTGCCAAATGTTGACGTTCGGGACATAGTCGGTGCTACAGCGGTTGCTGCGTATTCGTACATGGCACTAGTCCCGATCATCCAGCCACCGATCATCAAGTTGCTGACCACGAAAAAAGAACGCTTGATTCGTATGGAATATTCAGCAACACCGGTTTCAAAGCGAACCCAGGTGCTGTTCCCGGTTCTCACGACGATCATCATCAGCGTTTTAGTGCCTTCAGCTTCGCCGCTCATTGGAATGCTCATGCTCGGTAACCTCATCAAGGTTTCGGGTGTGGTTCCTCGATTAGCTGACGTTACAGAAAATTCGTTGATGAATGTGGTGATTATTCTGCTGGGGCTTGCGGTGGGATCGACAATGCCTGCGCACATCTTCTTGCAGCCAGAAACAATCGGAATCTTCCTGCTGGGTCTGTTTGCTTTCATGACTGCGACTGTGGCTGGAATTATGCTTGCTAAGTTGATGAACCTTGTAAGCAAGGATCAGATTAATCCGATGATTGGCGCAGCCGGAGTTTCTGCGGTGCCGATGGCGGCAAGAGTTGTGCAGGATATGGGTAAAAAAGAAGATCCTGAGAACTTCTTGCTGATGCATGCAATGGGGCCTAACGTTGCCGGTGTAATCGGTACAGCTACCGTCGCCGGTGTACTGCTGGCTGTTGTCGAAACGATGCTTTAGGCGTTTATTTGGACGGTGATGCGAACGTAACTTCATGCTGAATTTCAATTCGTAACGCGGGTTCTTCTGTTGCGTTCACTCGGGAGTAATGCGAATATCCGCGTCGTATATGAGCAACACCCGTCTGTTCAGGTGTTCAAGTTTGCTGCCCTCTACTGTTTGGAGATAACTAAACATGCCAGATCGCTCAATGAAGGGTGTATTCCCGATCCTCGCTGCCCCGATTAACGAAAAGGGTCAGCTAGTGATGGACGACCTCGAAAATCAGGTTGAATGGATGATTGGCAAAGGTGTTCACGGTCTTGGAATAGCGGTGGCCACTGAGATCTATAAGTTCTCAGAAGCAGAGCGTGACCTAATTCTCAGTACGGTGGTTCAGGTTGCGAACGGTAGAGTCAAGGTCGTTATGAATACGGGAGGTGAGGGCACAGACGTAGCGATTGCGCTCTCGAAACGGGCCGAAGAACTTGGTGCCGATGCATTGATGATTCGACCAACATCGTTTATTCCTGTTTCAGCCTCTGAAAATATCGAATACTTCGGCAAAATAGCTGAATCTATATCGCTTCCTATCTTTCTTCAGGATCAGAATACCGCTCCAGTTCCACCAGCGATGGCGGTGGCATGTGCCGAGCGACACGAGAATCTTTGCTACATCAAGGTGGAAACCCCTCCAACGATCCCCAGAATGGGTGAGACGCAAAAACTTGCTGAGGGAACGGGACTGGTTCTATTCGGTGGTGCGGGTGGTGCATTCGCAGTTGAAGAATTCAAACGAGGCTCGGTTGGAACCATGCCAGGTTCGACCTTGCCCGATATGTTCGTTCGCGTTTGGAATGCTTTCCAAACTGGCGATGAAAACACAGCAAACGACGAAATGCGACGACACGCTGCATTGTTTGGAATGCTGGCTCAGGGCCAAGGTTTCGCCAACTGGATTTACAAGCACATAATGGTTCGGCGGGGAGTATTTTCACCGGGATCTGATTTCGCTCGTCACCCAGCGTTGAAGCCAGATGCTGAGCATTACAAAGAAATCGATAGCCTGCTCGAAAGCCTCGACCTCATCGGTAAATAATTCTGGTCAATCGAGCTGTTGTACGTCCACTGGGCGCGGATAGAATCGATTCCCTACAGATTAGTTTGAAAAGAAGACGAAGTGCCTGCATTCGAGTCTGAACCCACCGACTGTCCATCCGACGGTTGTCGCCGCCCAAGCGATCTTCCGGTAGCCGTGACGTCGCCTAGATTCAGGGTGGCGGACTAATGGGTGACGGTCTGACGACTCTTGCTTTGGTTGGAGCTGATCTATCGGGAGTAGAGCTGACCGGACTGGCGATCATGTCTTTGATCGTTGGTGTCGTTGGCGGAATCGTGGGAATTGCCCTTGGTGTTGTTCGACTACCTGTCATGACCGCCATCGGAGTCGACCCGCTCATTGCCGCAAGTACCAATCTTTTCGTTAGCGTGCTTGGATCGTTTGCAGGCTCATGGCCTGCAATTCTTCAAAATCGAATCGTATTCCGAGTGGTGGTTATCATAGGAATTCCGGCGATTGCCGGATCTTTCGTCGGTGGACTTTACGCCGACCTCATTTCACGAACGGTTCTTCTAACAATTGTTGCGTTTTTGCTTGTTTGGTCGTCGTCGATGATGATTCTTCGAGCAACGTCTGAACTAAGAGGCAACACCGCACCGCACGATGACGATGGCGACCCGAGTGCGGGTCGGGGCGATTTCAACCCAAAAACAATCGCTCGTGAAAGCATTCTAGGATTTGTAATAGGGCTCATTGGGGGGGCCGTTGGTCTGGCACTTGGCGTACTTCGTATGCCGGCATTGATCCACGTGCTCAAGATGAGACCTTCGCTCGCAGCAGGGACAAATCTAGCACTTACGATACTCGTTGGGTCATCAGGGTTCACCGGGCATCTTATTCGCGGGCGAGTCGACTGGCTTCTTGTTTCGGTAATAGGAATACCGGCTATGATCGGTATGTTTGCCGGCTCTCGAATGAGTGGAAACGTCAATCCTACAAAGCTCCGATTAGTGGTCGGACTCGTGTTGCTCGTTGTTTCTCCGTTGGTCTTCTACGACGCGTTCTGGGGCTAGTTCGCCTCAAACGGCTACCCGTAGATCATCTAATCGCACCTATAATCTGTTCACTATGGAAATGCTTCCCGGAACATCGCTCTTCTCTGTTATCCAAGTTGAGTCTCCGCTCCAGTTAGTGGGCGCCACAAACGCCTATCACGCTGTGATGGCCAAGGCCGCTGGCTTCAATGCTTTGTATCTCTCAGGATCGGGCGTTGCCACCGCCTCGTATGGACTCCCAGATCTGGGAATGACGACACTTGATAACGTTCTTGAGGACGTTCGACGGATTACGGCTGTCTCAGAACTACCTCTGTTAGTCGATGTCGACACGGGTTGGGGTGGAGCATTCATGATCGCCCGAACGATGAAAGAGATGGCACGTGCGGGGGCAGCCGGAGTTCACATAGAAGATCAAGTTCAGGCAAAGCGATGTGGACATCGTCCAGGCAAGAAAATCGTTTCGACCGCTGAGATGTGCGATCGACTAAAAGCTGCTGCCGATGCTAAAGCGTACGACGATTTCGTGCTAATGGCACGAACCGATGCTATCGCTAATGAAGGTGTCGAGGCAGCGATTGAACGGTCGGTGGCGTATGTCGAAGCAGGTGCCAATATGATCTTTGCCGAGGCAGTGATGGAGTTGGGCGACTTCCGAAAATTCAAAGAAGCTGTGGGTGTCCCGGTTCTCGCAAACCTCACGGAATTTGGTAAAACACCTGCGTTCACGATTGAGGAACTGGGTAGCGTTGGCGTCGATATCGCTCTCTACCCTCTGACGGTGTTTCGCGCTGCGAATCAAGCAGCTGAAAATGCCCTGATAGAGATTAGAACTGCTGGTACGCAGAAGGCGATCATTGGCGATCTGCAAACCCGCGTTGATCTGTACGAATATCTCGAGTATCACATTTACGAATCGAAATTGGACGAGCTCTTCGAAGCCGAGTCCGAGTCTGCTAACTAGGTGTACTAATAGGAATTATCAAAATGACATCATCAGGATTGAACGGGATTACGGCGGGATCCTCGGCGATTTCAACGGTCGGACAAGAGGACGTTGGGCTCACCTACCGCGGCTATTCGATCACCGATTTGGCAGCTAATTCGACCTTCGAGGAAGTCGCTTATTTGCTTATCTATGGCAAGCTTCCGGGGCAGCGAGCACTGGACGCTTATAAGAAAAAACTTGTTGGGATGCGGTCGCTTCCTGATGCGTTAAAGACGTTGCTTGAAGCGTTGCCCGCTTCGACTCATCCGATGGATGTTTTGCGAACCGGTACTTCGCTTTTAGGGACATTAGAGACTGAAGGTCAGGCTGGCCGTACGGCTGTTGCAATTGGAGATCGTCTTACTGCCAGCTTCGGATCGATGTTGGCATACTGGTATCGATTTCATTCTCGTAATGAACGAATCGAAACGGAGTCGGATGAGGATACCGTCGCTGGTCACTTCCTGAGTTTAATGTCTGGTAAACCGGCAGACCCGCTGAAGCGAGAAGCACTCGACACGACGTTGGTTTTGTACGCTGAACACGAATTCAATGCATCTACGTTTACCGCGCGAGTAATCACCTCTACATTGAGCGACACATACTCGGCGATCGCCGGTGCAATAGGTGCTTTACGAGGTCCTCTTCACGGCGGTGCCAATGAGGCTGCAATGGAACTGGTTTCGTCTTTCGATTCACCGCAAGACGCTGAAAAATCGATGATTCACATGCTGGCAGCAAAACGACTTGTGATGGGATTTGGTCACCGGGTTTACAAAAACGGTGATCCTCGATCTCCAATTGTAAAACAGCTTGCAAAAGAACTGTCTGAAGCCGCTGGTAATACGTCTTACTTCGACATTTCTGAAAAGATCGAAACCGTGATGATGCGAGAAAAAGGCATGCACCCGAATCTGGATTTCTACGCAGCGACTGCCTATCACATGTGCGGCATTCCAACTGCAATGTTCACACCGGTCTTCGTGATCGCCCGAACATCAGGTTGGATCGCTCACGTGATTGAGCAGCGGGCAGACAACAAGCTGATCCGTCCATTATCCGACTACACCGGTCCCGAGCCTAGACCGTATGTGAGTGTCGAGGAGCGGGGATAGTGGCAGAGGTTCGACAAACCGATTCTGTTATCGCCGTGATCGCTGACTATGCGGTTAACTACAAGCCAGAATCGGCTCTTGCACTCGATACTGCTCGACTCACGCTGATGGATTCGATCGGCTGTGCATTGCTTGCGATGGAATACCCTGCTTGCACCAAGTTGCTGGGTCCGGAGGTTGAAGGGACGATTGTTCCTAACGGCGCCCGGGTGATGGGCACAAGATTTCAACTCGACCCAGTGAAAGCTGCTTTCGATACCGGAGCGGCTATCCGTTGGCTCGATTTCAACGACACTTGGCTTGCTGCTGAGTGGGGTCATCCGTCAGATAATTTAGGTGCGATTTTGACTATGGCCGACCATCTGAGTCGAGTCGCTAAGTCGGAATCTAAGTGTCCGATGTCCGTATTAGAGGTTCTAGAATACGCGGTTAAGGCGTATGAAATTCAAGGGGTTTTGGCGCTTCAGAATTCATTTAATCGAGTTGGTATCGATCACGTGCTGTTGGTGAAGGTTGCTTCCACGGCCGTGATTACTGCGATGTTGGGCGGCGACGTTAATCAGGTTGAAAACGCAGTATCTAACGCGTGGCTCGACGCTACTTTACGGACATATCGACATGCACCGAACGCTGGCTCACGCAAGTCGTGGGCTGCTGGTGATGCGCTTGGTAGGGCGATTAGATTTAGCTTGAACGCTATGAGCGGCGAGATGGGTTATCCGTCGGCGCTAACAGCTCCCGGTTGGGGATTTCAAGATGTTTGGTTTAAAGGTCAGGAGATCACGCTCGAACGCGATCTCGATGCGTACGTGATGGAGAACATTCTGTTCAAGGTCTCGTTCCCGGCTGAATTCCATGCTCAGACGGCGGTCGAAGCTGCTTTTGAACTTCATTCGGATGTTGCTTCGCGGCTGGACGATATTGAAGAAATAGTGATCACAACGCAAGAATCTGCTCTTCGTATTATCGACAAGACTGGTTCTCTGAATAACCCTGCGGACCGGGATCATTGTATTCAGTACATGACCGCGATTGGGTTGTTGAAGGGATCGCTTACCGCTGAGGACTACGAGGACGAAATGGCGGTAGATCCACGGGTAGATCAACTACGTGACAAGATGGTGATGAAGCACGACCAGCGATTTACTGATGAGTATCTAGATTCGGACAAGCGTTCTATCGCCAATGCCGTGCAAGTGCGGTTCAATGATGGATCGACGACAGAAAACGTGGTGGTCGAATATCCAATTGGTCACCGTCGACGTCGTGATGACTCCAAGCCGTTGTTGCTCAAAAAGTTCCGTGCCAATGTGGCGACCCAGTTAGACACTGCCACAGTTGAGAGGTTGGTAGCGATATTCACAGATCAACAGGTACTTGAGTTGATGGCTGTCGACGAGCTAATGGATTTGTTGGTTCCGTCGGACGATTAGTCACACCACAAACCGTTCGATCTGGTGCTAATCTTTTCAACTGTTTGTGACTTCGGGATTCAATCGGCTATCAACTATCTGATAGCGGCTCCCTGAGGCAAACGATGATCTGCCTCCAAGAAACGAAAGCACTCAAGAAATATGGCTAAGACTACCGGTAGTGATCTTTTAATTCGCGCACTACGAGCAGAAGGCGTTGATACCGTCTTTGGTATTGCAGGCGATCATATTCTGCACATGCTCGACAAGATGTTCGATGCACCGTTGCGTATGGTCGACTTCCGACATGAGTCAGGTGCTGCCCACGCGGCTGATTCCTATTCAAGGATTCTTAAAAAGGGTGGAGTTATGCTTTCGACCACCCCTGGTCACGCCAATGCCTTGCCTGCGCTCGCTAATGCCATGCACTCCGAGGCTCCGCTAATCAACATCGCAGGATCTGCCGAATCTGCAAATATTGGCCGTGGTGCGATGCAAGAGTTCGATCAGATCGGTGCTGCACGACATATCACCAAGGGCGCCTGGGACGTGCCTACTGCTGCCCGAATTCCCGAATATGTTGCGCTGGCGTTTAGAACCGCTTTGAGTGGTCGGCAGGGGCCAGTCCATATAACGATTCCGCACGATTTCCAAATCGCGGAAGTCGACGATGCTGAAGCAGCCCGATACGCACCGAACGAGTACGGAACACCAGTGAGTGTTCTTGGTGATCCTGCCCAGATCGAACGTGCACTTGATGTTATAAATTCGGCAGAGCGTCCGGTCATTTTTGCTGGGTCATCAGCCGGGGCTACGGCTTTGCCTGCCGAAGTTCAACGACTTGTCGAGACGTTGCGTATTCCGTTCTTCTCA
Source organism: uncultured Dehalococcoidales bacterium (assembly GCA_963934365.1). Taxonomy (GTDB): domain Bacteria; phylum Chloroflexota; class Dehalococcoidia; order Lucifugimonadales; family Lucifugimonadaceae; genus Lucifugimonas. The sequence continues at coordinate 18,696 of CAWVYJ010000013.1, read as the reverse complement.
GAAGATTCTGCGAGAGCATTGATTCCAGATTCGCACGAGTATTCTGTGGGACTCGGGTACCAGCCTCTGAACCTAACTGTGAAGAACGTTGGGGATGCTGACGTGGTGGTGCTGCTCGGGAAGAAGCTCGACTACACGAATGGATTTGGTGGAAACCCACCCTTTGACGCGGATGTGAAGTTTATCGTTGTTGATCCTTCACCGGCTCAAGTGGCTCGCGCTCGAACTGCTGCTGTAGGAATTGTTGGTGATGTTGGCCCCGTCGTTACTCAAATGGCAGATGCAGCTGAAAAGCGAACTTGGACAGAACGAACCGAGTGGGTAACACGACTTAGAACGGCGTTCGATGAGTGGCATGAAAGCTTATCGGAGCTTGGCAAGGCCGAGAATCCGATGCACCCGATGCACATTTCGAACACACTTCAAAAATTTATCGATGATGACACTCATGTGACGTTCGATGGTGGCGACTATTGTCACTTTTTGCGTGCTTCGATCAAGCGTGATGATCCGTATAGGTTTCATAACGTGTCTAGCTTTGGCATGATCGGTGTCGCTTTGCCTTACGCACTAGGTGCTCAGATTGCCCTTCCACACAGCAAGACGGTTCTGGTGAATGGTGACGGATCGCTTGGGTTCAATGGCATGGAGATCGATACGATGGTTCGGCACAACCTGCCGGTTAAGATGGTTGTTGGTAATAATTCGATCTGGGGTATCGATTGGCAGATTCAGAAGGGTCTATACGGTCGACCTGTTTGGACCGATTTGCTGCCGACTCGGTACGACATTATGGCTCAGGGCCTTGGCGCTTACGGTGAGCACGTCACGCAGGCTGAAGACCTCGAAGGTGCTATGAAGCGCGCGTTCGATCACGATGGCCCTGCGTTGTTGAATATTGATATAGAACAAGTGATTAGCCCGGTTGCCGAGGCTGCTATTAGTCGGAAGACCGGATCACACGGATAGGTCTTCGTAGAGTCGATGAGGTAACGAAATGCTTCCAGAAAAGTACTTCTATAGTGAGAATGATGTTGAGAAGCGGGAGCTTCTTCCCGGTGTTTACGCCCGGCTAATGTGGGGTGAGAAGATCATGATGGGCATTATCGACATTGCTGCTAATACTGAAGTTCCTGAGCATTCGCACCCGCACGAACAGTGCGGCAGGGTGTTATCGGGGGCAGCGTGGTTCTACGTCGGGGACTCGAAGCAGTTATTGGAAACTGGCGACCATTACGTCATTCCAGGTGATGTTGCACATCGAGTGGTTGCGACCGAGAGCGGGTGCGTTGCGCTCGATATCTGGTCGCCTATTCGTGAAGACTACATATCCGATGACATTGGTTTTTTTGGCGGGTAGGTTACGTTCTCAGGTCAACTTAGCCGATCGGACTCGTGAGACGTCTTATTAAGTCATATACTTGGACGCTGTTTGACTCACAAATCCACGCCGTCTGACGGCAGTTTCGATATCCTCTATCATGACCCAATCACCTTCAATTATCTACACGTGGACCGACGAAGCACCTGCACTCGCGACGTATGCATTTCTCAAAGTAATTCGTGCGTTTGTGCAAACCGCCGGAGTAGATATTGAGACACGTGACATATCGCTAGCAGCAAGGGTTTTGGCACAGTTCCCTGATGTGCTGGGTAACAATGCAGTAGAAGACGATCTAGCATATTTGGGTCGTTTGGTTGAACTTCCTGAAGCGAACATCATTAAGCTCCCAAATATTTCAGCTTCTACGCCGCAAATGAAGGCATGTATCGCTGAGTTGCAGACCCTTGGGTTCGTAATTCCTGATTACCCGGACGATCCCGGTACCGACGCTGAACGTGACGCCAAAGCGCGATACGGCAAGGCAATGGGAAGTGCAGTGAACCCTGTGCTTCGACAGGGAAATTCAGATCGACGTGCTCCGAAGTCAGTAAAGGACTTCGCTCAGGCAAATCCGCCTCGCGCAAGCGAATGGCCAAGTGACTCAAAAACCCACGTTGCGACTATGTCGGAAGGCGACTTCTTCCACAACGAAAAGTCGATCACAATTGCTGCCGAAACTACTGCGACAATCGAACATATTTCCAAAAGCGGTAGGGTGACGAGCTTGATGGAATCACTGCCATTGATGGCGGACGAAGTGCTCGACGCGACGTTCATGAGCAAGAAATCACTGGTGAATTTTTTCAGAGAGCAGGTCAAAGATGCTAAAGAGCAGAACGTGCTCTACTCGCTTCACCTCAAAGCGACCATGATGAAGGTTTCTGATCCGATCATTTTCGGTCATGGTGTGCGCACATATTTCTCAACTCTGTTCGCCAATCACGAGCCTGAAATTAATGAACTCGGAGCCAACCCTAACAACGGTCTTGGTGATGTATTGAACAAACTTTCGGGCCTACTTCGAGATCCTGAAGGCACGATTCTTTCTGATCTCGAACACGACTTTGCCAACGGCCCAGGTATTGCAATGGTTGATTCGGGCAAGGGAATCACAAACTTGCACGTGCCGAGTGATGTGATCATCGATGCTTCGATGCCTCCGATGATTCGAGATTCAGGCAAAATGTGGAATGCAGATAACGAGCTTCAAGATGTGAAAGCGGTCATTCCGGATTCCACGTATGCAGGTATTTACGATGTGACCGTTAGAGATTGTCAGACTCATGGCAAGCTCGATCCTGCAATTATGGGGAGTGTCCCGAACGTTGGGCTCATGGCGCAGAAGGCCGAAGAATACGGTTCACATGACAAGACGTTTGAAATGGCTTCTGCTGGAATCGTCCGAATCGTTGATGTCTCGGGTGCAGTTCTTCTGTCTCATGAGGTTGAGGAGGGCGACATCTGGCGTGCTTGCCAGACTAAAGATATTGCTGTTAGAGACTGGGTTAAGCTGGCGGTTCGTCGAGGTCGTGCAACAGGGGTGTCGGTCATTTTCTGGCTCGACAGCACACGCGGACATGATGCCGAAGTTATCGCCAAGGTCGAAAAATATCTGGTAGATGAAAATACCGATGGACTAGATATTCAAATTCTGTCGCCTGAAGATGCAATGCAGCTATCTCTCGACCGAATTCGAAAGGGCGATGACACGATTTCGGTAACCGGAAATGTGCTCAGAGATTATCTAACCGACTTGTTCCCAATTCTTGAGATTGGGACCAGTGCTCGAATGCTTTCCGTAGTGCCTCTTTTGAACGGCGGTGGCTTGTTCGAAACCGGTGCTGGTGGGTCAGCACCGAAGCATGTTCAGCAATTTCAAGAAGAGGGACACCTCCGATGGGATTCACTTGGTGAGTACATGGCTCTAGCAGCGTCGCTGCAACACTTGGGTGACCAGTTCGATAATGTGGGCGCCGGCGTACTTGGAGAAGCTCTGGATGCTGCTACGGGTCAATATCTGCAGAATGGTCGACTTCCTTCACGAAAGGTTGGTGAACTCGACAACCGTGGTGCAACCTTCTACCTAACTTTGTACTGGGCGCAGGCGCTTGCTTTGCAGTCAGACGACGCTGATATAGCAAAGCGTTTCGGTGTCGTTGCGTCGACGATGGTCGAGAATGAAGAGAAGATCGTCGCTGAGCTTGATGCGTCGCAGGGCTTGGTGAAGGATCTAGGCGGTTACTACAGGGGTGATGTAGATCTGCTGACCACTGCGATGTGCCCGAGCGAAACTCTCAATTCGATTCTCGAAGGCATCTAGGGTACTGGCGGTCTGATCGACCGACATTATGATCACTGAGAGTCGAGGGTAACGCTCGGATCTTTTTGTTTATACGAATTTTCAACGCAGATATTGGCGTCCAATATGTTGGCGTCAATATCCTGAACATTTCTTTTGCAAGTAGGAGGGGAAGGTCCGAGTCCCTCAAGCTCCACCAAACTGCTAATGAACTATAGATGCCTTCGCATTTCTGTGATGGCATCTATAGTCGTTGTTAAAATGTTGACCTAATAGCATCAAATGAAAATCTGGGTTGATAAATAATTTAGCTACTTTTTTACGGAGTTTGCGTTGGCGAGAAATTGGTTAAAGCCGCTTGCGATCCATGGCCCGGCTTCTGTCATGAAAAACCTGACACCCATTTCTACGTATGCTGCAACGTTTTCGTTTGTCGCTAAAGCACCAGCATTGCGCCCTGATGCAATAATCCGAGTAAGAGCATCGTTGATTTTTGCTACAACGTCCGGATGCTGAAGATCGCCCATGTGACCCATTGAAGCGGCGAAATCTGAAGGAGCTACGAAGAAGACATCGATATCGTCGACAGCGATTATCTCGTCGAGGTTATCCCATGCAATGATGTCTTCGATCAAAACAATGAGCATTGTCTCGTCGTTGGCTTTGTGAAGATAGTTTTCAACATCGTAACCCTGACGGCTAGTCCACATTCCACGTTTACCTTTAGGGGTAAACTTCCCCCCTTCGACAACGTTTCGTGCTTCAGAGGCGTTGTTCACGTGCGGAACTACGATTGCCTGTGCACCACGGTCAAGCGTTCTATAGATGAGTCCCTGCTCATTTTGATTGACTCGAGCCACTGAGGTCATACCCCACATATCGCAAGCTCGAGTTAGGTTTCCTAGATCGGCAGCTTCGGTAGCGCCGTGCTCACCTTCCAACCAGATCCCGTCGAAACCGATTGGCCCAACGGCATCGATATCATCTGGATGGGTGATACCCATGACGACAGTTACGATTTCACCGTTAGCTAGTTTCTGCTTGGCGCGGTTGGTCCTGAGTTCCATTGGAGTTGTTCCCTAAAAGTTATTATTGTTTGCCATTTCAGTCGATATTATCTGGTTCTGTCAGAAATCAGCGCTCAACTTCGATCTAGGCCATCGATATGGCAAGAAACATCGACCGTCCAAGTACGAAATCAGGCGCCTAGAGCCTGGATTGGGTGCCAACTGGATCCGGTGTCCTGAGTTCTGACAGAACCCGCGTAGGCGATTTTCTCTGTAGTTGGAATCCGTTGTCGAAGGGGAATTACTCTACGGAATCATCCATGAGGGTTGCTGTTGTGCAGGGCTTGTGAAAGACTGTCCCGCAATTGGTGATTATTTGCACCATCAATATGGTATGTTCAGCACAATAGCCTAAGTGAGGGAAATGATCTTGAGATTACGTTATTTGAACTGGCACAGAATGGTTCTTCTGATTTTAATAGTAGCGTCGATCTCCCTCATTGCCTGTAGTGGTGGCGATGAGGACTCGACTTCAGTTGAGGCTCCTACTTCCGGATCTGCGGGTTCGATCGTTATCGCCATTGCAGAACTTCCACCGTTGATTCAGGAGCCCAAGCGCGACATCAACGCGTTGGGTGGAATCGGCAAGGACTTCTCCATCTACGAAACGATCGTTCGTGCACCGTTTGTCGCCCCCCCAGCCCCGCCACCGCAACAGGGCTACAACGCTGCTGATCTCGGACTCGCTGAATCGTGGGAAATTTCGTCCGACATGACGAGCATTACCTTCAAGCTCAGGCCCAACATTCCTTGGCACGACAACTTTGGCGACTGGGGAACTGTGAACGCGGAAGACGTGGCCTTTACGTTCAACTCAGCGTTCGATCCCGAGTCGGTCAACAACGGTGCTGAAGAAATCGGACCGGAACTCAAACTTGGCTTCGATGTCGTCGATCCAATGACGGTCAAGATGAACATCGAAGCCGGCGGATTCGATCCAACATGGGTATGGCTGCTCGGCAATGCCGGGTTCAACGGAATAGTCATCGTCAACAAGGATGCTTTCGATCAGCTCGGCGAGGCAGAGTTTGCCAAGTCGCCGATCGGTACTGGCAAATACAAGGCGCTTGAGTGGGTCGGTGACGACCGAGTGGTGCTGGAAGCTGTCGAAAATCACTGGACTGGCATCACACCAAGCGTGAAATCGGTCAAAATAGTTAGTATGCCCGAACAGGCGACCCGGGACGCTGCATTGCGCTCCGCAGAAGTCGATATTGCTCAGTTAGATGCGCAGACTATTCAGGCTACGCTCGACGCCATTGGCGGGAGAGTGCAGGAGATCGGTATCGCCAGGCCTCAGGGATTCCAGATGGCGGGCAACTACTGGAGCGTCGACTGTGCCGACTGTGAAGGCGGCGAAATGCCCCGACCGGGCTTATTTGAGGCCATTGAAAAAGGATACCCATGGGTAGGCGATCCGTCAGATCCTACGGCCATGGAAAATGCCCGCAAGGTTCGAGTTGCGATGGCCATGACTGTTGACCAGAAATCAATAGTCGAGTTCACCCTGAAAGGGTTCGGCAGGCCGATCTACGCATGGCAGAACATCCTTCCCGACGACCCGCTTCACAAGGACGAGTGGATCATTCCTCATGACCCGGAAGGAGCTAGGAAGCTGATGGCCGAGGCTGGCTATCCAGACGGTTTCGATTACGAAGTCTGGATTCCGAGCACGTTCGGGCCGGGAACGCGTGCCGCCGCGGAAGCAAGTGTGGCGATGTGGCGACAGGAGTTAGGCATGAACGCCACGATCGATAAGACCGAGTACGGGGCTCGCAGGCCACAGACAGTCGACAAAACGATTAACGTGCCGTTCACTCACGGGATCAACTGGATTCCGGGGGCAACGTCGGCCCGGTATATCTGTCCCAATGCAGGACACATCGTCGGTTTCACGATGCCAGATGCCCTGTGCGAGCTCGGCATGTCTAACGCAACCGAACTGTCGCTGGACAAGCGGATAGCGAACAACGCCGAAATACAGGACTTCCTGTCGGAGCAAATGCTGTTCATTCCGATGTTCCAGGCACCGGCTCTCCTCTTTGGTGTTGGCCCACGTATCGACAAGTGGGATCCGTATAACTCACAGGACGTGCTTCCAAACAGTCCAGAGTCAATCACTTTGAAATAGTGAGAAGCGGCACGTAATGCACGGTTCCGGCCCATCGGTTCTCCGATGGGCCGGAACCGTGGGTGACCCAGGCAAAACGGTAAATCGGCGAACGCAATCAGATAACACGAGCAGAAGCGCTAGTTGAGTTCCTTCAGGATTCAGCGCTGTAGGAGACTGACACAGTCGATGGGCCGATTCTTATTAACACGCATGATTTCGATGGTGATCGTAATGATTGGCATCTCCATCATCGTCTTTACTCTTTCGAGGATGTCTGGAGATCCCCGGCTCCTCTACATGACGCCCGGAACTCGCTTCTCTCAGGAAGTGTGGGACGCTCGTGGTCGGGACCTCGGCTTGGACAAGCCAAAGGTCATGCAATATCTGATATGGGCAGGCAATGCTGTACGAGGTGACTTCGGCGATTCCGTCTGGCATAAGCGAAATTCGCTAGATGTAATCGTGGAACGGGCCCCGGCGACTCTGATGCTCTCCGGCATCTCGGTCATAGTCGCAGTTCTTTCGGGAGTCGGTATGGGTATCGCCTCTGCTGTCACCCGCGGCTCGATAGCCGACCTTGTGATCCGAGCGTTTGCCCTGGTCGGTCAGGCGGCGCCACCTTTCTTTCTCGCGCTCGTGCTCATCTATGTCTTCGCAGTCGGTCTCGACATATTACCGACGTCAAGAAGGGGGGACTGGACTCACTTTGTGCTGCCGGTGACCACTCTTTCGTGGCTGGCGTCGGCCAGCATAGCCCGCATCACCCGTTCGTCACTTCTTGAAGTCCTCGATACAGAGTACGTGAAGCTGGCTAGGGCAAAGGGAGTGGGACGGACGAAGGTGATTTTCAAGCACGCGTTGAAGAACGCACTGATCGCGCCTTTGACGGTCTCAGCAATCCTGTTTGCGAGCTTTATGACGGGCACCGTTGTCGTAGAAACCGTGTTCGCATGGCCCGGTCTGGGTCGCCTCGCCGTACAAGCGACCCTTCAGAACGATTTCCCTTTGGTAACCGGTCTGGCGGTGATATTTGCTGCGATTTTCGTTCTATCAAACCTAATTGCGGACTTGCTGTATGCATATATTGATCCGCGAATTCGAATTCACTAGGCACAAAGGCACATGAATAAGGCACTCCATCCTCAATTACCGGCCCGGGTATGGCGCTTTATGCGCCGGTACCCGGTACTACCGGGCTTTATCATCATGCTTCTCGTTGTAATGGGGTTATTTGCGAGCCAAATATCACCTCAAGACCCATTGGATTCTAAGTTATCCGACACTGGGGCACCGCCGGTTTGGGTGTCTGGGGGCAGTTGGGATCATATCCTGGGTGCCGACCATATTGGGCGAGACCTCCTGAGTCGGATCATCCACGGCACCCGAATATCTTTGATGGTCGCCTCAGTGGTTCTTACCGCAGGAATGTTAGTCGGCGTCACGCTGGGAATTGTCGCCGGGTACAAGGGCGGTCTCTGGGATGAGATCATCATGCGGCTAGTCGATATGACATATGCGATCCCGTTCATCCTGGTAGCGCTCGTCGCTGCCGTGATTTTCGGCGCCAGCATCGGTCTGGTATTGACTCTCTTGGCCATATTTGCATGGCCCCCATTTGCACGACAGACGCGTGGACTGACTCTCCAACTGAAGCACACCGAGTACGTTTTGAGTGCAAAGATCTCCGGTGCGTCGACTTTACGCATTGGCTTCCGCCACATCCTGCCCGGAGTAATTAATATTGTGGTTGTCCTGGCTACTCTTCAGGTCGGGGGACTGATCCTCACTGAATCGGTACTCAGTTTCCTCGGTGTGGGTATACCGGGTCCGGACCCGGCCTGGGGCAGCATGGTATCCGACGGTCGCGATCACATTGCAGACGCATGGTGGATTGCGATGATGCCCGGCTTGGCTATTTTCCTGACGATATTTGCGTTCAACTTTCTCGGTGATTGGCTACGGGACAATTTCGACCCGAGATTAAGGCAGATCTAGGGTGGCACGACAGTACGCACTTCGAGCAACGAGCGGTTCACGACAAACCAGTAATTTGATTAGCAAAGGTAAATTATGACGGAACTTGGACGCGGCTGGACCGGTGGCAATCAGTTCCGTCCAGCTCGAGAAGTTGAAATAAAGTACGGGCACGGATTATTGGGTTACGAAAGTTCTAAATGGCCACGTAATATCGTCGTTACCACACCGACAGCTTGGAAAACTGCCCGCCCCCATATTTCTCATGAACCGGCTGGTGTCGGCTTTGTCAGCATGCTCGATTGGGACCACCTGGAAGAAACCTCAAATTCACTTCCTGATGATGCCGAACTTGTAGTCGGGGTCGGAGGTGGAACAGCTCTTGATGCATCCAAGTATGTCGCCCTCAAGAAAGACTTACCTCTAATTCTTGTGCCCACCGTCGTTTCTACAGGAGCCATAATTCACGGAATATTTGGAATATGGAAAGGACACAACCTGATTGGGGAAGGTGGTTCGGATTGGCCGTACTGCGACTTTGATCATGTCCTAGTGGATTACGATCTGATCCTCGAAGCACCTTGGAACCTGAACACAGCCGGAATTGGTGACGTGCTGTGCATGTACTCAGGAATCTCAGAATGGCGTTACAAGGCTGAGCTTGGTGAAGCACCAAAAGTGGATGAGAGATTAACGCAACCAACAATAGACTATTACCGCCAGATCAGCAGTGAGTTCCCCAAAACCCTTGATCGGGCTGGTCATCTGACACCAGACAGTGTCGGATTGATCATGAAATCAATTCACGAGCGTGATGACCGTCAACTAGTTTCTCCGCATGCCCCAGGAGGAGGTCACGGGTTATGTGGGCTACTTGAACAGGTACTCGAAACTGGCCTGATTCACGGTGAAGTCGCCGCCCTTGGGGCGGTTGCTGTATGTTGGGCGACCGGCGATTACCAAGAGTTAATGCAGCAACTGGATGATTGCAAAGTTCGCTTTCGCCCCACTGATATGGGATTGAAACGGAACCAACTGAGAGATGTACTAGAGCATGCCCCACAGTGGTTCACAAGTCAGGATGTGACTACAATTCTTAAAACTGAGCCGATCGTTGGAGAACGATTCGAGGAGTTCTGGGAATTCATTACGTCCCATTAATCAGTAGTTATTTGCTTTGTAATATTGCCGGGTAATACGTTAAACAAAAAGGGTCGAGCATTGCGCTCGACCCTTTTATTTTGTTCCAAATACGTTTGATCCTGAGTGCGAATGCACGAAAGGATCTAAACAGAGTTACTTCTTGGTTTCTGTGAATGCTGCGCCAATTTCTTCAATAGCTGCTTTGAAGGCAACTGCTGCGTCCATGTCGACGTGCTGCTTTACCTGCGAACCGAGCTTGCAAGCTTCCCATACCTTGGTGTGAAGGTTAGGGTGTGCTGCAAGGTGTTCTGGCTTGAAGTAGTCAGTCCAGATAATCACGATATCGTTCTTGGCCTTGGTTGCATGCTCTTCTTTGACAGCAACGTATCGGTTGAAAGAGTTGTGATCTTGAACGGTCGTTGGTACGCCCATGCCTTCAATCAGTTCGGTCATTCGAATTACTGTCTGTGCTGCCTGAATGGCGTCACCTGGGTCGTAAATGCCGCAAGGGATGTCACAATGTGCATCGGCTGTGCCGACGGGGAGTAGCCGGTCGGCAATTCTTGAAATTGTTCGGAACATGAGTTTTCTCCTCGAAAAAAGCACTGCTAATTGTGCAACTCTGGCGGAAAATACAAGCTGCCACAAGTCGTGCCAAAGTTTCCGCTTTCTATATGCCACACAAATCTAACACGTAGAACCGATATTCTCAGTTGAATTACCTAATAAACCTACTAATTGAGTTGCTTTCAGTTCAATTGGTTAAAGTTAAAGGCGAGAGTATGGAGCCTGCTATCGGCGATGGCAGTTGGGTGGTGTCAGCGCGTGCTGGTTTTCGTCGACGAGGGCCTCGGCGGTTCGATGTGGTCCGACTGGAAAAACCAGGATCGTCTGGCCACTGGATTCTAAAGAGAATCGTTGGGCTACCCGGCGAAGTTGTGGCCCTTCGGCAAGGCGATTTGTATGTAGACGATCTGCCAGTCTCCGATTCTTTCGCCTACTGTCCTGATGCGGCCACAGACAATTTCTCGTGGTGGCCACGAGATGATGAGTACGTGGTTTTAGGCGATAATCGCCCACATTCTACCGATAGCCGCAAGTTCGGCGTTGTAACTAGGTCGAGTCTGCGTGGGCGCATTTACTAGGTAGTTAAACGAAAAACCGGAAGCCCTAACTAGCAGGACTTCCGGTTTTAGATTTCGTACCAGAATATCTGACTAATCAGTGTCGAATCGAATTGATCCGAGCTTGGCCTTATCAGACTTGTCGCCGAATATCATCACGTAGGTTACTGTTGCGCCAATCGCACCGATGATCGGTCCTGCCCAGTAAATCCAGTGCTCAATCCAGTAGCCATGCACGAGTGCTGGACCGAAGCTTCGGGCTGGGTTCATCGAGGCGCCGGTTAGAGGGACAGCGATGAGGTGATCGACGAATACGACCAGTGCGATAGCGAGCGGAGCCCAGGCGGCATTTCCGCGCTTGTCGATTAAAGTTGCAAAGATGGTGAATACGAGGAAGAAAGAAAGGATTACCTCAATCACGAGTCCATCGGCAGAGCTAACACTGAGGCCGTGTGCACCTAGATTGTCGATGCCATAGACGAACCTATCGATTAGGTATGCAGCGAACGTGGCGCCGGCAAGTTGACCGACGATGTACGTGAAGCCGCGATTAATGCCTATGTTTCCCGAAACGATCGCAGCGATTGTTACGGCTGGGTTCAGGTGGGCGCCGGTGATTCGCCCGATTGCGACTATAGCAACAAATATTCCGACACCGTGTCCGAGCGCTATTATGATCAGACCAGCGGTATCTATTGGAGTGATGAGCGATAGGCCTGCCCCCACGGCTGCCCCAACAGCGCCGATACCCATAAATACGAACATGAATGTGGCAAAGAATTCTGCGAACAGCCCTCGAAGGTTGTTACCAGAAATAAGCTCGCTCATTGTTGATCCCTTTTTGTCGCAGGAATTTGGACTGCGAATCGATGTTGTAGCGATTTAGTTATCGAGTAAAGTACTCAGTAGTGCGTAATATTCTAAATCTTATTTGGAAAAATCGGTTGTCGGTGTTTTTCTAACACGGGCTGAATCATCCTCGAGAGATGAATTCTGCAGCTTCGATTGCGCTGTAAGTGATGATTAGATCGGCACCGGCGCGTTTGATCGAAGTCAGTACTTCCATCATGGCACGTTCTCTGTCGACCCAGCCTGCTTGGCCCGCTGCGGCAATCATTGAATATTCACCGCTAACGTTGTAAGCGGCGAGTGGGGTGTCGAATCGCATCGAGGCTTCTTTGATTACATCGAGGTAGGCTAGGGCGGGTTTCACCATGATGATGTCGGCGCCCTCTTCGAGATCGGCTTCGATTTCTCGCATCGCCTCTCGACCCTGATTCGGCGCCATCTGGTAGGTCTGGCGGTCCCCAAACTGTGGTGCGGAATCGGCGGCAATCCTGAATGGGCCGTAGAACGCTGAAGCATATTTTGCTGAGTAGCCCATTACTGGAATATCGGAGAAATCGGCTTCGTTGAGTCCTGCACGAATCACTGCTACCTGTCCGTCCATCATTGCGGAAGGAGCGACCATGTCGGCTCCCGCTTGAGCATGAGAAACAGCAGCTTGAGCAAGGAGTGGGAGTGTTGCATCGTTGTCGATATCGTTGCCATTAACAATTCCGCAGTGACCGTGATCGGTGTATTCGCATAGGCAGACATCGGTGATTACATATGTGTCGGGGGATGCTTTTTTGATCGCAGTGACGGCTTTTTGTACGGCTTCATCGGGCGATGCTGCACCGGATCCTGTTGAGTCTTTATCGTCGGGAATTCCGAACAGCAGCACAGATTTCACTCCGGCTTCGGCTGCTCGTAAAGTTTCTTCTACCGCGATATCTACCGACATCTGGTCGATTCCGGGCATTGGGTCGATAGGCCTGCGCACGCCTGAGCCGTTTACGACAAAAAGTGGGTAGATGAATTCCGAAGCTGAAAGTCGGTTTTCGTTGAGCATGTCGCGTAGTGTGTGGTTGCGTCGTAGGCGTCGAAGATGAGGGTATTGGTCGTTAGTCATGTAGCTATTATCCCTGATTCTCAGGTGCTGTACCGTGCGCCAGTATCGCTTTCACAATTCCGGGTATCGACTGCACTTCGGCTTCGATATCGTTGTTGACGTTCAACTCTTTGGCGGTCCCTGCGGTGATTGGTCCGATCATTACGGTCTTGCTGGTGTTGATGAGATCCGGACTGCCACCGAGTAGGTCCACGAGGTTGCGTAAGGTAGATGAACTGGTGAACGTGGTGAAGTCGATTCCTTTTTTGTAGGCGGCTCGGGCTAGCTCGCCGCTGTCGTTTGGCGACTCGGTTGAGTAGGCGACTATTTCGTCGACGTTTGATCCGAGTTCGCGTAGACCGCTGGCTAGGGTTTCTCGTCCGATCTCGGAACGTGGGAACAAGACGTTTTTTGGCGTGATGCCGTCCGTCTTCAGTCGTTCGACCATGGCGCTGGCGAGGTATTGATCAGGAATTACGTCGGCGTTGATGCCGATTTCGGCCAGAGCCCTTGCTGTCGACGGGCCGTTGACACCGAATTTGAGATGGGCGAGTGCTCGCGAGTCGATACCAAGAGATTTCATACGATCAGCGATTCCGCGTACTGCGTTTGAACTGGTGAACATCATCCAGTCGTACTTAGATACGTTTCGGAGTGCTTGGTCGAGCGGTTCAGTATCGCGTGCTGGAACTATTTCGATGGTTGGATATTCGAATACTTCGGCACCGAGATCTTCGAGCTGTTTCACGAGCTTGCTTGCTTGCGATCGTGCTCGGGTGACGAGTATCCGTTTGCCGAACAGAGGCCGAGTGTCGAACCACGCCATTTCGTCACGGAGGCCAGCGACTTCACCGATGACCAGACAAACCGGTGCTCCGATTCCTGCTTCGAGGCCTCGTGCAACGATTTCGCCGATTGGCCCGGTGACTACTCGTTGCTTCGCGGTTGTGCCCCACTGAACGAGTGCAGCAGGTCGCTCGATTGGAACGCCTCGTGAGGTTAGGGCAGTGACTATGTCGTTCATGCCCTTCCAGCCCATTACAAATACAAGGGTTCCAGAGATACCTGCGAGGGCATCCCAATTGATTGTTGAGTCGGGTTTGTTTGGGTCTTCGCTCCCGGTGACGATCGTTAGTGAGGTAGACATTCCACGCTGAGTCACAGGAATTCCTGCGTAGGCAGGAGCTGCGATGGTCGACGAAATTCCGGGGACTACTTCCCACGGAACCCCTGCGGCTGTTAGTTCAAGTGCTTCTTCGCCACCACGACCAAATACAAACGGATCGCCGCCTTTGAGTCGGCAAACGTTGAGTCCACGTAGACCTAGTTCAACGAGGAGCTCGTTGGTTTCGGACTGCGTCATTCGGTGGTCGTCTCGACCTTTTCCGGCGTCGTACAGTTCTGCGTCAGGACGAGCTAAGGCTAGAAGTTTTGGAGATGCGAGTCGATCAAATACGACGGCATCGGCTGTCTGCAGACTTTCTAGTCCTTTGACGGTAATGAGACCGGGGTCTCCGGGTCCTGCTCCGACGAGCAGTACTTTTCCGACCGGGGTGTTCGCTCCTTCGTTTTGTACGGTGTCTCCCATGATTTAGTTAGAATTTTCTGCTACGAGCTGTCTTGCACCACGTTCAACAAATAGTTGGCCCATTTTCTTCCCCACCTCTTCGGCGTTTGAAGCTTCGTCGATAAGGCTTTCTCGTATGACCTGTGTGCCATCGGGGGTTGATGCAAAAGCTGAGAATTCGAGTCGTTCACCTCGTATTTTTGCGTGTGCTGAGACCGATGCGGAGCAGCCGCCACCGATTTCGTCCAAAAAGGCTCGTTCCGCTGTCACTTCGAGTAGTGAGCCTTCGTGATTGATCTTCGCGGCGATAGCTGCGGTTGTTGGGTCACTTGCACGAGTTTCAAGAGCGAGTGCGCCTTGTCCGACGGCCGATACGAAATTAGAGCACGAAAGGTGCTGGGTAATTCGTTCGTGAAGACCGAGTCGTTTTAGTCCGGCTGTAGCTAGTATTACGGCGTCTGGACCGTCTTCCATGTCGAGTTTGCCGAGCCGGGTTGGAACGTTTCCTCGAACTGATTCGACGATTAGATCTGGGCGTATGTTTTTGACTAGAGCCTGACGTCGTACGCTTCCGGTAGCAATGCGGGATCTGGCGGGAATTTCTTCAAGCGTTTCACCATTTCGACTAATGAAAGCGTCACGTGGATCTTCACGAAAAGGCACGGCAGCAAGGGTGAATTCTGGCGGAAGCGACGATGGCATATCTTTAAGGCTGTGCACCGCTAGATCGACTCGGTTGTCGAGTAGTGCGGCTTCCAATTCGCGAACGAATACACCAACGCCCAGTTCGGAAACATTCTGACGCTGGTCGATATCGCCGGTCGTTTTGATTACGACGATTTCGAATTTAACCTCAGGATTTGCTTCCTTCAGTGCTTCGACCACGTGGCTGGTCTGCGTAAGAGCTAGTTTGCTTCCTCGTGTTCCGATTTTAATCAAAATTTTAACTTCGCTTGGCACATGTTAATGCGTGGGTAACGGTGTTTCTATCCTTTGACAGGAACCAAATGGAGTACATGAAACACAGGCAACACTTTTGATCCCCTCTATTAGATCCGCCTTAGCTTGTTTAGGGTCTAACTTCTCTGCTTTGTCCAACCACTCGGGTGTCATGAACCATTGCCATTTTTCAGGGCAACAGACGATTTTCTGACTTCGTGTAGTTTTTCTAACATCCGTCAAAATAGGACCTACATTGGCCCATCTCATACATTGACATGAATCGGACGTGATTTCTTCGCGTAATCTTCTTGCTAATGCAGGGCTTGTTCCTGCGGTAGAAACGGCTAATGTTATGTCGTTTCGATGAATCAAAGCGGGGGCTATCCAAGTACATAGGGGCGTGACATCCATCACGTTTAATAGAATGTTACGCTCGGTTGCTTCTTTTGAAACTGCTTCGTTAGTTTCCATCGACGATGTGTCGGCGACGATAACGATCCATGCACCGGCGAGATCACCAGCTTGGTATTTTCGGTTGATCCATTCGATCTCACCAGCGGCGGCCTGCGCACGAAGTTTGTCCGAGATTTCGTCGTCGGGGCTGAACAACTTTACAGTCGCTCCGCATTCAAGCAGGTAGTTAACTTTGCGTTCGCCTTCGTGGGCATCGCCACCGAAGACGATTCCTAGGCGTTCTTTCACATCGAGGTACATTCCGTAATAGCGCGGCACAGTGTTCTCCAGATCTGTTTTGGCTAGGTGGGTGGATTCGAGCCGATGTTTAGTGTGAGATCAGCTGATTGGCTGAAGCTCTTCAACTACGAATTCATCTTCTACGAAGTATCGAACTCGAGTCTTTTTAAATTCACGAAGGCTGTAAACAAGTGCTCGCTCGTCCATGCCCGTTGCTTCGGCTATTTCATTACCGAAGCGTTCACATTCTTCTGGCGATGTTCCGTGAACCATCGTGAAGTGCGAGTATGGCCAGTCATCGTAGATTGGTCGCTGGTAGCAGTGGGTTACTGCTGGGTGCTTAGCCATGATTGTGCCGATTTCTTCGGAACGCTCTTCTGGAACTTTCCAGACGATCATTGCGTTTGATGAGAAGCCGGCGCGTCGATGGTGTAGCACTGCACTGTATCGGCGCATTATCTTCTGTTCGACTAGTTCGTCAGCTCGCGCGAACATTTCGTCGATGGTCATGCCGAGTTGTTCCGCCATTGCATCGAACGGACGTGAGACGGGCGCAAGATCTTCTTGCATAACTTTCACGTAGTCGATGATGTCCTGAGTAACATCTGGCGAAGATGTGCTTGTCGTTCCTTGATCGTCGGGTCGGTAGCCTTTAGTGGCGCTAGATTTACCCTTGACCATGTCGAAGTTCACACCGATTTTGAAAAATTTGATCGTTGGTAGAAGTCGGGTAGTTGTGGCGCCAGTCAGCTTGGCGAGCATTTCGATATCGCCTTCGAGAGAACGCTCGGGCGGAACTGCGATTGTGAACCAGAGATTGAAGTGGCCGTCCCGTTCGTAGTTGTGGCTAATTCCAGGGTGACGATTGAGAAAGCGCGCTGCCTTATCGAGTTTGTCGTCAGGGAACTGCATTGCAACAAGCATCGACTGATACTTGAGCTTCCGCGTGTCGAAGATTGCACCGATCTGACGAACGACATTCTTATGTCGAAGCACACCAATACGCTCGATGACGTCTTTCTCAGTTGTGTCGAGGCTTTGTGCGATCGCTTTGTACGGTTCGGCAACCAATGGAAAGGCTGCTTGAATCGTGTTCATTATCTCACGGTCGAGTGGGTCAAATTCTTCGAAAGGCATAGTTTTCGCTGATCTATGTACCGGACTTTATTCGCAGGTTGATTGTGAGGAAGACAGTTGGAATACTGCGGTAAAAATTGTACCGCAGAGGTGAGATAATCTGTACTCGATTTTCACATCAAAATGTCATTTAGTATCTGCATGTTTGTGTGTGGTCTCGTTCAGGGCACAAGGTTGAAACGCCTGCTTTGCAAGCAGGAGGTAGAGGGTTCGAGTCCCTCAAGCTCCACCAAACTGGCGACAAACTGGAAAAGCCCTCGCAGAAATGCGGGGGCTTTTCTGTTAATTGTTGTAATTTTGTTGTAACCGCACGATTTAATTCGCTGGTTCGGTCGTCTGTCGTACCTGCTGGCAACACCTACCGCCGATACCGGAAAGCACCATTGTTTATATAGATGGTGGGGGTCGCAGTGCTGAGACCAGTCACCGCAACCACAACCCGATCAACATCAAACCTCAAGTGACTTCGATTACCATGACAATAGATTCATAGTCAGGCAAGAATACGACGAGAGTTCGTAGGATTTAAACATTAGGAGACGCAGACCCATGCGAGCTGGATTCGGACAATTTCAAGACCCCACACCCGAGTATTTGCTTTATGCACAGCAGTTTGGTGTGACCGATATTCTGCTCAACCACGCGAATATTCCCGCGGTAGACGGTAAATGGCAACTTCACGATCTGGTCAATCTTAGACGCCGGGTAGAAACCTACGGAATGAAACTATCTGCTCTTGAAAATGTTCCTCGTGAGTTCTATGACCAAGTGATGCTTGGCGGCCCTAAGCGTGACGAACAGATCGACAACATGATCGTTACTGTTCAAAACATCGCTCGTGCTGGAATTCCAATCTTTGGCTATGACTGGTTGCCTTCCAAAGTATGGCGAACTCCCGACAAACTGATTCGTGGCGGTGCGCGAGCAACAGCGTTTAACTACAAAATCGCCAACGAAATGCCATTGACCCACGGTCGCAAGTACACCGAAGAAGAAATGTGGGTTAACCTCGAGTACTGGATCAAGGCGATTGCTCCGGTTGCCGAGGAAGAAGGAATCAAGCTTGGCATTCACCCTTGCGATCCTCCAGTGAAGCAGCTCGGTGGTATTCCGATGCTGTTCAACTCGTACGACAACTACCGTCGCTATCTCGATATCGTTCCTTCGGATAACATCGGAATCGAGTTCTGCCAGGGAACGATCTCTGAAATGTTCGATTCGGAAGGTGACGCCCTCTATGAGTTCATCGCAGAGATGGTTCAGAGGAAGAAAGTTCTTTACGTTCACTTCCGTAACGTTTCGGCTCCGAACCCTGAAGAC
>CAWVYJ010000012.1:0-41807 GCA_963934365.1 uncultured Dehalococcoidales bacterium | reverse complement strand
TGGAAGTTGGTAATACTTGAAGTCGCTGGGTGAACCCATTTATTTGGGGCACAGGTGCCGAGAGTAGGATCGATGACTGGGACGAAGTCGTAACAAGGTAGCTGTAGCGGAAGCTGCGGCTGGATCACCTCCTTTCTAAGGAGTTCCTCTTATGACTTGTGGTGGAATATATGTCTCTTGTTAGTACCCGCGGTGGGTAAACGGCAAGAATGCATCCATCACAATTAGTGTCATAACGAGGCTACCTAGGTCGACCATTAGGCGGTTAGATGAGAGAACTTTCTTGAGCGAGATTCTTGAACTCGGCGTTCAGTTGATTTATCAACTGAGTCCTGGGGGAATGGAAGTGGCTCGTAAGTTTGAAAATCCAACCATAAAAAGCTTAATGCACCAAAATCATAGACTCTTTTCAGAGTCTCAAAACTTCGAAAAACTTAGACATTCTTTCTGTTCACTGTTCAGTTCGCTAAGGTGCGCTGATCAAGACCCGCCAACGGCGGGTCTTTTCGCGCCACAAAATAGTTGGTTGGAGTCTTTATTGGGTCACTCCTTTCCTCTGTACTTCTTCCATTCTCGTGCTTTTGTCTGAAAAGGGAACTACAGTTGGTTTTCACAAGTATTACGGAATCCTCAGCATTCGAACGAGATCTTCTATTCAGTTTTGAGGTTCGTTAGACTGTAGCAATGACACATATACACAGTTCTGCGAGCGAAATTGTTATAACAAAATCCGATCGCCTCGAAGTTGAAGTGAATTCTGGAGCGATGACTCGTTTTGCGGGGGTTTCCAAACTACTAACAGGCTCTACTGGAATTCACATGGCTATTGCTACAGTGCCCCCTGGACGGTGCTCTACGGCGCATTATCACGTCAATTGCGAGTCGGCAATCTATGTCGTCAGTGGCACCGGAACGTTTCTGACAGGAGAAGAACTCGATAAGGAAGTTCTAATTAGTAAAGGTGACTTCATTTTTGTACCACCCGGCGCAAATCACCAGCCAGTGAATACGTCTGATATCGATGATCTAGTCCTAATTGTGGCCCGTAACGCACCAACCGAGATTGTGGTGGAATTGGACGGTCTGGGGCGAAAGGACTGCTGATTTTGACAGAACAGGCTAAATTGCAAAAAAATTACTACACAATCTAGTGCAAGCAGTAGTAAGATTTTTAGTCGTCACTCTGATGTTTTAGATATTTGAGTCACACCCAAAGGGCCTGTAGCTCAGCTGGTTAGAGCGCTACTCTGATAAAGTAGAGGTCGGATGTTCGAGTCATCCCAGGCCCACCATATGCACCCATTTCACCGCCGTTTCGTCGGTGTTTTTTTATTTAAAACGACTTAACGTTTGTCAATATGTAATAAGGCCATGATATTGGTACGGTTCAATGGAATACACATAGTCGATGTTCCTGATTATCTCGATTGCATTAGGTTATTTATGTTGTATAAAAAACATGGTTTTGCAATCATTCCTGATTACTCACATTCGTATAAAATGCGTATGCTTTATTTGATTGTTAATTGACTGATGAGCAGCAGAAGTTATGAACTTTTGCTGCATTCTCGGCATTCTTGTAATTTGAATTTCTCTCGATTCGCACAACGGCGCGCTAGAGGCGACCGCTTTTTAGCGCTAGGTGTGTTGGTTGCCGTTTTTCTTGCGTCGACAGTGATGGCAGGCGGTCCGATATATCTCCGTTCATTGGAGAAAATCGGTATGGCAGATGTTGTAGACACGATCGGCCGATACAACAAAAACGTGGGAGCCGTTTCAGATTGGATACCGCTTGAGGTACAGGCGATTGAAGATGCCAACTCAACGATTGATGCGGCAGTAAATATCGATCTTGCGCCGATCATTGGCAATGGATCGACTCGTATTAAGTCTCGTGCGCACTATTGGGGTGTTGAGGATGACGATCCGGAGACCGAAACCGAGATTCGCCGTGGGGCATTAGTGTCGAAGGCATATTTCCACGAAATGGAAGGCCTTTTCGACGCTGTCACATACATTCAGGGGCGATCTCCAAGTCCGCAACTTAGGGTTGATGAGAACGGTATCCAGATAGTCGAGGTAGCTCTCTATTACAAGCGTTTCAAAGAGCTCAGGCATGGCGACCAGTTCGTCGACTTCAGCATAGGCGATATTGTTCATGCAACCTCTGTGTCCCGACGTTCGGGATTCGTAAAAGCCGAGATAGTTGGCATATTTGAGGCAAATAATCTTAAAGATGAGTTCTGGCTAGGTAGTCCAGACGCAATTCTCGAACCGTTGCCGCCCGAGATATTTGGCGGCATTGATCTGCCAATCGTCTTATTTACCGCCGAGGATACGATAGCTCTTGGGGTTGGACCGTCAAATGCGGGTTTGCCGATGAACTACAGCCGCGTGCTGTTTACCGATCCCGACAAGATTTCTGATAGTAAGCCTGGCACGCTCGTGGCTGCAATGAACTCGTTCGAGGAAGAGGTCACTTCTGTTCTGCCCCGATCTGTCGCGTTGCTCGGTGCACGAACTGCCACTCGTCGTATGGACGAAAAGATGTTGTTCCTACGATTGCCAGCCTTGCTGTTGGCTGCTTTGGCGGTATCGGTTGTCGGGTACTACCTGTTCCTAGTGGCTGCGCTGATTGCACGAAAGCGTGAATTGGAAACAGTGATGTTGCGATCGCGAGGACTCTCGACTTATCAGGTGATGAGGCTTCAAATAACCGAATCGATCGTGACTGTCGCTTTGCCAGCGGTGATAGCACCGTTTCTTGCCTTCATAGCGATAGGTTTCGCAGGTCGATTGCCGGTGTTCGATTCACTGACACATGGCGCTAATTTGCCAGTTGAGTTATCGCCAATGGCATGGGTTTGGGCTTCAGCTGCCGCTTTATTCTCGTTTTTGATCGTACTTTTGCCGACGTTGCTTGTTGCTAGATCTGGCATATCAAATGTCGAGCGTAATCGAGCACGCCCCGATAACCCACCGTTTTTCCAACGTCTTTACTTCGACTTATTAGTAGTCATACTTGGTGGCCTGTTTCTATGGGAGATGACCACTCGTGGCGTCGCCTCGACCGATCGTGATGGGAATATTGTCACTGATCCAACTTTGCTCTTCGCCCCCGCAATGTTGCTTATATCTGTTGCATTGATAATGCTCAGGGCGTTCCCGGTAATTACGAAGATGTCGGCTTATATTGCAACTCGATTCACTTCGGCGCCGACGGCGATAGGGTTTTGGAGACTTGGCAGAAGTCCGTACTGGTACTCCTGGCCCGTGCTATTGATTATTCTTGGAACAGGGCTGGGAGTGATGGTGGGTACGCTAGGATCGACGCTTGAGCGCAGCGATCGTGAGCAGATTCTTTACGATAACGGTACGAGCCTGCGTATTCTTCCTGGTGGGGTGAATATCGACGTGCACCAGGCGGAGATTGATCAACTGATGACAATCGATGGCGTCAATCAAGCGTCGATGGCGTACCGGCATAAAGGTAAATTCGGAACTACCGATCTTGGAATTGAATTCAACGTTCTAGCTGTCGAAACGGACAAGTTTCCCAAGGCCGCATGGTTTAGGGACGATTTTTCAGAGGAACCACTGGAAGTTGCTTTAGCCAAGGTGAACATTCCGTCGAAACCTGAACCGATATATCTTCCTTCTGGCACGACTTCGCTTACCACCTGGACGAAACAGGATCCGTTCGTTCTAAATCACTTCTTTTGGGTAGTTCTGAAAGGTGCAAAAGGTAAGCAACTGCCGGTCACGTTTGGGCAGATCGGCGAAGTATGGAAAGAAAAGTCGACTGCGGTTCCCATTCATTTGACCGAACCGGTTGAAATTGTGTCGATCCAGACTTTCATGCAAGTGGGAACTGATGGCGGGGCGCCGACCGTTTGGTCAATCGACGACATTAAGGCAATAGGTCCGGGATTCGAAACGACTCTTCTAGACTTCGAAGGCGAAAATCTGTGGACTCCGTTCCCAACTTCAAACGGTCTAGACGATTCGTTCGATGTTGTGGCAGAACCAACGGGAATAGGAGATTCTGGAGCAAATGTAGGTCAGATGACCCTTGATAGAGGAACGGTTGCGGGTATTCGAGGCGGGTACCGAAGTACAACTGGCGACCCCGTTCCAGTAATCGTTTCTGAAGATTTCCTTGCCGCTGCGGGTGCCTTGCTCGGTGAACCAATGGTGGTTAAGATTTCAGGCGGTTTCATCCCGGTAATTACTGTTGGAACTACTGATTACTTTCCAACTCTCGATCCCGATCGGTCACCGTTTATGGTGTTAGATGTGACTGCCCTGATCGATTTCGTCGAGCTACGTGGTCTTTCAAGCATCAGTGCCAATGAGGTGTTCGTTGATATTGACCCAGACGATCATTCTCGGATCACTGAGGACATTCGTAAAATATTTCGAGGCGGAACACTTCTCGACCGTGTAAAGCGAATCAATAATTCTGTAATCGATCCACTGACAGTTGCTGGCTGGCGAGGAATGGGAATCGTATCGTTAATTATAGGCGGTATTGCTCTGGTGCTCGGCTATGTCACTTACTTAGTAGCGCACTCGACACGAACAGTTCACGAATCTGCTTATCTGAGAGCGATGGGGTTTGCGAAAGCAGGCTTCATGCGAAGTTCGTTAATCGAACATGGCATAGTGGCGATCATCGGAATAATTGTCGGTGTGGCTGCAGGTCTGGTCGCCAGCCGGGTGGCCGTTGGTGCTATTGCTTACTCAGAAACCGGAAAGGAGTTGCTGCCACCGTTCATACTGCAAACTAATTGGCTGCCAGTGATAATTATTCTGACAACGGCGATCGGTACAGGTGTTGTCGGTGTTGTGGCGTCGTTCGTCAGCTTCTTGCGTCGACCGCTTCACGAGCTTACTCGCTCGGCCGACTAAGCTGCCCCGCAATTTTTCGTTCTCTAGGCTTTAGTCTAAGCCGAGAACTGCGCGCTTCCAACCGGGACGGGTCAAGGCGAGAGTCAGAGTAATCTCCGCTGCTTTTGCAGGAGCTAGAATCTCATAGGGAAGCGTCCTGAAGTGTTCGACAGTGACTTTCTTTTGGCGAGCGCTGCGAAGGTCTTCATCGAATTCAATCTCGAATGCTTGTCCCTGTGAATTGTTGGCCTCTGGCTGGAACACACCAAACCTAGGAATTGGCCACTCGTAGCTGTCCCACAATGGATGTTGCCCGATGATCTTCCATGATCCGTCTTGAAGTCCATCGTCGCGGAAGTGTTCGATGTGAACTGAATCGTCTTCTGTGAGCTGATTTAGTTCATCGGGAGTCGGTAATTCGTCGTACACCGGTTTGAAGAATCGACCAACGACGGTATGTCGTGGTCCTACGCACACTGCGATGCCTATTCCGTAGCCGCCAGTCTTGAGCGGCACGGCGAAGAAATCGCCTTCAGAGTAGTTGGGAGTAGTTGACGGTGCCAAGGTTTATTTATCCGAGTGATTAGCGAGCCAAAGTTTGATTCATCGTTTTGAGGATGAAAGTTCCGACGCGATTAACTAAGTCTAATCACAGGGTTGTGTTTTTAACGGAATCGTTCGATGAATTCGCGGACGAGTATTGTGTATTCAGACGGGTGCCAGTTCCAAGCGGTGGCATGACCTACATCCGGGAACGTGTGTAGTTCGACCAATTCTGGGAGAGTATCAGCTAATTCGATGCTCGTTTCAAGTGGCACTGTATCGTCAGCTTCTCCATGAATTAGCAACACAGGAACATCTATTTCGCTGGCGTGTGAAAGGAAGTCGAATTCATCCCAGTCCACTCCGAAACGTATTGTGGCAAACGCCTTCGCAACCAAAGTAATTGGTGCTGGCACGCCACGTTCTTCGGCTCCTTTATCGACGGTTCTACTAAAGTTCAACATCGGTGCTTCTAAGATCATTGCGACTGTATGATCCGCGAGATCGGAGCGAAGCTGGTAATTGACTACGACACCCCCGCCCATAGAGAACCCGATCAGAATGACTTTTTTTGCGCCGTTGTCGAGAGCATATTGAACGGCGGCTTCGGCGTCTCTCCATTCGGTGGTTCCGAAATCGTAGTATCCAGATTCGCTTGGGGGAGCGTTCAAATCGTTGCGATAGTCGATTGCCAATGATGGAACACCACCAGCGCCGAGGATCTTCAGAGAAGAGTCACGATTGCTTGTGCGGCCGTGAACGTAGATCGCCCAAACATCTGATGGATTGCTTGCGTAAATACCATCTGAAGGATGAGGCAAATACCAAGCTCCGAAGTTCCCTAACGGACCCGAAATAACCACATTCTCGTATCCAGAGTTTAGATCCGGTTCATGAGGTTTAGCTGTTCTATCAAGATAGAGTTTGTCGCCGATTTGGAATCCGCCAAACTTGACATCGAGTTCACGGGTTATGAGGCCGTCAGTATCTGAAAGAACATCGCCAAGTTGGCCGTAGTTGAGGCCGTCTGTGATTCCCCATCTAGCCGAGGTGGCGAGAATATCTTGCTCTTCGGCGTCGGGAAGCCGGCGTAGTGTGATCGAGTCGATACCGAGGTCGACTACCTCAACGCTATTCTCCGGATTTGAGTTATCGACCCGAAGCCCATCTTCTTCAAGCACACTCGAAAAATACCAACCACCACCGATCACGATCAGTAGTACCAGTGTGATTGTAGGTAGTACTGCGTATGTGATGAGCTTATTTCGAAGGATGGACTTGAGCATTCGATCATCATTTGGAATGTGATTATGATGCTTGCATTCTAGCGATGTATTCAATCACTGTGCGGCACAACACACTGAACCTTGCTCTGTTAGAGTCGCCTGACTCATTTACGAACGTCACGGACTTACGCATAGCATCAGAGACAGGAAATTGTTTCAGTGGGAATAGATCATAACCACGAACTGCCCGATCTAATCACTGGTCCGCACGGACATCCGGAGTGCTCAACTTGTGGTCGTACAATTTGGAACGATCCAAAAATCGCAGGTGCAGCTATAGTGCCTATTGATGGTGGGATCGTGATGGTTCAGCGCGCTATCGAGCCAGCTATTGGAAAGTGGAGCTTTCCATCTGGATATGTAAACCGCGGAGAGAAGCTGGAACGTGCGGTCGAACGTGAAGTGCTCGAAGAGTGCGGACTAAATGTTGAAGTCGAACATCTTGTTGGGTTGTACTCCGAAGACGGAAGTCCGATAGTTCTAGCGGTGTATCAAGTTAGAGTAACTGGCGGCAAACTCGATTCTGCCGATCATGAAACGCTAGATGTTCGAGTGTTCAATGTGAACGAACTGCCTGAATTGGCGTTCGATCATGATCGAGGAATACTTGCCGACTGGCTGAAAAACTGGGAGGTTGCCGAATGAGATCTCGAAGCGATGTAGTCGTGATTGGCGGCGGGATTATCGGATCTTCGATTGCCTATAGACTCGCCTCTGAAGGTCTGAGTGTTTCTGTGGTCGAGCGCGATTCGATCGGCAATCACGCGTCTGGCTTTGCGCTCGGTCTGCTCAATCCGACAAATGAGACGGGCAACATCGAAACGCTGAATCACCTTTCGTTCAAAATGCACAAAGAAATGCTTGATACGATTCAGCAGGAGTCGGGAGTCGATGCTCAGGTCCTCAGCGTTCCGCATCTTGAGCTTGCACTAAATGAGTTGGAGATTCCTGAGTTGAAGGCTGAGGTTGATCGTATTAACGGCTTCGAGCAGTTCAACTCAACGTGGTTGGAGCCGAGCGATGTTCATGCGATGGAACCTCGTATTACTTCCGACAACTACGGTGGAACGCTCGTTGAAGAAGTGATCATGCTCGATAGCTATAATTTAACGCTGGGAACTGCTCAGGCGGCTGAATCACGAGGTGTCGAGATCGTTCTGGCCGAGGCGACTGACGTGATTTACGATGGTGATCGAGCTGTTGGCGTAAAATGTGGCGAAGAGCGAATCGATTGCGATGCGGTCGTTCTCGCACTGGGGCCATGGTCGGGTACTGCGAGCCTTTGGACGGATATAGACATTCCGATCGTCCCGCAAAAAGGCGAGATCGTTCGTGTTGAAGGTCTTAACCCGCCGCTTGGAATTCACATTCATGCTTACTCGTTGGGTAGCTCATGCTCTGTTATTCAGAAGGACGACGGAGCGACGTGGTTGGCGGCTACTGTTGAAGATGGCTCAGGCTTCGATGTCACTCCGTCGAGCGAGGCGTTGGAAGCGCTTTCGTTGCGTGGAATGAGGATAGTTCCCGAACTCGAATCCCACAAATTGGTTCTCCACACTGCGTGTATGCGACCAGTAACGCCCGATGGCGATCCGATCCTAGGAAAGATTCCCGGTAAAGAACGAGCATTTATAGCGACCGGAACAGGTGGTAAGGGAATTTTGATGGGACCGGTTATTGGCAGGGCTATTGCCGATTTGATCATCACTGGCGAAACCGATTTGTCAATCGAAGAGTTCGGACTCGAACGTTTTTCAAGCTAGCTGGAATTCGATAACTAATATCAGCGTAAGAAAGCACTGAGAATCATTGTTACGGAGTGAAATCAACGAAAAATTGCACTTTGTTCTTCTCGTACGCCAGTCTAGGCGTTGATCAACTCCGCCATGCGTTCCGCCATGGCTATAACCGTGGCGTTGATGTTCGCTCGGACACAAGTGGGCATGATAGATGCGTCTACCACCCGAAGCCCTTCGATTCCCCGCACTTTTCCGTACTGATCGACGACCGCCATCGGGTCGGAATCGGCACCCATTTTGTTGCTGCCTGAGATGTGATGCCCGGTAGTGACATCGCGGCGAATCCAATCGTCTAGTGATTTGTCATCGCCAAGAATATCGTCGGTTGGGTATGCAGGATCGGTCACGATCTCTCGAAACTCGGGGCGTTCGACCAGTGAAGCCATTTTGCGCACACCCTCACGCATTCGAATCAGATCCCACGGATCGTCAAAGTAGTTGAAATCGATATTTGGGTGATCATCTATGTTTGCTGAGGCGAGTCGAATTTCACCTCGGCTATTCGCCATGTTCAACGTGACGTTCATCAGAACCCCAATAGGACTGTTTCTATCACCGCCACGATCAGGTCGCTCCGTACCAAAGGAACTAACGTAAACGATCATGTCATTACGATTTTCTGATCCAGCGGCGGTGTATCGCAATCCGACCTGCATACGCTTACGGTCAAGATGAAATTTGTAGTCTGGTTTGGTATTCCACACCATCGGAGCCATCGGGTGGTCTTGCAGATTTTGGCCGACTCCTGGTAGATCAATAATAGCTTCGATGCCGTGACCTTTTATGTGCTCGGCTGGTCCGATACCAGAAAGCATTAGCAACTGTGGCGATACAACAGCTCCTGCGGATACGATGATTTCATTCGCACGAACCTCAAATGTTTCGCTGCCAGATTCAACTTCAACTCCAACAGCTCTGCCGTTTTCGATGATGATTCGACGGACCAGCACACCAGCTCGAATTGTGAGATTCAGTCTGTGACG
The DNA here is from genome assembly GCA_963934365.1 of uncultured Dehalococcoidales bacterium. GTDB lineage: Bacteria > Chloroflexota > Dehalococcoidia > Lucifugimonadales > Lucifugimonadaceae > Lucifugimonas. The sequence goes on along the minus strand of CAWVYJ010000012.1, from coordinate 32,306 downwards.
AGCGTCTGTTAGATAGCCGAGCGCCGTGCTGATTCTTACGCCATCGATGTTGTTAAAAGGAAGTGGGCCGACTCCTGTCGAGTCAGGCAGATTATGGTCTGGGCAATCAACGATTCCAGTAGCTCGGCACGCATAGTAGAAAGCGGATTGCATAGGTAGCCATTCATCAGGCTTCGGTCGAACGCAACTGATTGGGCCACCCTTGCCGTGGAAATCACCACTGAAATCAACGTCGTTTTCCGACCGCCTGAAGGCACTCAGAAGGTTTTTGTACGACCACTGATCAAGGCCAGACCCTGCCCAAGAGTCGTAGTCTTCCGGAGCTCCGCGTAAGAAAATCTGAGCGTTGATTGCGGTCGACCCTCCCATCGCTCGACCCCTTGGAACGGGTATTGGATCGGATACATCTGTACCTATCGCCCGGTAATCCCAGTCGTGCAGATTATCGGTTCGACTCGACGCTCCGGTTAACCCGTTTTTGAGATCATCAGGAAGCGTTTCGAAATCTGGATAGTCGGGTCCGGGTTCGAGCAGCAAGACGTGATGGCTCGGGTCTTCGGAAAGTCTTGCCGCCAAAACAGCACCAGCCGCACCTGCTCCGACAATGATTGTGTCGTAAATCAATTATTAAATTCTTCCGTGTTGCTAAACGCCAGCTTCTAGTCGAGCGATTTCCACTGCGAACCACAGTGCCATTGCGCCACCTCGATCATCGAGACCGTCGGTATACGGCCGTTTGACGTATTCGTCGAGGGTTGGGAGTGGTCCTGTTCCAACGCATACATGCTCAAGCTCACCTTGCTCTGAAATTCGCTGAGAAATTCCACTCCATGCCTTATCGGCTACACCTCGCCATTCCTCGTCGAGCCAACCCTCGCGTAGGCCTCGGGTAATCGAATATCCGATCATCGCTGTAGCGCTGAACTCAAGGTAGGTTTCGGGCATGTCGATCACCTGATTCCACATGCCTGATTCATCTTGACGCTTTGCGAGACCTTCCAAGTGAAGAAGGTGTGTGTGAAGTAGCTCTTCTCGTGCAGGGTGATCTTCGGGAATATAGGTAAGAGCTTCGGCGAATCCGATTGCAGCGAAAGCATTGCCTCGTCCCCAAAAGAATGGAGAGGCCTTGCAGTGCCACCAAAGTCCATTTTCTTGAAGGGTATCGGCACCAAGCAAAAACTCGGCGAGCAAGTTGATGTGTTTCGAGTCACCGGAGCTTAGGTACGCACGACCTAACATCGTCGCTGCGAAGAAGAAATCCTCGACACGTATATCTGGATCGAGTGGCCCTGCTGACAAGTTCGGGCCGAACATGTCGGCGACCCGTTCTAGTAGGTCGGTGTACTTGCCATCATCGGTTGCTGCCGCTAATTCATCGGACCAGCAAACGCCGGCGTAGTTGGCCGTACCGTCTGACGAGCTGAAGATACCTGAAGGGGCATTGGCGTATTGGGCAACCATTTCAGCAATTTCAGCCGAAGGGTTAGTCGAATCAGGAAGTAGATCGTGCAGTCGAAGCCGCCCGCTAATTGCCACGCCTTGGGTGTACACAACCGATCTTTCCAATCGGTGACCGTAGTGGGTAGCAAGATTTATAGCGTGTTCGATTGAGGTCTTCAAAATAGTTTCCCGAGTTGTGATTCTTTAGTTCATTCTTATTGCATGTCTGGCAGCCCGAAATATAACTGTGTGGTCCAGGATTCGATATGGGATTTGGAGTGTTGTAACGAAATTCTCCTAAATTGCTCATCCTGATCTCAAGTGAGGTAAAGTACGTCTAATATGTCGAATAGCCGTGAACCCGCGAGTAACTCAATGACAACTGCCGTTTCTACTGACCTTTCTCTAATGGCGCACCTGCTGCGTCGTGCTGGATTCGGTTCCGACCGAGCCGAGTTAGAGCGCTATGCTGCTCGAAGCTATGAAGACGTGGTCGATGATCTGTTAAATCCAGATAGATTCGATGCGCCCGAAGACGAAATTCTCAGTCGCTTCTATCCGCATCTACAGGCCAACAAAGACAATCCCGCAATTTGGAATGGCCGCTGGTTCTACCGAATGGTGAACACTGATCGTCCGCTCGAAGAGAAAATGACGCTGTTCTGGCACAGTGTTTTCGCAACTGGTTGGACCAAGAGCGAACACACTCCGACGATGGTTGATCATATTCAAATGTTGCGGACCAACTGCATGGCCAATTTCAGGACATTGCTGCTTGGAATTTCGCGTGACCCAGCAATGATTTTTTGGCTCGACAATAACGAGAATCACGGCGAGGCGATTAACGAAAACTACGGTCGAGAAATTCTTGAATTATTCTCGATGGGTATCGGTAATTACACGGAAGACGATATTAAGAGTGCTGCCCGCGCCTTCACCGGCTGGACGTATGACACACCCGTTGCGCTGTATCCGTTTGGGCATTTCGATGTGAACTATCGATTTAGAGCAGATGACCACGACGATGGTCAGAAAACATTTTTAGGACACACCGGTAATTTGGATGGTGAAGACATCATCAATATCATTGCCGAGCAGGAAGCGACCGCTCGATTTATCGGGCGACATCTCTATAACTTCTTCGTAGCCGACGAGGCACAGGTTCCAGCATGGAGTATCGAACCTCCTGCTGATCCTGGTGCGATTGATGATCTAGCTAAAGCATGGATCGACTCTGATGCCGACATGAAAGTGGTCATGCGGACTCTATTCAACTCTGAATGGTTCAAGGTAGCGCGATTCAAGCATGTGAAATCGCCGACCGAGTTTGTTGCGAGCGTCCTGAAGCTATCGGGCGAATATACCGAACCTGCTCCCGATCTGCACAAGCTTGAAGGCACGATCGTAACGATGGGCCAGAAGCTGATGGATCCGCCAAGCGTGGAAGGTTGGCACACAGGGAAGGAATGGATCGACGGAGGTACGCTCACTGAACGAGTGAACTACGCCATTGATACGCTGAACAATCCTGACAAGCCCGGCGTAAAAGCGATTATCGATCGAATTAGCTCGCAAGGCAATTTGACCAGCCCTGAACAACTAGTTGACAACATTCTCGATTTGATTGGTCCGCTCGAAGTGGAAGCAGGGACCCGAGATACTCTGGTCTCTCATGCACAAGAAGATGGGGCATTGGACTGGTCGTCGGATACTGCTGCTGAAATTAGCGCAGCCAGAGTCGTTCAGATGCTAACTCTCGTAGTTTCAGCGCGGGAGTTTCAATTCTCGTGATCCAACTCTTTGATTTTCTTTCACCTATCTGCAGGATCGCTACAACGGAGAACTACTAAATGACTACAGCTGAAAAGAACGGAAAAACAAAAGACCCTGTACTTGTTGTTGTTCAACTTTCGGGCGGAAACGACTTCATGAACACGGTTATTCCGTTCACCGAAGGTATTTATTACGACAATCGTCCGCTGGTTGGAGTTCCCGACGACAAATCTCTACCCTTCACCGACACGCTTGCCTGGCATCCTTCAGCATCTGCGTTCAAGCGTATCTACGAGCAGGGCAATATGGCGATTGTTCAGGGTGTCGGCACTGAGCACGCAAGTCGATCTCACTTTAGGGCGATGGACATCTGGCACACCTGTGAACCTGAAATTGTTGCAACAGAAGGCTGGCTAGCAAAGGTCATTCGAGAGCTCGATCCCGAAAGTGCGAACCCTGTAACAGCCGTGAACTTTGGTCGGGGACTTCCTCGTGCGCTTGCAGCTCCGGGTGTGACTGCAACTTCTGTGGGCGACCTCGACAATTACGGTCTAATGTCGGGTATTCAGCTGCAAGAAGAGCGTAATCGCGATCTTCAGATTTTCCAGCGTATGTATACACCGGCTATCGGATCGGGACAGGTTATGAACTACCTGAGTCAAACCGGTAACAACGTTATCAGTGGAGCGGACATGCTTGCCGAAGCGCCTCGTCAGTACAAGTCGAAGGTGGAGTATGCAGACAACCCGATAGCGAAATCACTTCGAGACGTTGCTCGTGTTCACACAACAGGGCTTGGTACACGAATTTTCTATACGACCCACGGTGGCTATGACCACCATGCCCAAGAGGTACCAACGCACGCACGGTTGCTACAAGAAATGACCACCGCAATCGAAGATTTCATGCAGGATCTACGCGATCATGATGCGGCTGAGGAAGTAAATATTCTTGTGTTCACTGAATTTGGTCGACGTATCAAGGACAACGGTTCAGGAACCGACCACGGTACTGGTGGCGGTGCATTTATGATCGGCGAAAACGTAAAGGGGGGACTTTACTCAGAGTATCCCTCGCTTGCAGTTGGAGACTGGAAGTTCGGTGAAGATATGGACTTCACTATAGACTTCCGAAGTGTCTACAGCACGATCCTAAATCAGTGGATGGGTCTCGATCCTGTCGACATCGTTGGCGGGCAGTTCGAGCAGTTCAATCCGTATACAAAGACGATGGTTTAACCCCAAGGAACAGTTTAATGACTAAACCACATGCTTTGCTCAGAGCGGGCTATCCGTTCTACACCACACTGGGAATGCGCCGAGTTACGACTTATCCAACCGATGTCGTAGTTGGAAGCGAGCGCGATGTATACACGTTGAACCGATCTGACGGTGAAGGCGGTGAGATCAGGCGTACAAATTGGGATGATGAAGATTTAGGTGATATCGGAAGTGGGTTCATTTGGCCCGTGCAAATGATCTCTGGCCCCGACGATTCACTGGTTGTTTCTGATGAAGGAAATCACACGATAAGTTTGTGGTCGAAAGACGGAGCGAAACTCAATTCTTGGGGTACTCATGGCCCCGAAGATGGAGAACTGGATCGCCCTTCAGGGATTGCTTTTGATGCGAACGGGGACATATACGTTGTCGACACTATGAACCACCGTGTTCAGAAGTTCACCGTCGATGGTAAGTTCATATCTTCATTTGGATCGTTCGGCGATGGCGATGGACAGTTTAATATGCCGTGGGGCATTGGAATTGACCCGAACGATGGCTCGATTGTAATTGGCGATTGGCGAAATGACCGAGTACAGAAATTCTCATCGGTAGGTGAGTATTTGCTCCAGTTCGGCACTTCGGGGTCTGAACGAGGTCAGCTAAATAGACCAGCTGGTGTGACGATCGATGTGCATAGCGACATCTATGTTGCCGACCGTGGAAATCATCGGGTTCAACTGTTCAATCCTGCTGGCGAATTCGTCGACATATTCCTCGGTGACGCTGTTTTATCGAAGAGTGGTCGAACATACATAATGGCAAACCCGAAGGTACTGAGGTCACGGGAAGATATCGATCATGTAGACGTTAAGCGACTACGTGGTGTGATGTCGGTACGGGTCTACGGCGATCTGATGTACATACCCGATTTTGGTTGCCACCGGATTCAGGTGTATCGCAAAGAGGCATATGAACTAACCGAATCTGAGATCTACCCACGTCCAAAAGCACCAACGCTCTACACAGTTTGATGTTTATTATTTCTTGGGATTTTGTCTGTGTTGGTGATGGTAGGGAGATAGGAGTCTCGCCGTGCCGATGATGTACGGCTTTGGGCCCCAACGTCGGCAGATGCTAGACGCCGAGTTACAGCGTCTTATTGATGAAATGCCTCAACTTGGAATGATCTCTATGTTCTTAGTAGGACCGTTCGTGCGCGGCGAAGTAGGTCCAGGGACTGCTTTGGATTTGGTTGTCATTCAGGAAACTGACGAACTAGTGCATCGGCGCTCCGATTTCTGGACGACTCATTTACGGCCACGTATCGGCATTAACTTTTACATCTACACCAGTGATGAATTCGAAAATTCACTTGGGGGTGATCCGATTTTGCATGATGTTGCGAACAACGGTGAAAGGGTCTACGGGTAGACACTATGGCTAATCGAGATCCCTCAACAAGTTGGCTCGCTCAGGCCGATGCTGATCTGGAAGCGGCGCGAGTTAATGCCGAGCAGGAACGTCATGCTCTAGCGTGTTTCCTTGCCCATGAGACAGCGGTCAAAGCCGTGAAGGGCTTCCTGTACAAGAAGGGCGCCGAGATGGTCTGGGGAGATCATCTTTCGGATCTTTGTGAAGATGCAATGGCGTTCGATCCATCGTTCGACTTTGTGAAGTCGGTCGGGGCGTTGCTCGATAAGCACGCTGTAGGTGCACGAAATCCCGACGCCGTTGGTGGGGCAGTACCTGCACAATTGTACGACGCAACGGATTCAGGGCATGCAATTGAAATTGCTAACGAGGTGCTCGAGTCCGTTCGGAAGAAAATTTTGTCAGGCTAAATCGGTTACGATTGCGCCCACTCCACAGCTGCTTGCTGCATGGCGGTTACTCCGGTTTTGAACTCGGAGAAATCGATGCCATAGTTCCACTCTATCCATAGCTCATCGCTGACTACGAGTATGTTGCAGACCGATACACCTCGATGACTGGCGACCCGGTACATCGCCGAGGTTTCCATATCGATTCCGAGAATCCCGTTTTCCATATGGAGGGCGATGTCGTCGGTCATCTCACGATAGAAACCGTCGGTCGTCCACCAATCGCCACTCGCTGTTTGCCCACCATGCTTTTCGATCAGCACCGAAAGTGTTTTTATCATTTCTTGATCCCCAGTTGGATCGCCTTGATCTGGGTAGTGCACCGAAGTTCCTTCATCAAGAATTTTCACAGCATTCGGAATCAGAACATCGCCTATCGGGTGATTGGGATCTAGGCCTCCCGAAGCACCGACACCCACAAACGATTTTGCACCGCAGGCGATCAGATCTTCCATGAGCATGATCGTTCCGGGCGCTCCTATTGGAGCGAACGCTACCGTAATGCCTCCCTCGGGCGTATCGACCGTCCTGAGCCAGAACGTATCTATAAACATCGTCCGTGGAGCGGGTGTTGCACCAAGCGTACTTGAAAGCTCTTCAGCCCACTTTTCGGTCCAAGTGAGCAGCACTTTCTTTCCGACCCGCATGTCTTCGAACGTTTCGCCGCGCGCTTTCAGCCGATTACCAACTGCTTGTCGGGGTGTAAATCTTGGACTAGACATGCTTGCCTATAGACCCAGCGGGCCACGAACGCCAGCGAGGTAGTCGGCTGCGCCCGTCTGCATGAACTTCGGAGCTGAACTAACGATCCACTTGACCCCACGCTCGTGCCAGAAAAGTGTCTGGTCGACGGTCACACCGAGTGTTCCTGTGTGCTTGCCGGATGCTGTGATTCGCTCGTGTAGATCTTGAATAGAGTCGACAACTTGGTCGCTCATAGTTTGCCCCGGAATACCGAAGTTCACAGAAAGATCACCAGGTCCTAAGAAAATCGCATCGGCGTTTTCGGTGGCGATAATCTCATCGGCGTTCTCGATGCCTTCTGGAGTTTCGATTTGAAGCGATACGAATGTTTCTTCGTTAGATTCCTTGATGTACTCCGCCATGTCCTGAAGACCAAAGCGAGCGTTTCTACCTGCGAAGGCACCACGTTTGCCCATCGGCGGGTATTTCACCGCGTCGACAACTGCTTTGCCATCGGTTGCATTGTTGATGAGCGGAATCATGACTCCAGCCGCGCCGGCGTCCATGTAGCGCTGGATGTGCTGCTGTTCGTTAAGGCCAATTCGTAAAATTGCGGTTGTGCCAGAAAGCTCTGCGGCACGAATCATGTGTTCAGCGGTTTCGTAGTCCATCGGGCCGTGTTCGCAGTCGATCACGACGAAATCAAAGCCCATCCAACCCATAGTTTCGGTTATACCGGGGGAAGGGAGACCAACGAACGGTCCGATCGTGGATTTTCCTTCGTTTAGCTTCTGCTTCAGGGTATTTTTGTTCACCGGTTCTTGCTCCGCGTGTGTGGCTGATAATTGGTAGAACGAGAATACCCGCCTGTGATCGTTCATGAAACACCTTGTTTGGCTTTGATGTAGATAGATAGTGAATGCTAGATTTGCCAAAAACCTGTTGGACTGCCATAGGTGTAGATCCATACCATGATCTTGTGAGCACAATCGATAAACATACTGATCCAATAATTCCTTCCGCTTTTAAGCCTTTGAAAAATCTTCTTGAACAGCAGATTCAGGAAGGCCTGCATCCCGGTGCGCAGTTATGCGTAGCTATTGATGGCAAAGTGATTGCTGATTTCGGAGTAGGAGAAACAGTCGTGGGATCGGGCGTTCAGGTGACGAATGATTCGATCATGCCATTATTTTCGTCGGCCAAGCCTATAACCGCTGTCGCGTTGGGAGTCTTGGTAGATTCGGGTCGCCTGAATTTCGATGATCCCGTCATTTCGCATATTCCGGAATTTGGAGCGCATGGTAAATCAACGATCCAAATCAAGCACATCTTGAATCACACTTCCGGAATGGCTGATGATGCGCTTGCTGATGGCGTTACGAGTCGAGCGGAAGTGATTGCACGACTGAGCGATTCTCGTACGATGGACGGTTGGAGTCCCGGAGCGCGATCGGCGTACATACCGACTGCTGGATGGCATATTCTTGGAGAAGTGGTTGAGCGCGCCAGTGGAAGCTCGTTTGAATCATTTGTGGAAGATTTCGTTCTCAATCCACTGGGTATGGACAACACATATCCGAATGTCAATCCAGAACTTGCCACTGAACTTGGAGATCGACGTGCTTCGATGCACGATTCCCGTCGTGAGCCCATGGTGGTAAATGTGGCTTACTCACCAGAGCGACTCGGAAGATTCGTCAGACCCGGAAGCAGCTTCCACGGAACCGCTCGTGACATGGTCGGGTTTTACTCGATGTTGTTAAACGACGGAGTGACATCTGATTGCAAGCAGATAATTTCAGAATCTACCATCGCAGCCCTCACAACGACCCACCATGAAGGTCTATTGGACGAAACTTTTGGCGTCGTTATGGATCGTGGGCTTGGCTTCTTTGTTGATAGTCAGCGACACAGCCCGGCAGTTCCGTATGGCTTTGGAACGGCGGCTTCGTCTGGCACTTTCGGACACGGTGGTAAGGAATCATCGAACGGATTTGCCGACCCTGAACGCGGGCTTGCTGTTTCATTAATATTCAATGGAATGCCGGGCGAGAGCAAGCATGATCGTAGATTGAAGCAAACGTTGGCTAAAGTGTATGAGGCTCTGACTAGCTCTTAAAGATCGAATCTGGAATGTTGCGATCAATCAGTAATCGTCGAACACGCTTGAGAATAGCGTCAGCGATTCGATGTCCTGCTTGATCTGCCTTAATCACGGCCCAGCGTGGATCGGTCTTCGACATTTCTAGGTAGCCATTACGAATGTTCTGGTGGAACTTCAGGGGTTGCTCTTCAAACCGTCGCTGACCTTCGTCATCTACCCGTGTCGCAACTTTGCCGTCTGGTGAAACAAACATATCTTGCTCATTGGAAACTCGAGCGAGGCTCTCTTTAGGGTCGAGATCAAGCAAGACAGTTAAATGCGGTGTCAGTTCAGCAGTCGCAATATCGTTCAACTTCTTGATCGTCTTTAGATCGCCACCACGTGCGTAGCCTTGGTATGCGAGCGTCGAATCGGTATAGCGATCAAGAATTACGACTTTGCCGCGGTCGAGCGCTGGTCGAACAGTCTCGAACATAAGTTGAGCACGGGCTGCTTGAAACAAGAGAGTTTCGGCGAGAGGAGAAGAAGAGTTGGCTCGTTTGATCCAACGTCGCACATTGTTGCCAAGATCGGAACTTCCAGGTTCTTGCGCGTGGATGACGTCGACACCGAAGCCTTGGAGCTTTAGGAATAATCGTTCGGCTTGAGTTGATTTTCCGACACCCTCTCCGCCTTCGAAAGTGATCAGTAGACCATGTTCAACGGTGTGCTTTTTCATGCTCCCGGCCGCTGCGCCGAAATCCATTTCTTTCTGCTGTTTACCAGCCAATTTTCATACCTCGTATTCGACAGTAGACGAAGCGTTGGTCGCCTCGGAAATATACTCTGAACCCTACCGCTTGCGACGCCGGATTACAACGCGTCGAGAAGGCTCTCTGCCCATACTCGCCGAACCAAGATTATTGCGAGCGGCTAATCCGTGTTGGAGTCTTCGCACGTACGGCGGTTGGGACATAAGCTCAACGCGCTGTTCTCCCGATACGACACGACTTATGGCGGTTTCTGTTTCTTTTAGAGCTTCGCGTGAACGACCGCTTTGGTTGAGTTCTTCAAAATTACTAACTTCGAGTTTTGGCGCTCGGATAGTTTCCTGCTTAAATCGTTTCAGGAACTGACGAATCTGTTCTTTGGTTCCTCGCCTAAGAACATGCACCATAACTCCGTCACGCTCTGCTCTTCGGACTGCAGTGGGGCGTCGGCCGTAATGTGATTTAGTAGTCACAAAGATTTCTGCTGAGTCTGCGAAATCAACCACCTCAACAGGTGCGTCGGTTTCAGTAATGATCTCGGAAATAGCAGTTTTTGGAATTCCGAAGGGGAATACTTTAGTTATAACTGGTACTGCCTTTTGTGGGCGGGAATCGAGATCCTCAAGATTCCGCTCCGAGGTACCGTTCGTGCGACCGCTACTATTGCGTAGGATTCGTGTAGATCGTTCCCGTTCTAGGTTATTATCCAGCGGACCCCGTCGACGTCCAACGTCTGCAATATCAAATGGGGCTGGAACGAATTCCGACTCCGAGCCTGGTATCTCTTCGACCTCGGTTTCTACTCGACCGTCGGGCTGCAGCCTTCGGGCTTCCTGAGGAATCGATATTCCCCTCAACATACGGTCGACCGCTGTACTGACTTCAGGATGAATTGCAACGGCGTTTCGTTGACGAATTTCTACAACGATGTCGAAAGTAGGCTCATGCTTACGTTCCAGTACTGTCTTCTGTGTTTTACGTCGTCGAGCTTCGATGTCACCGAGGGTTACAGTTTGCTGGCCTCCAACTAGGTCGGCGAGAGTCGGATTCGACATAACGTTGCTTAAAGTGTTTCCGTGCGCTGTAGCGACAAGCTGTACACCACGCTCGGCGATCGTGCGGGCGGCGAGAGCTTCTAGCTCGGTGCTCATCTCGTCGATCACGATCACTTCTGGCATGTGGTTCTCAACCCCTTCGATCATCACCTTGTGCTGCAAGCTCGTGTTCGCTACTTGCATACGTCGAGCATGACCGATTGCTGGGTGAGGTACGTCACCGTCGCCAGCGATTTCATTTGAGGTGTCGACTACCACGACTCTCTTGCCGTCTTCGTCGGCTAGGACGCGAGCTGTTTCTCGTAGAATCGTAGTTTTGCCGACTCCGGGCCGCCCCAAAATGAGCACACTCTTTCCGGAGCGTATGAGATCGTCAATGAGTCGAACTGATCCGAATACGGCTCTACCTACACGGCAGGTGAGTCCAACTGGTTCGCCGGCTCGGTTACGCATTACGGATATTCGGTGCAATGTGCGTTCGATACCGGCTCGATTGTCATCGCCAAAGTGACCGACATGCTCGACTACGTGGGCGATCTGCTCGCGTGAAACTTCGACATCGCTGAGCGGAACTTGATTGACTGAGAACCGAGCTTCCGGTGTTCTTCCTAAGTCTAAGACAACCTCTACGAGGTCTCCTATATTTTCATTCGCCTCAAGAGCGGTAGCGATGTCGTAAGGAAAAATATTGATGAATGCTTGAAGGTCGTCGACGACCTGTGCGATGGGATCTACCAGTTCGAACTTCTCCTGTTCGTGATTTTTAGGTTTTGACTTTGCTAGCTTATCGCCGCAAACGCTTTTTTTGATTCCGCAACTTGTTGAGTAAGCGGTTTGACCATAATCTCATATTGAGCCTGTTCGGTGAATCCGAGTGTGACTAGTAAATGTGATAGTTCAGGGCGATATTCTGGCACGATTGTCGATACTTGCCCATCTTTGCTTTCCGCCAGTGCCGCAGTGACCAGTCCCGGCAGTTCATAACTAGCTTGCGTTGACCAATTTAGCGTGAAAGTGTGACCTGAGCGAGTCGAATTTTTATGGATTAGTGCACCGATCTCACCGTTTGATAGATCGAGAACCCATTCACCAGTTTTTCGACTCAGGCGTTCGTTAGATGATGACCAATCTTTCAATGTTTGACCCAACTTCATTCGCACTTCTACTGGAGTTACGGAGTTGTGCATTTTGAAAAGAGCTTGTTCGTCGGATTCGATTCTTGGTCGCAATTTCAATGGATGATCGGGAAATCCGAGTTTGCTTTGCACCGTACTAGCGGCTTGGGCGACGAACACGCTTTCCCTGTAGAGAGCCACGTACCCCGCTTTGCGAGCGTAGTCGAACAAGTCGCTATCGGTCGGGATCCGAATGAATATTCGATGTGAGCCCGCGCCGCCAGCGGGTACGGCAATCTGTTCTAGAAGATCAAGTGCTAGTTCACTCTTGGTATTCCGAACATAGAGTTCGCTAACTTCCCACGCTTCTGGCCCTGAACGAGGACCTGCTCGTAGCACGCCGTCGATTCGACCGCGTCGTGCTTCAACCCAGCAACTCTGCCATGCTCGCGGCGACAGGGCTATGGTTGCGTACTTAACCGTTGGGAACCGGCTAGGTCCGCCCTGAAGTGCACCGACCAAGGTGCACGTTTCTCCCCGTCCTGAAGATTTACTGAACTGCAGCAGTCCGGGAGAATCTGTTGGGTGAAGGTGGCGGATCATACTTTACTCGCAGATTCCTCCGTCAAACGTCTTTTAACGCTGGCTCTATTTTCGTCTGATCGAGCTTCTTCCGCTAGTTGTACGAAAAGTGTATGGAGTCGGGTATCTTGAGTGAGTTCCGGGTGAAACGAAGTTGCCAATACTCGACCAGATTTTACTGCTACGGCCTGCTCTGGATGATCGTCGTTTGCTGGAACTGTTGCCAGAGTTTCGATCTCGTCGCCGGTGTTCTGCACGATAGGCGCACGGATGAACACGGCTCGCATCGGATCGCCTTTTACGCCTTTTATATTTAGTTCAGATTCGAAGCTATCGACCTGTCTTCCGAAGAAGTTTCGAGCGACTCCGATGTCGATCAGATTTAAGGGAGTTGGGTAAGGATCGGTAAGTTCGCGAGCGATCACGATCATTCCAGCACAAGTGCCCCAAAGTGCCATTCCTGATTCGACATGGGACCTGAGGTCGTCGACGAAATCGAACATGTGAAGAAGCTTGACGATAGTCGTGCTTTCACCGCCAGGGATGATGAGTCCATCGATTTCGGAAAGCTGCTGAACCTTACGAACTTCGATGGAGCCGATTCCGATCATATCGAGCATATGTATGTGCTCGGCGAAATCTCCTTGAAGCGCAAGCACGCCGATGCGAGGTTGCATCGACGTACCTAAGTTTTCGTTTGCGTTAGTAATTTGAGCGCCTACCAGCCACGGGTCTGAAGCTGCTGATCTTCAGGAATCTTGCTCGCTTCGATACCGGGCATAGCATCACCTAGTCCACGAGAGATTTCGGCAAGCATGTCAGGGTCGTTGAAGTGAGTTGTTGCTCGAACGATAGCGTCGGCCATCTTAGCCGGGTTGTCACTCTTGAATATTCCCGAACCAACGAATACGCCTTCAACACCGATCTGCATAAGCAGTGCTGCATCAGCAGGGGTGGCGATGCCACCAGCAGCGAAGTTCACAACAGGAAGCTTACCGGTGCGAGCGACTTCTACAACTAACTCATAAGGAGCTTGAAAATCGCGAGCCATCGACATTAGTTCTTCGGTTGGTGCGTTCTGTATCGTGCGGATGTCGGCCAAAATCTGGCGAGCGTGCGTTACTGCGTGAACGATGTCGCCTGTACCGGCTTCACCTTTCGTGCGAATCATAGCTGCGCCCTCGCCGATTCGGCGAAGTGCTTCGCCTATGTTTCGTGCGCCACAGACGTAAGGCATTTTGTACTGCCATTTGTCGATGTGGTAAGCGTTGTCAGCTGGGGTTAGAACTTCAGATTCGTCGCAGTAGTCGACACCTAGAGCTTCGAGGATTTGAGCTTCAACAAAGTGACCGATTCGAGCTTTTGCCATTACTGGAATGGATACGGCGTCGATGATCCCTGAGATGAGGTCGGGGTCAGACATTCGTGCGACTCCTCCGTCACGGCGGATGTCTGAAGGAACGCGTTCAAGTGCCATTACGGATACGGCACCTGCGTCTTCCGCAATTTTCGCCTGGTCAGGAGTTACGACGTCCATGATGACGCCGCCTTTGAGCATCTGGGCAAGTCCACCCTTTACTCGCCAGTCGCCGACTTCCGGCTTTGACATTTCTTTCCAACGCTGTGCACCTCTTTGTCCATCTCGGACATCAATTGGTGTAGCCATTTTTTATGGTCCTTCCGGCTTTTAGAGATCAATCCCATTTTATTAATCGGGAGATCAGGGTTATATGTGATCGCGACACCGAACCCGCGCCACACCTTTGCGTCATGGTGACGCATTACGCTAAATTATACGCCCGCGTGCAGAGGATGGCTGATTTTTCAGACGGAAATTGGTAGGTGGTATTGCTCGCTAAAAACCTACCAAGCAGGCACGTTTAATTGGGGGTGCTACCCGGAGGATAGTCACTAAATGGTTATCTGCACACCGGCACCATATAACGAAGCACGGTTTGTTGATGCAAATGAATGTGTTGGAATCAACTAAAAAGACCCGGGGTGAATAATCACTACGGGTCTTTTTAGAATGCTTTTTGTTCGAGCTAGGCTTAGATGCCTTTTTCGACCATGAAGTTAGCGAGATCGGCAGTTCGCGAGGAGTAGCCCCATTCATTGTCGTACCAGCCGACTACCTTGACGAAACCATCGCCAATGGCTGAGGTTGCGAGTGAGTCGATGGTGCAAGAGTTCGAGTTACCGATGTAGTCGACAGATACCAACGGCTCGTCAGAGTAGCCGAGGATATGGTGGAAGTTGTCGCTCATCGATGCCTGACGGTAGGCCTCGTTTACGTCGGCAAGCGAAGCATTTTTAGTTAGCTTTACTGTCAGATCGGTTACTGATCCTGTGATTACAGGTACTCGGTACGCCATACCGTCGATCTTGCCCTTTAGTTCAGGAATTACTAAAGTTACGGCTTTGGCTGCACCCGTAGTTGTCGGGATGATGCTGTTGGCTGCTGCTCGTGATCGACGAAGATCGTCATGGACTTGGTCAAGAATCTTCTGATCGTTTGTGTAGGCGTGGATGGTCGACATCAACGCACTTTCGATGCCAAATCTGTCGTGCAGCACTTTCGCCATCGGCGCAACACAGTTCGTGGTGCAAGATGCGTTGGAGACTACGTTGTGGACTGAAGGGTCGTACTGGTCCTGGTTAACGCCGAGTACGACTGTGAGGTCCTCGTTCTTGGCGGGAGCCGAGATGATGACCTTCTTCGCGCCGCCAGTGAGGTGTCCCGCAGCTTTTGTGGCGTCAGTGAATAATCCGGTTGACTCAATTACTATCTCAACGCCAACATCAGCCCATTTGATCTGAGAAGGATCTCGCTCTGAGAACGAAGCGATATTTAGCCCATCGATGATGAGTGCACCGTCTTTTGCTTCAACTGTTCCAGCGTATCGACCGTATGTTGAGTCGAACTTGAATAGGTGCGCATTGGTCGCTGCGTCGCCGAGATCATTGATCGCTACCACTTCGAGAGTGTCGCCGTGTCGCTCGGAGATAGTTCGGAATACCTGTCTGCCGATTCTTCCGAATCCGTTGATTCCAACTTTTGTTTTTGTCATTTTTATGTGCCTACTTCGTTTGCTTAGTTCGAGCAATTTTCATCTAAATAATAGGATTCTGTGTTACTTAGGCAGAACTCGTTTGCCCGC
Source organism: uncultured Dehalococcoidales bacterium (assembly GCA_963934365.1). GTDB lineage: Bacteria > Chloroflexota > Dehalococcoidia > Lucifugimonadales > Lucifugimonadaceae > Lucifugimonas. The sequence continues at coordinate 16,540 of CAWVYJ010000012.1, read as the reverse complement.
GTATCGTGACTTATCGCCGAGAAGCTCTTCGATTCGGAGCAGGCGGTTGTATTTTGCGATTCGTTCGCTTCGGGCTGGGGCTCCAGTTTTAATCTGACCAGCTGAAGTCCCAACTGCAAGATCAGCTATCGATGTGTCTTCAGTCTCACCCGATCGGTGGCTTATTACAACGCCGAAGTCTGAGTTTTGCGCGAGGGCAACAGTATCGAGCGTTTCAGAAACACTGCCGACTTGGTTCAACTTTACGAGAACCGCGTTCCCTGCTTTCGTGTCGATTCCCTGCTGGACGTAGCGAGCCTGAGTGACGTACAAGTCATCTCCGACTAACTGGATACGATCACCAGTTTTAGCGGTTTGCATTTCCCATCCGGACCAATCGTCTTCGGCGAGTCCGTCTTCGACTGAGTAGATCGGGAAGTCCTTTGCGAGCGTTGCGTACTCTTCGACCATCTCTTTGCTAGAAAGTTTTCGACTTTCTCGGGAGAGATCATAGATACCGTCGACGTAGAACTCCGACGATGCGGGGTCGAGTGCAATGAACACCTCTTCGCCAGCCTTGTAACCAGCACCCTCAATGGCAGTGGTTGCGTATTCGAGTGCTTGTCGGTTCGTCAGTCCCTGTGGAGCAAATCCGCCTTCGTCACCCACGGTTGTTGCGTGACCGTCGCTATGGAGCTTCTTGTTTAACCACTGGTATATCTCGGCTCCGCAGCGAAGTGCTTCGGAGAATGAGTCGATGCCAGCTGGCACGACCATGAATTCTTGAAAATCAGTCGAGCCCATAGCGTGAGCTCCGCCATTTAGAACGTTGAACATTGGCACTGGTAGCTCGATTGGCGAATCGTTGCCAGAGAGTTGGGCAATGTGCTCAAACACTTCCTTACCGGAGCTGACCGCGCCCGCACGAAGGGCAGCGAGAGAGATAGCGAGAATGGCGTTCGCACCGACTCGGCCTTTGTTTGCAGTGCCGTCTAGCTCGATCATTACTTGATCGATAACTCGTTGATCTGTCGCTTGAAGTCCGATGATAGCCTTTGCGAGCTCACCGTTTACTGCGCCAACAGCCTTGAGAACGCCTTTTCCGCCGAAGCGGTTTTTGTCAGAGTCTCGAAGTTCAACAGCTTCTCGGCTTCCCGTGCTGGCTCCTGAAGGAACCGCAGCTGATGCAGTCGTGCCGTCGTCCAGTATTACTGTTGCGCCAACGGTTGGATTGCCACGTGAATCTAGTATTTCGTGTCCGAGAACTGAAGTGATTTTCGACATGTGATTCTTTTGTTTCTTCTGCTTCTAGTGCGGTGCCGTCGACAATTAGGACGGCGTTTTCAAATAGTTTTAGAGACCGAGGGCGTTGCGTTGTGCTTCGAGCAGGTTCTTGATTCCTGCTTCACCGAGCACAAGCATCTCGTCTAACTGAGATCTAGTAAATGTAGCTTCTTCGCCAGTGCCCTGAAGTTCGACAAATTCGCCAGCGCCAGTCATGACTACGTTCATATCGACGTCAGCCGAGGAGTCTTCGTTATAGTCGAGGTCGAGAACAGCGACTCCGTTGACGATGCCAACGCTGATAGCTGCAATCTGATCTTTCAGAGGAAGTGATTCTATCGTTCCTGCTTCAAGCAGGCCGTTTAGTGCCTGATGAAGAGCTACGTATGCTCCTGTGATCGAAGCGGTTCGTGTTCCACCGTCGGCTCGGAGTACGTCACAATCGAGCATTATCGAAATTTCGCCAAGTGCAGAAAGATCGGTTACCGACCGCAAGGCACGCCCGATAAGACGCTGGATTTCCTGCGTTCGTCCACCGACCTTTGAACGTTCGCGTCGTACTCGCTCACGAGTCGATCGTGGAAGCATTGAGTACTCTGCGGTTACCCAGCCGGTCCCCTTGCCACGCATCCAGGGCGGAACTCGGGTCTCTATGGTCGCTGCACACATCACCACGGTATTTCCAGTTTCGATCAGTGCTGAACCTTCAGCATCGGGTACGTAACCGGGGGTGATATTTACCAGACGCTGTTCTGATAAAGAGCGGTCGCCGGTTCGAACGAGAGTAGTTTCTGACAAATTTATAATTCCTTTGTTGACTCGAAAATTAATTTTACCAGCGGTTTGTTTCCATTCATTAAACAAATAAAAATTTTCAAAAGAAGGGCAAATTGATCGAAATGGAGTTTGCAAGTTATCGAGCGAGTCAGGACATATTTCCAAGCCAATCTACGCTGTAATCCGATATTGTTGTCGGCAAATTTGGTTTGTGATTATTGGATACGAACGAAAGAGATTAGGTACTGGCAATGCGGATAGCAGTAATGGGTGCGGGAGCTGTCGGTGGATATTTTGGCGGTCTTCTCGCCAATCAGGGCGAAGATGTTATTTTGATTGCCCGAGGTGCTCATGGCGAAGCAATCTCCAAAAATGGACTGCAGGTCGATAGCCACTGGGGCAACTTTAATGTGAAGGTTCCGGTTACTAACGACCCAACAACTGTTGGCGAAGTCGACTTGATTCTTCATTGCATCAAGTTGTACTCGAACGCTGAGTCGTTCCCTAAGATGGCGAGCATGATCGGCGAAAATACCATCATTCTTACGATCCAAAACGGAGCCACCGCTGGTCAGATTCTGGGTGAAGCTTTCGGCGGCGAGCACGTGATTCAGGGTGCAACGTATATTGAAACAGGAATCGCTGGACCCGGGCATATCAATCAAACCGGCTCGACCGCTATGATCGAATTTGGTGAAGATGACGGTTCGACGACCGAGCGCACCGAATCCGTTCGCAAGTTGTTCGACCGTGAAGGCATGCAGGTAGCTGTCAGCAGTAACATCGTTGATACGCTGTGGACCAAGATGGTGAGCGTCGGATCGATCGGGTCTGTGATGGCAGCTTCCCGGTCTTCGTTCGTCGAAATTCTTGCAAGTCCGCACGGAGAGCACACCGTTCGAACGGTTATGGAAGAGATTGTCGCCGTTGGTCAGTCGCAAGGCGTTACGTTTCCGCCACGATGTGTAGAGTCGAAGATGAACGACGCAATTGGTGAAGCTGAAGAAACTCAAGCTTCACTGCAGTACGATCTCGACAATGGCAAGCCGTTAGAGCTAGATGACATTCTTGGGGCAGTAGTCCGTATTGGGCGTGAAGCAGATGTCCCGGTACCTGCCAGTGCAGCACTGGTAACGGTGCTCGAAAAATTCAAGCAAGGCTCGTAGTCGAGTTTGTTGCTGCCTCAGTTACATGTAAATATTGGAGAAGATAGTGACTTCCGCACCCGCAATTTCAGATGAGATTCTCGCCAAGTTAGGCGAGTTGCCAACGCAAACGCTTATCGATGGACTCTGGGTCGACGGTTGGCCGCAGTCGATGATTCACGGCGCACGGGCGATATTCCCTGGGCAGAAGATGGTCGGTAGGGCGGTCACGCTGCGATTCGTCCCGCACCGACCTGACGTCCTAAAGGACAAACCAAAGGCTGAGGATTCACCTGAATATATAGCTTTTGAGCTATGTGGACCCAACGAAGTGCTAGTTGCTTCGTCGGTCGGCCCTTGGGAGTCTATTGGTGGTGATATCAAGTTCTACCGATTGGCTCAGCTAAAAGTAGGCGGCTTGGTCACCGACGGATCAGTGCGTGACACGGCGGAATTGAAGGACTACGGCTTCCCCGTTTTCGCACATTCTTCTACTGCTAAGCAGGGACCTGCGGTGATGCAGCCTTGGGGTGTAAACGATGTGATCGAGTGCGGTGGAGTAGTGGTTAGGCCCGGTGACGCTATCATTGGTGATGATGACGGAGTAGTAGTCGTTCCTGCTGCGATGGCAAACCGCGTTTTGGAGATTGCTGCCGAACGCGAAGAGGTCGAGCAGGTGATTAAGAAGGAGCTCCGAAAGAATCCCGGCTCGCCCGGTAAGTACTATCCATTCAACGACAATACTTGGAAGCTCTTCGACGAATACAAATCTAGGGGAGAGGCGTAGTCGCTGGCGCAGCCTCTTAGCAATAACAAAAATACCACTAAATTATATTAGGGTCTTTTGTTTTACAGATTTGATCTGTAGCTAATTAATCGATTAGCGGTGTTCCATCGGGGCGGAGTCCGAGTTCTGCCATGCGCTTAGCACGGTTGTCAAAATCGGCGCAGTCTTCACAGACGCTTTCGGGAATGACTCCAAATTTCATCAGAAAGCCGAAAATCTGGCAACCTAGGCAATAACCAAACATCGATTCAAGCCCAGCTGCGAAAATTAACCCGCCAAGAACTATGTAGGCAATTCCGTTTAGGCCGAATCCAAGCGAAAGAATAGCTGCTGAAACACTAAATGCAATTCCGATAGCTGCGGCGAACCGCTTCGGTGGTCCAGCTACGGGTCGATATGGCAGCCCTAATTTTGGAACGATCACCTTAGAAGCGAGAATCGCTAAAGGGCTGACTCGTGGGCCGGTTGTAACACGAGCGATGAAACCAAAAGCCAGTACGAGGGTGATCCATGGCTGATCTAGAAGGATTGTCGTAACTGCCATGATTACCACTCCCGTCGCGACGACGCGAGCAACGCTCGAGTTCATGGGGTGAGGGAAGCTGAAGAACGAAGAATGTTTTTGCGGACCAGATGTCATTTATATATGTTTTTCAGAACTGCCGAGTGCTAAACAAAAAAACACCCGCTTTAGTAAGGCGAGAGATAGCGTTAACGTGTGCTGTTAGCGCTGCCTTAGTGTTCCATCTCGTCAAAAGGGGGCATTAATTAACAGAGAAAGTCCGTATTTTCGACACGGTGATTAATTATTTAGCGGTTAGCCTAACTCGGATCGGGTGTGTTGCGCAATTGCTATTCTGTATTTGATCTCAGTATGCTTTTTGTCGATGCTTTTCAATGTTGTGAATGTTTGGATTTTTTTGTACACACTTCCTATAAGCGTTCTATTTGAGACTTGCAAAAGTATGGTTTTTTCTGACAGCTAGGCTTCAATTCTGGTGAACTGGCGTACGCTACTACCTACTAACCGACAGCTAAGTTAAGTCGCTATTTTTGAGCGGAATAATCGGCAGCACTATTCTCGATGGATGATCGGCACCAGTGTGAATCGTGTTGGCGGATTCGACCATGTGCGTATGAAGACCAACTGGCTCACCGGTGTTTGGGTTTACATCAAACCGTGGAAAGTTCGAACTTGAAACATCCAATCGAATGCGGTGTCCTTTTTTGAACACGTTCGACGTTGGCCATAGGGTTATAGAAACTTTGACTGGCTGGCCCGGTGTCATCATTTCTGGGTCAGTCCACGAATTTCGGTATCGAGCTCGTAAAATCGTGTCCGTCAGGTTCAAGTGATAGCCCTCTGGATAATCATCGCTCATCGGATATACATCTATCAGCTTCACAGTGAAGTCGGTATCGATCGCAGTCGAAGACACCCATAGCTTGATCATCACTTCACCTGTGACTTCAGTGTCGTCTTCCAACGGGTCAGTTTCGAACGTTACAACGTCAGGTCGGTCTTTAAGAAGCTGATATGGCTCCTCGGCTCCGATCCATTCAGGCCCTTCCTTTTGATGAAATCCACCAGCCGCAATTACTTCTGTGAGATTATTGCGAGCGAGCATCCATTGATCGAGAAACTCTGGTACTTCATCACGCGATGGACCACCGTCCTCAGGCGCTTTGATCTTGAACATGCCGACCAACTGGCCACCAACCGTTGGCACAGGTTTTTCGGGATCGTACGTGTAGGTTACGCTGCTCTCTTCTTCCATCGTCTCAAATGAATCAAGTGATCCGTCGTCGTGCAGATAGAGAGTTTGGAACTGTGCTCGTTCTAGCGGCCATTCGTTCTCATCACGCCAGTAACCTCCGTGATTCAGGTGTCCCTCAGGCGTTTTCTTGCCATCTCCGGTACCCATCACATAAATCCGAACTGGCGGATCGTTATCGGGTGCTGACAATCCCTTTAAATGCTGATCGAAAAACTTCAGCCTTTCCGGATTGTAAATATCTGAACCCCAAACGCTCTCACGCCCAGTGTCTGTATCTCCATGCCACTGACCAGTGGATCGCGTTCCTCCGTGTCACCAGGCTCCGAGAACGAGCCGTGTCGGCGACTCGTTTTGGTGGTTCAGTTCAACGAAATAGTTGGCAGTCGCACCAACGAAATTGTCGTACCACCCGCACGAAACAGTAACAGGCACGTCCGCGTGTTGACCGTCCTTTATGAGCGGTTCCTGATTCGCCGATTCTTGTGACCACCACTCGTCATATTCGCCTCTGTAGTAGTAGTCGAAAACAGTCTTTTCGAGATCCGGAGCGACTCTCAGTGCTGTCTCTCCAGGCTTTAGTGGGAATTTTTGTAGCCACTCGGGCATATCGCGCATGGCGTCAAGAATGATCTTGGCTTTCTTTGGGTCATTTCCAACTTCGTGACTATCTAGGGCGTGTAGGTGAGCAGCTCCGAACATTTGGAGCGACATCGCACCGCCCTCACGAGCTTCATGTCGGTATATGTCAGTCGGGCCTGCTTCGACCCACATCGCCGCAAGATGTGGTGGTTTACGCAGGGCTAATTGAGTTTGTGTGATCGCGCGGTGAGATGATCCTAGAGTACCTATCTTGCCCGAACACCAATCTTGAGCAGCCAGCCATTCGACTGTGTCGTAACCATCGTCACCCTCCCACGGATTCACTGTGTGGTAGTAATGACCATCTCCTTCTGAGCGGAAACGAGATCGCAGATCTTGAACGACGAATGCGTAACCACGCCGTACGTAAAACGGAATGACATCGTCCCATTCTGGAGCAGTCTTGTCGTAGGAGGTGCGAACAAGCAGCGCAGGCACCTGTTCATTGGCGTCGACTATTCGACCGTCTCCGTGGCAAGGAAGAAAAATATCTGTGGCGAGTTTGATGCCATCTCTCATTGGCATCATCACGTCACGAACGGTGTGGACACCGTACAGAGGTTGTGAGTGAGATTGGTCACAATAAGTCATTGTTGAACTAGTTTAGTCATTTGGCGGAGTAGAGTCACTTGGATTAACTCGGAGTCCTAACGATCGAATCATAAATTAGACCCCCTAATCTAGCGATGACTATGACTCACACCTCAGCCCAGCCCCAATTGACCGATCGTTGGGTTGGTGGTGGTTATGTCATTATCTACTTCAGGCGTTTTATTAATACCGGAGGTAAACATAAATAGAGTAAACTTTTACCTGAAAATTCAAGTGTGAGGCAACATCGCAGATCTAAGAAGTTCGGAGAATCAGAATGCCATTTAAGGTCGTGATTACTATGTACAACCGTCAGCCGAGCAGGCTGACAACAGACGTCATCGAAGAGGCCGGAATGGAAGTAGCTTACCTTCCTGCTCGAACCGAAAATGAGGTGATTACAGCGGCTAAGGATGCCGACGTGCTGCTGGTTGGAACGGTGCCTCATACCACTCGTAAAGTATTGGAAGCGCTACCAAATTTGAAGATGGTCGGCCGTTCCGGAGTTGGAGTCGATTCGATCGATCTAGTGGCTGCAACTGAGCTTGGAATTTGCGCCACAAACACTCCTGGTATTAACACATCTGAGGTCGCAGACCACGCAATGGCGATGTTGCTTTCTATCACTCGAAAAATTCCTGAACAGAACGCTGCTTTGAAGGCAGGGGCGTGGTCAGATCGACCTGCTGAGGTCGATGCTCTGCGCGGCCAGTTACGACGTATTGCCGGAAACACTGTAGGTATATTCGGACTGGGCAGCATCGGCAAGGGATTTGCGAATCGGGTCCGTGGATTCGGACCTTCAAAAATAATTGCTTACGATCCTTACGTGCCTCAGACCTCTGCTGATCTGCTCGGTGTAGAAATGGTCGATTTCGACACGCTTCTTGCCGAGTCTGATTACCTGACTGTTCACTCTCCAGCGACGGCTGAGACGAATGAGATTTTCAATATCGACGCGTTCAGCAAAATGAAACCAACTGCGGTGTTCATCAACTGCGCACGTGGCCCGATTGTCGATGAAGGTGGACTGCAACAGGCTTTAGAAACTGGTGTGATTTACGCTGCTGGAATCGACGTTACGCAGATCGAGCCCCTAGATGCTGAGAGCCCGCTGTTGAAACTCGATAATCTGACGATAACTCCGCACAACGCAGGTAATTCTGACATCAGCGGAATTGTCGGCGCTACTCGTTGGGGAGAGAATGCTGTGAACATTTTGACGGGTAAGCCTTTGCATGGACTCGGCAACCCTGAAGTCGTCAAGCGAATTGCCGTAATGCGTGCGCAAGGTCTGAGCCGCTGGGACGGCATTCCCGATCCTGTTACGCAAGCTTGGAGTTAACGGTCGAAACGACCTAAACCTATTCCGGTTATGACCGGTTTGCCAGTCTTGCAACCGCGTCTAGTCATTCCATTTGAAAGCAGCACATCACCAAAATGAAAATCGAGAAAATCAAAGTAACCACGTTTCAATCGACCTCTAAAAAGGTCAATGACACCGACGGGCACACTCATCCCGGTCCAGAACACGACACAACCGAAGCGCTGTTGACCATCACTGACGACGAGGGTAACTCAGGCTATTCCTTCGGTTCGCCAGAAGCGCTTCGCCCGTACATCATCGAGAACTTCTTCAAAAAAGTATTCATGGGAGAAGATCCACGAGATCGTGAAAAGCTGTGGATCAACCTTGCTAAATGGCAGCGCGGAAGTGGTGCCAATCTCACCGACCGATCGATGGCTGTTGCTGAAATGTCGCTGTGGGACCTCGCAGGTCGAGCGTCAGACACGCCTGTTTGGAAGATGTTAGGCGGATACCGAGACAAGGTTCTCGCTTATGGATCGACGATGTGTGGTGACGAGATAACGGACGGACTTTCCACTCCTGAGGACTACGCAAACTTTGCTGAGTGGATGGTCAACCGCGGTTACAGAGCTATCAAGCTACACACATGGATGCCTCCTGTGACGTGGGCTCCGAGCGTTGAAATGGACATCAAGGCATGTGCCGCTGTTCGCGAAGCTGTCGGACCTGATTTTCCGTTGATGCTCGATGCTAATCACTGGTATTCGCGTATGGATGCTTTGCGATTGGGTAAGGGTATTCAGGATCTCGATTACTACTGGTATGAAGAGCCAATGGACGAGCACTCAACAGAATCATATCGCTGGCTCGCTGACCAGCTGGAGATTCCTGTGATTGGTCCTGAGTACGCCTACGGAAAGCACCACACACGTGCCGAGTGGATCGCCAGCAAGGCTTGCGACATCGTTCGGGTCGGAGTCGAAGATGTTGGTGGTATCGGCCCGAGCATGAAGTGTGCTCACTTGGCTGAGTCATTCAACATGGATTGTGAAATCCACGGTGGCGGAGCTGGAAACCTTGCTGTGATCGGTGGAATCATGAACACAACTTGGTACGAGCGAGGATTGCTCCACCCGTTTATCGATCACGACGAAGTGCCGAGCCACCTGAATAGCATTGTCGATCCTATGGACGAAGACGGTTATATCCAGATGCCATCGCTTCCGGGTTTGGGCGAAGATATTAATTTTGATTACATCGCCGAAAGAACGATAGCTACACACTAAATTACGATCGTAGGGGTCAGCTTCGAAACTAAATTGTGCTTTGATGAGCAAATTGGTCTTGTTGCTTGCCCACGCGTTCGTATAATTGGCGGCTGGTTGCTTTAGCGAGCCGCCAATTAGAGTGCAGTTACTTATTTGAACTGACACGCCCGCGCTTTCTGATATTTGCCTTCCGTGATTGCCACGAGAGGCGCAGAGATTGCGGGCGTTGTTGCATATTTAGGAGAAGAATTATGACGCAACAGACCTGGGCTTTCCTCGGTGGGAAACAAGTTCCCGAAGAGGACGCTACGGTAGGCGTCAAAACTCACGCTCTACACTATGGAACAGCCGTCTTCGAGGGAATTCGAGGAAACTGGAACGAACGACTGGGCGAAGTAGCGATCTTTCGATTAGAAGAACACTATGAGCGGCTTTTGCGCGGTTGCAAGATTTTGCGGATTAATCTTCCTTACTCGGTCGCAGATCTATGCAAAATCACAACCGATCTTCTTGAGAAGAACGAATTTGCCGAAGATGTTTATATCAGGCCTCTTGCGTTCAAAGGCGAGCAGTTGGTTGCCAACCTCAACTTGAACACTGTTTCAGACGAGTTCATGTTGGTGATCCTGCCATTTGGAAACTACATCGATAACAGTCGTCCTCTGAAATGCCAAACATCGTCGTGGCGACGACCGATGGATTCTTCAATGCCAACCGGCGTAAAGATTTCTGGTCTATACACCACGAGTATTCTGGCAAAGACCGAAGCTATTGCGGCTGGTTTCGATGAAGCGATTTTGCTGAATCAGGATGGTTCAGTTTCTGAAGGATCGGGCGAAAATCTGTTCATGATTCGTGATGGCGTGATCAGCACTCCTGCTGAAACTGATAACTGCCTACTAGGAATCACTCGAGACTCCGTTATCCAACTTGCGAAAGACGAACTCGGTCTGGAAGTCGTTCAGCGCCACATACACCGATCCGAGCTATATCTTGCCGACGAAGTATTCCTTACGGGTACCGCAGCGCACCTAACTTCGGTTGGGGAGTTAGATAATCGTAATATCGGAACTGGTGAAACTGGGCCTATCACCAAGCAACTGCAAGATTTGTACTTCACGACAGTAGTTGGGGATAACCCAAACTACTCTAAGTGGTACACGATGGTGACTCCTTCTGGCGGATAGGCAACCGGGAATCTCGGTCGGTACCAAAGCTTGATTCGTCAACCACATTAGAGTCGTCAAGGGTTCGCTATTTTCAGCAATCAATTTAAGTAGAGGATGACTGATTGAATACTGATCCCGGTGTCGTGCGAGATCTGTTTGCGGGCCATTACTTACTTTTCGCATTTCTCACGAGCCTTGGTACCATCCAAATAGCGGTTTCTAATGCAGGTACACGCGGTCTTTGGTTAACACCTCACGCCACGATGACTCGTTGGCTTGGCATAGCATTGATAGTCACAGCCATCGCAATTTTCTTCACGCAACCCCTTTGGGTTGATGGTCCGTGGGCGGCAGGTAGCGTTGAGGCAAACTCGCTGACTCGCGACTGGGGCAAAGCCAGTTGGGACGAGCTTGCAGGCGCCCGTAACGTCAACGATATCCACGGCGGGCTCGATGGTGTTAAGCAGGCGGGTTGGTTCTCCCTTGCTGCCATAACAGCGTTTGCTGTGTCAGCCATTGCGGGAACCCTGAGTATTAAAATACTAAACACGGTTCAACCGAAATCTTATGATGATCAGAACACAGTTCCGCAAGACGGCCTAGTGGGGCTCGCCAACCGGTCATACCTCTCTGTTCAACCTGAGTCGTGGCGGAATTTCAAGGCTGACATTGGTGAGCTTTGGCATAAGGGTATTCGTGAAGCCGATTCTTGGAATTTGATCAAGTCGATATGGGGCAGGTCATCGAAATGACTTCCATCGATGCAAATATCGTAATCTGGCTGAACGGCTTGTCGGGCAACATTACCGCTTTCGACAATTTGATGCGAATCGCCGCTAGTGACTATTTGATGCCGCTAGTGTTCTCATTGAGCATGCTTGGTCTTTGGTTCTCGGGTAAAAATCCTGAACAGCGGATTCGATATCAGCTAACGACACTCATGGGCATTAGCGCTCTATCGATCTCCAACATAGTTGTGTGGCTCTTCAACATAACCATCGAGCGACCTCGACCGTTTGTAGAGCACGGCGATGAATTGACCTTGATGTTCTATTCACCAACCGATCCATCATTTCCTGCGAACCCTGTGGCTGTGAGCTTTGCTGTTGCGACAGCTGCTTGGACTATCAATCGGAAGTTTGGATTTTGGTTGTATGTGGCTGCAGCTTTGTTCGGATTCTCACGTATGTACGCCGGCATTTTCTATCCGACCGACATCGTTGGCGGGGCAGTAGTTGGAATATCTATCTACGTATTCACGACTTACCTGCGTAGATTCCTTGAACCACTAATCACAAGTTTTGTACGTCTTATACGCGGGTTGTCCGCCGCGTAATTCGGCGGAATGTTCGTTTCCAAAACCGGCGTGTTCGTTCAGATATTGGATTGTTGATTTCAATCGTTGGCATCCGTATCCAACGCTGCTTCAACCGAGGTTGCGCCATACGTTCTTGTTGAGGCGATCTGCCCTCAATGATCATGGCCGGGTTAGTCTCGAAGATATCTATCGCCTCTGGATAACCGACAAGTTCGGTAACTATCTCAAACGCATCACTCAGTTGAGGTACTCGTGGAGCTCGTTGGCTGTGCATTTCAGATGAAACTACGTGTGCCATACCGTGCCTTATGTACTGCTCGGCTGCTCGACGAGCGTCTTCGCCATTCTGTCCTGTCAGGCTGCCCGAAGCTACTTGGACAATCACGCCTTCATCGACTAAGTCTTGCAGTCGCTTCGGGTTTTGCTGAAATACGACGTTTCTCTCAGGATGCGCTAGCACCGGGACGAGTCGCTGGGTTATTAGGCGTCCGATAACTTCTTCCACATATGAAGGAAGGCGAGTAAATGGGGGTTCGGCCAAGAGAAACCGCGTTCGATTCAAAGTGATAGCCGATTTGGAGTCGACCAAATCTGGTAGAGACATGTCAAGTCGGTGGACCATCCCAGTTAATATTCGAACAGTAGGTGTTCTTCTTTGAAGGGTGTCGTTTCTGAGCGCAGCATTCAAAGTATCGGCCAATTCAGGAACGATACTAGATGATTTATGCTCTAACTCCATATCTTGGTAGTGAGGTGTGGCAACGATAATACCGGTGCCATCACGCGCTGCCATGCGAGCCATCACTAGGCTTTCTTCTACTGCCACCGGGCCATCATCTAGCCCGGGCAGGATATGTGCGTGTAAGTCTACTCGTGCCATTCAGTAACAATCTCGGTTAAGTACGGGCGGTGAGACGTCGAAACGACTCACCATATTTGAATCCGTAGCCCTTGGCCGCATCAGAGTGACGAGTCCGCATTCGCATATCCATCTCTGAGCCGAACGACAACCCTGGCAGCTGGCTTTCATGTTTTGAAAGGGCGTTTATTTTTGTGTCGACTGAATCTGATACATCGACGATCACATCGGGGATGTCAGTACCCCAGAAGAAGACGTGCTTGACCTTATACGGCTCGATGCCCTTGCCGAGCTGTTCGGGGAAGTGCAAATGATCTCGGGCATATGGGTACACCGCGTCCTGAACCGTAATTCCGACGTTACGATGATCACGATGTTGGAAACCATGAATACGGTGCTGGTCATGGGTGAACACGACATCAGGTCGGTACTTGCGTAGTGCATGCACTACCTCGCTCAAAAAGACCCGATCTGCTTCGAGTTCTCCGTCTGGATGATCTAAAATAACGATATCGGTGGCGCCAATTTCATCGGCGGCGGCGCGTTGTTCTGCAGCTCGAATACGGACAATTTTCTCGGAAGTCATCTCTGTATCGTTGCTTCCACTGCTACCAGTTGTGCACTGAACATACGTAATCTCGCAACCCTGCGCCGCCCAGAGCGCTGCTGTGGCACCTGCGCCAATCTCGGCGTCGTCAGGGTGGGCGAAAATGACCATAGCTCGTTTCGGAACGAAGTCGATAGCTTCGAATTTCGTCACCTGATTACGCGTCGAAAAAGGGTAGGTCATAGATTTTCCTTGATGAGGGAAGCACATCAAATATGTGGATATAAGGCAACACATCATAACTAGTGGCGGTGAATATTTAGGGATTATTAAAGGAAAAGCGGCGAATTTTTGATACCAGTTATAAACTTAATCGATGTGATTGAATCTGGTTTTGAGATTCAACAAATATTTGATAGCAAGCCAACAGTGTCCAGACTCTAGTAAATGCGTTGGAACGCTGTATCGGAGAACCCATGTCGGCAATTGCCACTTTTGATCCTGAAATCGCAAAAGTCATTGAAAACGAAGAGCGGCGTCAGCGTGATCAACTGGTGATGATCGCTTCTGAGAACTACACCAGCGCCGCCGTTCTTGAATCAGGTGGTTCTGTTCTCACAAACAAGTACGCCGAGGGGTACCCGGGTCGACGTTACTACGCTGGATGCGAGAACGTCGACATTAGTGAACAGCTTGCTATCGATCGTGCAAAAGAGCTTTTTGGTGCCGATCATGCCAATGTTCAGCCTCACTCTGGCTCGCAGGCAAATATGGCAGCATTCTTCACCCTCGCTGATCCTGGCGACAAAGTGATGGCAATGTCGCTCGATCACGGCGGTCACCTCACTCATGGATCACCGGTGAACTTCTCTGGCAAGCTATACGAATTCGGCCACTACGGAGTCGATCCTGACACTGAAGCACTTGATTACGACGTTATAGAGAAGCAAGCCCAAGAATTTCAGCCGAAGATAATCATTGCTGGTTACACAGCATATCCGATGACCATAGACTTCAAGCGTTTCCGTGAGATAGCCGATTCAGTCGGTGCTTACTTACTGGTCGATATGGCCCACATCGCTGGCCTCATAGCTGGTGGTGCACATCCATCGCCCGTTGAATATGCTGACATCGTAACGAGTACGACTCACAAAACTTTGCGAGGTCCTCGTGGCGCAATGGCTCTTACGAAAAAAGCACTTCGCCGCAAGTACAACTCAGCAGTATTTCCAAATATGCAGGGTGGCCCAATGGAACACGTAATCGCCGGTAAAGCAGTTGCATTCAAGGAAGCCATGCAGCCTGAGTTCAAAGACTACGCAAATCAGGTCGTTCAGAACTCGAAGGCACTAGCTAGTGGACTTGCTGCTGGTGGATTACGAATCGTTGCTGGTGGATCTGAGAACCACATGATGCTGGTCGACACCCGGTCGATTGGTCTCACAGGTAAAGATGCAGAAGCCGCTTTGATTTCAGCTGGGTTAGTTGTAAACAAGAACACAATTCCGTTCGATCCTGAATCACCAATGGTTACATCTGGTATTAGGATCGGTACTCCAGCACTTACATCTCGTGAGATGAATGTGACTGATATGGAACACGTTGCTGGGTACATTCTCGAAGCAGTCAAGGCACAAGGCAATGAATCAGCACTTGCGAAACTTGGTGGTGAAGTAGCCATATTCGCATCGAAATTCCCTGTTCCTGGTCTCGATTCCTAGCGGGTATTACAACCAAAATGTGACACTAGACTTGGAACTAGGGCTAGCTACTGCGAAAATGGTGGCTGACGGGACGTAATAGCGTGATAGACTGAATAGGTTTCGCTCAAATTTATAAAGAACACGGTGGATCGTTGAGAAAGTACGAATTAGTTTGGATTCTCGGTAGCGAAGCTGACGAAGATCAGGGTACCGAATCCGTAGAGAAAATCACTTCACTTGTTGCCGGTGTCGGCGGTGAAGTTTCAGGCACCGACATTTGGGGCAAGCGTACATTGGCTTACCCAATTTTGAATAACACTGAGGGTTACTACCTTCAGGTGAACTTTGAAATCGATGGTGCTAAGGCTCCTGAGTTAGAAAGAGCAATTAGCGCCGATCAGTCGATCATTCGGCATCTGCTGGTTCGCGATGAAATCAAGACGGCTGTAGTTACAGAAGCAGCTGAGTAAAGTCTGGCTCTTAGCTAGGCACGGATGAATTTCAATTGAGTCTTAACCAGATACTTCTTATTGGCCGGGCGGGTAACGATCCCGAGATGCGTTACACCCCGAGTGGCACTCCTGTTACAAGTTTCAGTCTTGCTGTGAACAACAACAGGCGTGACGAAAAAGGTGAATGGACCGAAGATACCGAATGGTTCCGAGTTACGTCTTGGGAGCGTCAGGCAGAATCGGTAAACCAGTATTTGGCAAAGGGTCGCCGGGTGTTTGTTGATGGTCGTTTATCGACTCGTCAGTACACAAGCAGTTCGGGTGAGGCACGCACATCGCTAGAAGTTAGAGCTTTCAAGGTAGTTTTTCTTGACTCCCCTGGTGGTGAATCGACGGGAGCCGGTGCACCGACGGAAGCCCAATCTTATTCAGTGGGGCCATCTGGCCCTCCAGTTCAGCAGGCTCCTGCTGCTGCAAATAACCCATCAGAAGACGTGGAGGAACTGCCCTGGTAGCAGTTCCCATGCAGTGCGAGTTTGGCAAGTTGCCGAATTGTTCTGCTGTCCTTTCCGCGAGGTAAAAAATGACAACCCCCCGAACAACCCAAGGTGGCGCATCCCGCCCACCATTCCGCCGTGGCGGAACCCGACGTCGACGCCAGTGTTACTGTAAAGAGAGTACGGTTGACTACAAAGATGTTTCGAGCATTCGACGATTCATCACTGACCGTGGTCGAATCGAAGCCGGTAAAAAGTCTGGTAACTGTGCGAAGTGCCATCGAAGCTTGACGACCGCTATCAAGCGTGCGCGTCATTTGGCTCTCCTTCCTTACGCTCCTGATCATCTTCGTGTAACCGGAACTGTTTCCACCGGCGGAAAAATTTCAGACGACGAAGAAACGACTACAGAAGAAACCGAGACTGAAGTTTCTGAAG